>JACRGO010000096.1 GCA_016212295.1 Nitrospinota bacterium | reverse complement strand
GATACTCTGGAATCAGCAGAAGAAACTAACCCAGATAGAAACCTCCCTTGAGGCGCAAAAGGAGGAGCTTTCATTCCTGAAATCCCTCATCGAAAAACTCCAGGCCCTCATTGAAAAACTCCTCCCGCCTAGAGGCGTCCTCTGAGAGCGGACGGCGGAGAACGTTTTTTTCACGCTGTTTCCGGTTGACAGTTGCCGTGGGAGTTGGCCATTGGCTCTTATTTCCTCACTTGCTTGCCAGCTCTCTTGAATTCCAGCAAGTCTTGCAGCTTTTCCTTTGCCCCTTCCGGTATTGCCGTCATTCGCTCATTCCAGCAGTCCATAATTCGGTTGAAATTTCCGGACAGAAAATATCCATACCACTTCTCCAACTGAATACAAAACCCGCGGATGAATTGCGCCGGTTCTATCATATAGCCGGAAAGATGTAGCATGGATGAAGCGGTTTCCTTGATCTCATTTGGAAAGGAAGAAGGGCTGGTATAAAGGTTGACTCCTATTCCTAAAATAACGAAATGGCTTTGAAGCCCGTATTTTGTCCCCTGAAGATTCTCCGCCAGGACGCCCCCCACCTTCTTTCCCTTTAAATATATATCGTTTGGGTATTTGAGGGAAAGCTTTACAGGCGCTATATCTTCCAATGCCTCCGCTCCTGCCCCTCCCGCGGCGAGGGAAACGGCGGGCAGGAATTTTCCCATGCCGGCAGGCGGAGTAAGGATTACCGTAAGATAGGCCCCTCCTTGGTCCGGGGAATGCCATGATCTGTCAAACTGTCCCCTCCCCTTGGTCTGGGTAGCAGCCACTATGACGGTCCCTTCTTTAACCCTTCCCTCTTTTTTGTGAAAGAGTTCCCTGGCGAAATTGTTAGTGGAATCAATTTCATCGAAAAAAATAATTTCCTTTCCAATGAATTTGGTGGGAAGTTCCAAGGCAATTTGATGTAAAATATCTTGGTTTATTTTAGATACTATCCGCCTATTCCGATAATTCATCTCTCACATTTTAAATAAAAAAATTATAACCGCTTACAGGGTTGCCATGAAAAGCCAGAGAAAGCCTCATTAGCTATTTTTTACATCCCCCTTGCTAAGGGGGAATGCTGGAAACGCCCCTAAAATGGGCTCTGTTTTAATTCCCCCTTAGGAAGGGGGACCAAGGGGGATGTGATTTCCCCTGCAATTGAGCGTGAAGCTGTTTTTCACGACACCTCGTTAACGGTAGCTAAAAAAATTCATGCCTCCCTGCCTTCCTCATAAAAATTGCAAATGTTTTTTGTTGGTTTTTATTTTTTTCAGGATAGGCTATTATATATCTGGCATTTCCTGAAAATATATAGGCAATCCGCGTTGAATGCTTCAAGAGAAATTTATTTTGGTTGAGGCCACGTAGCGCTATGTCGGAAAACATTCAATCCAGAAACGGAAAAATAAAATTGCTGATAGCGGAGTCCAATTCCCTGGAGGCCAAGAGAACAGCGGCCAAGCTGGCCGATTACTTTACCGTGGAAAAATGCTCCATTGTATGCGTAAGCACGGCAAGAGACGCCCTGGAAGCCATAAAAAAAGACCCCCCTTCCATTGTCCTCCTGGATTATTATCTCCCGGACATGAAAGGAGACGAGGCGCTGGAAATAATTAAAAAAGAACGCCCGTTCATGCCCATTGTCATACTGACCATGATAGGTTCAGCGGACATAGCTGTCAAGCTAATGAAATTGGGGGCCGACGACTACGTTTCCAAAAAGTACGGTTTCGTTGGAATCGGCGCCGCTATCGGGAAGGCCCTGGAAAGGAAAAAAATCGAAATTGATGCGCAAACCCTGCGGGACAGGCTGACGGAAGAGCTAAAGACCAGGAATGAACAGTTGAGCGAAATGGTCAACGCGCAGACCAGGCAACTGCGGGAAAGGAATTTTAAAATATCCCGAATACTGAAAATCGGGGAGATGATGTCCAGCATCAGGGACCTTGATGAATTGCTCGCCGCCATATTAAAGGGCACGAGCGAAATTCTCCAAGCCGAGAGGGCGTCCCTTTTTATTCATGACCCAAAAACCGGGGAACTTTGGCTTAAGGTTTCCGAAAAGCGTGAGATAGGAGAAATCAGGTTCAGCGTCAATAAAGGAATCGCGGGGCATGTGGCCCGGACGCGGGAGACCATGAATATAGAAGACGTTTACAGCCATGAATTATTCAATCCGGAATTCGACATTAAAACAGGGTTCAAGACAAAAAACCTGCTGTGCGTCCCAATGGAAAACCTTCAGGGGAAACTCATCGGGGTGCTGCAAGTGTTGAATAAGGAAGCAGTCTCATTTATAAAGGAGGATGAGGAGGTCCTTGTCATGTTCGCGTCATTGGCCGGCGTCTTGATTGAAAATTCCATCCTGGAACAGGAATACATCAAAAATGAACGATTGGCCGCGGTGGGGAACATGGCCAGCTATATAATCCACGACATTAAAGGCCCCATGACCTCAATCAGGGGCTTCGCGGAAATGCTAGGTAATAAATCCCCCAAGAACAAGGAATTCAGCAATATCATAATAAGGGTCGTGGACCGGTTGACGAACATGGCGCAGGAGCTGCTGGACTTTGCCAAGGGCATTGACAATACATTGGAATGGCGTGAGACCAGTTGCCTGGATTTTTTCTCGGAGATTTTTTTGTTCATAGAAAGGGATATGAAGGAGAAGAAGGTCAAGTTCGTCCCCAAGATCAATTACACAGGCAAGATGGAGATAAATCCGGAAAAAATCGAACGGGTGGTCTACAATATAGCCGGAAACGCCTTGGACGCCTTGGAGGAGGGAGGGGAGTTCGTGGTGGAGGTCTCGGAATCCCAGGACAAAAACCATATCCTTATTATTTTATCAGATAATGGGAAAGGGATGCCGGATTCCATAATAAAGACCTTATTCGAGCCTTTCGCCACCTATGGGAAAAGTAAGGGCACCGGCCTTGGAATGGCCATCACAAAGAAGATCATAGACGCCCATAACGGGACTATTAAAGTGGAAAGCGAGGAAGGGAAGGGGACCAGGTTCGAGGTGGTTCTGCCGAAATTTCAAGCTAAATTATCCAGAATGTGAACCGCGGAGGCGCAGAGGCTCAGAGATTTTTTGTAAAATGTTTTAGCTGTTGGGGCACGATGCATCGTGCCCTTACCTTTCTCCGTGCCTTTGCGTCTCCGCGGTAAAAAAATAAAAGTGTACGCAAGCTTTACTAAGGAAGCAAGGCTTGATCAGTACCTGATCTGGAAACTGGTGAATTCTCCAGTGCATTCTTCGCGCCTGACTTCCATGTCATGGATGGTGGCCCCAGGAGGGCCTTTCTTGCACCATTCCATGAAACTGTCCACTGAGGAGTCATCCCCTTCAACCACAGCCTCCACGGAACCATCGCTCCGGTTCCTGACCCACCCCTTCAATCCAAGCCTGAGGGCGGTTTCCCGCGTGGTGGCCCTATAAAAAACCCCTTGAACGTAGCCGGTGATTTTAAGATGCACCCTGGTTTGGCTCATAATGAAAAACATTGAAAATTGTTAATTTGAAATTGAAGATTTGGAAAACCCAACAATTTACAATTTTAAATTTTCAATTTAACAAGTATCATGTGGTCTCCTCCGCCGCTGTTTCAGTCTCCGCGTTTTTTCTCTCAATCGCCCTTACCACGTAAATGCTCAATTCGTAAAGAATAACAAGCGGAATGGCCATGAGGCATTGGCTGACCACATCCGGCGGGGTCAGTATGGCCGCGATGATAAAGGCCACGACAACAGCGTATCTGCGTCCCTCTCTCAATTGCTTGGATGTGATTATTTCCATTTTTCCGAGCAGGGCCAGGACCAGGGGAAGCTCGAACACAAATCCGAAGGCCAGGGAAAGCTTCATGCAAAAGGAAAGGTAATAATCCACGGCGATATTGGCCAACCAATAGGTCTGGCCGAAACCTATCAGAAACTTCAGGCCTAATGGGAGGATAATGAAGTAACAGAACGAAATCCCGATGAAAAAAAGCAGGGTCCCGAATATAACGAACGGGAAGACGTATTTACGTTCGTTTTTTTTAAGGCCCGGGGATATGAACATCCATGCCTGGTAAATGATCACCGGCCATGACACAACAACTCCAGAGAAAAAGGCGACCTTCATGCTCACGAAAAAACCCTCCGCCGGGGCAAGGAAGGTCAATTTCAGGTCAGGAACGGCGGACTTGACTGGCCTCTCCAGTATGTGGATAAAAATATCAATGAAATAATAACAGGCGCAGAACATCAGCATGACCACGATTACGGAGGCGATGATCCGGTATCTTAACTCCGCAAGGTGGGCAGTGAAGGGGATTTTTTCATCTTCCTTTATCCGCCGGACTTTATATTCCTGCGCATTGGAGATTTGTTCTTTTTCAGCCATTTTCATGAAAACTGGAGGGTGGTATTAAAATCGTGGGCATTTCAGGAAAAGAAATGGAACGCGGATAACGCGGAAAGCGCGGATCAGCACGGATTTTTAAAAGTATTTTATTTATCCGCGTAAATCCGTTTTATCTGTGCCATCCGTGTTCCATATCACGTTTTTTCCTTTTTTTCTTTCTTGTCCAGGGATATTTCCTTATCCAGGGATATTTCCGTCTCTTTCTTTATCTCGTCTATTTCTTCCTCTATGGTCCCTTTCATGTCCCGGAACGCCCTCTGGAACTGGAGGTAGCCCTTGCCAAGGGTCTTGGCGATTTCCGGCAGGTTTTTGGGGCCGATAAAGATCAAGGCTATTACCAGGATAACCATCAATTCAGACATGCCTATGCCAAACATAGCATTTTCCTTATAAAAAAATCATTTTTAGCCGCACAAAACAATACTATCAAATAAACCTGGAACAGGGCAAGAGGTCCCAATGGAAAATTTTCTTGACATTCCCAAAACTCAATCTTATATAAAAACAGCGAAAAATTTGGATTTTTAAATTATTACTAATTTTTTATTCAGAAAGGGCGGGAAGCTGATGGGAAAAATTATCGGGATCGATCTTGGAACAACTAACTCCGTTGTGGCTGTCATGGAAGGCGGAGAGCCTAAGGTAATAATCAATGAGGAAGGCAGCACCACCACCCCTTCTGTAGTGGCCTTTACCAAGGACGGGGAAATTCTGGTCGGACAGGTGGCCAAGCGGCAGGCCATCACCAATCCTGAAAACACCGTATTTTCCATAAAACGGTTCATGGGAAGAAAGTTCGATGAAGTATCAGAAGAGATGAAGATGGTCCCTTATAAAGTGAGCAGGGCCTCCAACGGAGACGTAAAGGTCCATGCCGGGGACAAGGAATACTCTCCGCCAGAGATCTCCGCGATGATCCTAAGAAAGCTAAAAAAGGCGGCTGAAGACTACCTTGGAGAAAAAGTGACAGAGGCTGTAATAACCGTTCCCGCATATTTCAACGACAGCCAGAGACAGGCAACCAAGGATGCCGGCCGGATCGCAGGACTTGATGTAAAACGGATAATCAACGAACCCACCGCATCCGCCCTGGCGTACGGTCTCGACAAGAAAAAAGATGAAATCATTTCCGTTTATGATTTCGGAGGAGGCACCTTCGACATATCCATCCTCGAAGTGGGCGACAACGTGGTGGAGGTAAAAGCCACGAACGGAGACACCCATCTGGGCGGCGATAACCTGGACCACCGGATCATCGACTGGTTGATCACGGAATTCAAGAAAGACCAGGGGATTGATTTGGGCCAGGACAACATGGCCCTCCAAAGGCTCAAGGAATCGGCTGAAAAGGCCAAGATGGAGCTTTCCACCACGCTGGAGACCACTATCAATCTTCCCTTTATAACCGCTGATTCCTCCGGGCCGAAGCACCTTAGCATGAGGCTGACCAGGGCCAAGTTCGAGCAGATGGTTGACGATTTGATCCAAAGGAGCCTTGGACCTTGCAAGCAGGCATTGTCCGACGCCGGATTGGACGCCTCGAAGATCCATGAGGCCGTTCTGGTGGGCGGTTCCACGCGGATACCAAAGGTCCATCAATTGGTAAAAGACCTTTTCAAAAGAGAGCCGCATAAGGGCGTTAATCCGGACGAGGTTGTGGCCCTTGGCGCGGCCGTTCAGGGCGGGGTCCTGGGCGGAGAGGTCAAGGACATACTGCTCCTTGACGTTACCCCTCTTTCCTTGGGAATCGAGACCCTTGGCGGCGTGATGACCAAGCTCATAGAGAGGAACACCACCATCCCGACCAAAAAAAGCGAGGTGTTTTCCACAGCGGCGGACAGCCAGACCAGCGTGGAAATCCATGTGCTTCAAGGGGAGCGGGAAATGGCCGCCAACAACAAGACCCTTGGCAAATTTCATCTGGTGGGCATCCCGCCTGCCCCAAGGGGAATTCCGCAAATCGAGGTCACATTCGATATCGACGCCAACGGCATAGTGCATGTCTCGGCCAAGGACCTCGGCACGGGGCAGGAACAGAAAATCACCATCACAGCCTCCAGCGGGTTGTCAGAGGATGAAATTAAAAACATGGTCAAGGACGCCGAGGCGCATTCAGCAGAGGACAAGAAGCGCAAGGAGGAGGTTGAGGTAAGAAACCAGGCGGATTCCCTGATTTACACAACGGAGAAGACCCTTAACGAAAACAGGGACAAATTGCCTGAGGCCGACGTCAAGAACCTTGAGGCAGCCATCGCGGACGCTAAAAAGGCATTGGACTCCAAGGACGTCGAAAAAATCAAGGCGTCCATAGGCACATTGACCAAGGCGTCGCATAAGCTGGCCGAGGAAATGTATAAGAAGTCCTCTGCCCAGCAAGCCGGTGGAGGCTGCGCGGGAGCCGGGACACATGGCCCTTCCTCTTCTGGAGACGCGGGAAAGAAAAAAACGGAAGATGACGTAGTGGACGCGGAGTTTGAAGAAACCAAATAATAGCTTATAATGGGGAAGGTAATAATATAAACCCCAACAGAAAGGAAATTCAATGGGAAAATCCCAGTTAAGCGAGCAGAAAGACCCGTTAAAGGAACAGAAGGAATATAGAGATCTGCAGTTAAACAACAAATTCGTTAAGATCAGAATCATAGCCGACAGGGTTCGCCAACTGGAAATGGGGGCTCCTGCAATGGTGGAGTCAAAAGGGAATACCCTGATGGAATTGGCCATAGAAGAACTCAAGCAAGGGAAAATCCAGATTTTCGCCAATGATAAATCGGCCAGCGCTCTCCTAGCCCTTCCTATAAAAGAAGAAGCGGATTAACTATTAACACCACAAAGGGCACAAAAAATTCACGAAGAACACGAAGAAAAACTTTGTGATATTTTTGTAAGGGCACGATGCATCGTGCCCTTACTTTGCTTTGTGCGCTTAGTGGTAAAAAGACTTTCTAATGATCGAAGTTGAAAACCTATCCAAATTTTTCGGACCTTACCCGGCCCTGAAAAATATATCATTCAGGGTCGAGAAGGGGGAAATCCTCGGCTTTCTCGGACCAAACGGCGCGGGCAAATCCACCACCATGCGGATACTCACGTGCTTTTTTCCCGCCTCCAGCGGGACCGCCAGAGTGGCCGGATTCGACGTCTTTGCCCAATCCCTGGAAGTAAGGAAGAGGGTAGGGTACCTTCCGGAAAATGTGCCGCTGTACGGCGACATGACCCCAAGGAGCTACCTCCGCTTCGCCGCTGAACTGAAAGGGGTCCCAAGGCGTGAAAGAAAAAAGCACGTTGAGGAGATCATCGAGACCTGCGGCGTGAAGGACATGGCCGGCAAGCTTATTCAGAATCTCTCCAAGGGCTACAGGCAAAGGGTAGGAATCGCCCAGGCCCTGATCGGAAATCCGGAATTGCTTATCCTTGATGAACCCACCTCCGGCCTGGACCCCAAGCAGATCATTGAGATCCGCAAATTGATTAAATCCCTGGCCGGGGAAAAGACCATCATCCTGAGCACCCACATCCTGCCGGAAGTAAGCCAGCTCTGCGAGCGGATAATCATAATCAACGATGGAAGGATCGTTGCTGTTGACACCCCTGACAAACTCACGGAACAACTGGAAAAGACCTCAAGGCTGTTCATAAAAGTCGAAGGGCGGGCGGATGAGGTCCTTGGCGAAATAGGGGCCATCCACGGAGTAAAGGCCATCCACCAAGATGGGGAACTCAGCGGACACGGGACGCAATCCCTGATCGTGGAAACCGAAAAAGGATATGACGTCCGGAAGGAAATAGCAAAGGCCATCGTGGAAAAAAATATAGGATTGCTTGAAATGAGGCCCCTGGAGATGAGCCTGGAAGATATCTTCATCAAATTGGTCACCAAGGAAGAAGGAGGCCGCGCGTGAGTAATTTTCTCCCGATTTTCAAGAGGGAATTCAAATCCTATTTCAATTCCCCCATCGCCTACGTGGTGATAGCCCTGTTTTTATTGGTTTCCGGTTTCTTCTTTTACAATATCTACTCCTTTTTCAACTATGTGGTTTTTTCGATGGGGATGCAAAGGGGGGCAGGTTTCATGGAACAGATAAACACCGCGGAAATGGTGTGCAGGCCCCTTTATTCAAATGTCGTGATTGTTATCCTGCTGATGGTCCCGCTCCTTACCATGCGGCTCCTGGCCGAGGAGAAAAAACTTGGGACCATTGAAATCCTGCTGACCTATCCAGTGCGGGACATTGAAGCGGTCCTCGGCAAGTTCGCGGCCTGCCTTGCGGTCTACTGCGTGATGCTCGCCGGGACCCTCCTTTATCCGCTGATGTTGTCCGTATACAGCGGGGTGGAGTGGGGACCGGTCCTCTCATGCTACCTTGGGCTCTTGCTTGTAGGGTCGGCCTTTATATCCACCGGACTCCTGGTCTCCTCGCTCACGGAAAATCAAATCATAGCGGGCGTCGGGACCTTCGCTGTTCTCCTGCTTTTCTGGCTCCTTGGGGCGTCCGAGAGACTGGTCAGCCCGGAGCTTGGCGCAATTCTCAAGCACCTGTCGCTGCTCGAACACTTCGAGCAATTCGCCAAGGGGATAATTGACACCAGGGACATCCTTTATTATTTAAATTTTACTTTTATAGCTCTTTTCCTCACGCTTCGCTCCCTCGACTCCGGGAAGTGGAGAGGATAATGGAACACAGCGTGGCCATTGGGTATAACAGCAAAACAAAATTCCAAATAAATCTCAATAACCAAAATTACAAAAATTAAGAAGCTGTCTTGAAAAAAACATTAAGGCTTGCAAGCAAATAGCCGGAGAAATTCTTAACACACCCCGGCCTTCGGCCACCCCTCTCAAGAGGGGAATTTATATATGACGGCGCCTTTTCAACAGGCCATTATGATTGTTACGTTCAGAAATTTGAGTTGTCAACGGCGTCTGAAAATTTGTTTTTAAAAAATTCCCCTCTTGAGAGGGGTGGCCG
>JACRGO010000098.1 GCA_016212295.1 Nitrospinota bacterium | reverse complement strand
CATGAGATTGCGTTCTTCTTTGGTCACGCGTGTGTAAGCCATGTCGTTCTCCTTGTGTTGTGGCACAATACGAAGAACGTAGCTTACCTCGCGTGGCTTTTTCTATCTACAAGTGTTGCAATAGCCGGTAGCGCGCGGGATTTAAAATCTTTTAAAATCAAATAGATATTGAGGCACACCCCCCTTGATCCCCCCTTGCCAGGGGGGAATTTTTTAGATATTCCCCCTTAAAAAAGGGGGTTAGGGGATGTCAATTCTTTAAAGCCCGCCCGAAGGGCGTTAAATTATAGCTCTTTGTGTTTCCTTGTGGCTTTGTGTCTTGTGGCGAAAAAATAATAGCCACAAAGGCGCTAAGACATGAAGGCTCACTAAGTTTAAAATAAGAGCTACTGTGCCCTGTGGTATATTTTTGATTTTAGTTCACTAAAAAAATGAACAACACAAATTCTTCCGATTCTTCCGGGTCTCCGAAGGAAGCAGCGAAAAAGCCGAAGCCTCCTGTAAAGAAAAAAAAGAGGAAATTCCTTCGCTTCCTGCTCAAGGCGTTCCTCCTGCTTTTTTTTCTGGGGGGTATAGTCGGGATTTCCGCGGGTTATTTTATTTACAAAAAGTATTCAGAGGGCCTGCCGGACGTCAGGGAGCTTAAGGACTATAAGCCTAGTCTCCCCACCTTCATATATTCCGACAAGGACGAAAAAATCGGGGAATTTTACATCGAAAGGCGCATCCTTGTTCCTATCGATGAAATGCCCGCGATGATGATCCAGGCCAGCATAGCAGTGGAGGATTCCAACTTTTTCAGCCACGGCGGAATCGACTACCTGGGCATCATCCGGGCCGGGATCAAGAATTTTCTAGCCGGACACGTGGTGGAAGGGGGCAGCACGATCACTCAGCAGTTGGCGAAGACGATGTTTCTCTCTCCAGAAAGAAATATCGAAAGAAAAATACGCGAAGCTATTCTGGCCATAAGCATCGAAAGGAACTTCACCAAGAACGAAATCCTGGAGATCTACCTGAATCAAATTTATTATGGCCACGGGGCTTATGGGGTGGAGGCGGCGGCCCAAACATATTTCGGGAAGCATATCAATGAACTGGATATCTCCGAAATGGCCCTCATCGCCTCCTTGCCCAGGGCGCCCAGGAATTACTCTCCGTACCTCAATCCGGAAAGAGCGATGAATCGCAGGAACCACGCCTTGCGGCGCCTTGCGGCAAACAACTTCATAAGCGAAAAGGAGGCCCAGGAAGCGGCCTTGAGACCCTTTAACCTGGGCGACAGGGAGAGCTTCAGGCAAAACCAGGCCCCTTATTTCATTGAATATGTCCGCCGCTATATTGAGGATAAATACGGAAGCACAAAACTCTACCGCAGCGGATTTCATGTCTATACAACCCTCAACCAAGAGTACCAGAAAAAAGCGCAGATGGCCTTATTCCAGGGGCTGCGAACGGATGACAAACGTTACGGCTTCAGGGGACCCATCATCAGGGCCGGTTCGCCTAACCGCCCGGCTGGATACGAAAACGGGACTTACTCCGTCGGCCAAGTGGTCCCTTTCCCTTGGGAGCAGGAAAAAAGCGGCGAGGATAATTCCCTGGTCCCAGGAAAAATACTGGTTGGGTCGGTCACTGAGGTCAAACCGGACAAGGCGCAGGTTTCCCTTGGTTTTATTTCCGGCGAGATCGCCTTGAAGGACATGGATTGGGCCAGGAAGCCCAATCCGAACACGGACGGATTGTACGCCAAGATAAGTAATCCTTTGGGGGTCCTGAAGGCGGGGGACATTATAGAGGTAAGGGTCCTTCCCAAGGAGAAGGGCGGAAGCGACAGGCTGCGTTTGGCCCTTGAGCAGGAGCCTGAAGTGCAAGGGGCCTTGCTGGCGCTGGACCCGCCAACGGGCCAGATAAAGGCCATGGTGGGCGGATACGATTATAAAAAGAGCCAATTCAATCGAGCCACTCAGGCGACGAGACAGCCGGGTTCCGCCTTCAAGCCGATTATTTACACAACCGCCCTGGAAAAGGGGTATACGCCCGCCACCATTGTCCTGGATTCCCCGGTTATATATAACGAAACGGAAGTTCAAAAATTCAAGTGGAAACCGGAAAATTTCGAGGAAAAATTTTATGGTCCCACAAGGATACGCGAAGCCGTCGCGCATTCAAGAAACCTCGTCACCATTAAGGTGCTCAAGGACATCGGCGTTCAGGATGTGGTGGCAATGGCCAAGAGACTGGGCATAGACAGCCCGCTGGAGGCGGACCTTTCCCTGGCGCTTGGGTCCTCCGGCTTGACTTTGTGGGAGCTGATTTCCGTTTACAGCGCCTTCGCGAATGGCGGCCTCAGGATGGAGCCATACGGCGTCCGGTATATAAAAAACCGGGACGGAGACATTGTCGAGGAGCGCAGGCCCCAAGGGAGCCAGGTCATTTCCCCTGAAATCGCGTATTCAATGGTTAGTATTTTGAAAAGCGTGATTGAGGAAGGGACCGGAAAAACCGTTTCCTCCCTGGGCAGGCCGGTGGCAGGCAAAACCGGCACCACTAATAATTACATTGACGCCTGGTTCATGGGCTTCACCACGGAAATAGCCACCGGCGTGTGGGTCGGCAAGGATGACAATAAGCCGCTGGGCAAGCTCGAAACAGGGGCCCGCGCGGCCTCTCCAATATGGCTAGATTTTATGGAAACAGTTGAAAAGGACAAACCTGTCCACGACTTTCCTGTCCCGCCTAATATTATTTTCAAGAAAATAGACCCAAAGAGCGGACTGCTGGCCAATTTTGGAAAACCCTACCTTTTTGAATGCTTCCTCGGAAATTCGGCCCCGGTGCAATACGCTCCCGCGGAAGATAAAAAAGAGGATTTTCCAAATTCCAGTTCCCCTCTGTGACAATAGCTGATGAAAAAAGAAATAAAGAAAGAGAAAATCCTGGTTGTTGAAGACGACGAGACCCTTCAAATGGTCTTTCAAAGGGCGTTGGAGTCCAAGGGATACCAGGTCGACCTTGTGGAAGACGGAAGAGAGGCCCTTCGTTTGGTGTCTCAAAACCAATATTTGATGGTCTTCATGGATATCATCATGCCGGAATCGTCCGGGCTTGAAACTCTTGAAAAGCTGAAAAAGATCGATCCGAGCCTTGTGGTTGTGATAATGACCGCGGAAAACACCATGAGGAACGCCATTGAAGCCATGCGCAGGGGGGCCTACGATTACCTTTCCAAGCCCATTGACCTGGAAGAGATTTTTCTTCTGGTGGAAAGGGCGGGAAACGAGGCGGACCTTCGCGGAAAGATGCGGACCTATGAGAGAGAGCTTAAGGAGCGTTTTGAAGTCGGGGAAATAATCGGGAAAAGCCGGAAAATCCAGGAGATTTTTAAAATAATAGGTAAGGCCGCGCCCACGGATTTGACCGTTTTGATTCGCGGTGAGAGCGGCACTGGAAAGGAACTGGTAGCGCGGGCCTTGCACTATAATTCTCCCAGGGTGGTTTTTCCATTCATCGCCGTCAATTGCGCCGCCATTCCCAAGGAACTTTTGGAAAGTGAGCTCTTCGGACACGAAAAAGGGGCCTTTACCGGCGCTGTTGAATTGAAAAAGGGAAAATTCGAGTTGGCTGAGAAAGGGACCCTTTTTCTGGATGAAATAGGCGATATGGACATAGGAGTGCAGGCGAAAATTCTGCGGGTCTTGCAGGAAAAGGAATACCACCGGATAGGGGGAAAGGAGACCTTGAGATCGGACGCAAGGATCATAGCCGCGACCAACCAGGACCTGAAAGCTGCCATCAAGGAGAAGAGGTTTCGCGATGACCTATACCATCGGCTCAACGTGATTTACATGGAGCTGCCCCCCCTTAGGGAAAGAAAAGAGGACATCCCGCGGCTCGTGGAATATTTTCTTCAAAAATCCGGAGGGGAAATGAGGAGCGGCCCGAAGATGATCTCCCAGGAGGCCCTTCAAATTCTATCCAACTCCCAATGGCCCGGAAATATCCGCCAACTGGAAAACACGATCAAACAATGCCTGGCTCTTTCCTCCCAAGACACCATTTTCCCGGAACATCTTCCCGGCCATCTCAGGGAATCCACCTTGGAAACAGAGGGTCCCAGGGAATGTGAAGACGGTTTTCCATCCGAAAAACAAATGGAAGAATTATTGTCCAGGGACAATAAAGGAGCTTTGTACCAAACCGTTATACGACAAACCGAGAAGAAACTTATCTCCTCCCTGCTTCACAGGTGCGACTGGAACCAGGTTAAGGCCGCCGATTGGTTGGGTATAAATCGAAACACCCTGAAGAGAAAAATGGATGAATTGGGCATAAAAAAGTTATAATATGGACTATCACAAAATTAATCAATGAAAAGGAGATGTTTATGAGAAAGGATTACGGCGCCAAATATGTTTGTTTCAATTGCGCGGCCAAGTTTTATGATCTTGGAAAACCTGAGGCTATTTGCCCTATATGTGAGGCGGACCAGGCCAAGCGTCCGAAGAAAAAAGAAAAGAAGAGCTTCCGGAGCTATGAAGAGGAAAAACCACAAGTTGATGTTGAAGAAAAAATCGATTTAGGGGACGGCACTGAGGAAGCCCTTCTGATTGAAATGGAGTCCGAGGATTTGGAAGGCGATATCGGAGACAGCACCCCCCTCATAGTCGAGGAAGACGAAGAAGAATAAACCCACGGTTTGATAGCCAAGGTTTTTGGATTTGGCCCTTAAAATATATGCCCCTTCCGCCTTTGATTATCCTCGCCGGGCCCACGGGAATAGGAAAAAGCGACTTCGGGGCCGCCCTTGCGGAAAGATCGGGCGGCGAGGTAATCTCCGCCGACTCCATGCAGGTGTACCGGCATTTCGATATCGGTTCCGCCAAACCTTCCCTGGAGTTAAGGAAGAAAGTCGCCCATCACCTGATCGACGTCCTCGATCCCGTGGAAGAATACAACGCAAGCCTTTTCAGGGAGGACGCGGGCAAAATCATTCGCCGCCTGCACGGGGAAGGGAGGACTCCGGTGGTGGTGGGCGGGACAGGGCTCTATATAAAGTCCCTTACCCACGGCCTGGAATGCGCCGCCGCGCCCAGTCCAGGGCTTCGGCGTGAACTCCGGTCGGAAATGAAGCAAAAGGGCGTGGAAAAGCTGCACGGGGAACTGGCGGAGATTGATCCCGCCTCAGCCGCCGCTATCAGCCCAAGGGACCGGGTACGGATCGAAAGGGCGCTGGAGGTATTCAAAGCCACAGGAAAACCTTTGTCCGAATTCCATGAGCAAGACCGTAAGAACAAAGGACCCTCGGAGTTCGCGGTTTCCCTTATAATTCTAACCGCTCCAAGGAGATATATTTACTCCAGGATCGAGGCCCGGGTGGATTCCATGCTGGAAAGGGGGCTGGTGGAAGAGGTCCGGAGTCTTCTGGACCGGGGTTATTCCAGGGAATTAAAACCTTTCATGGGATTGGGATACAAACAGGTCCTCGGCTATCTGGATGGCGGGAATGATTATGCGGCAATGGTGGACTCCATAAAGAAGGAGACCCGGCATTACGCCAAGCGGCAATTGACATGGTTCAGGAAAATGGAGGGGGCACGGTGGGTCTCCATTGAGGACGGAGACCAGCCGGAAGCCGTTCTTAGGAAAATCATGGATTGCGTTGACTATAGCCGCGAATTTACACGAATGGGCGCGAGTTAAAAAATAGGCCGCTACATGGAAAACAAAAAGGAATTTATTTTAAATATTGTCAAAGGGGAAAAACCCCACAGAACGCCCGTATCCGTCTGGCGGCATTTTTATGATCTTGAGACCACGCCCGAAGGCCTGGCAAGGGCCATGGTCGACTTTCAAAAAAAGCACGATTGGGATTTCATGAAGGTCAATCCCAGGGCCTGCTACCACGCCGAAACCTTCGGCGCGAAATACAAGATGAGCACGGACCCCTTGAAAAACCAGGAGCGTATAGGGTCCCCCATCCAAGGCCCCCTTGATTGGCTCAAGGTGAAATCAGTGTCCTTGTCGCAAGAGGCTCTGGCCGGGCAGCTCAAGGCCCTGAGAATGATCAGGAAGGAATTCGGCGATGGCCTTTGCGTTATACAGACGGTCTTTCATCCCTTTTCCATCGCGTCCGATCTCCTTGGGTCCCCGAAGGACCTCATCCCGCATTACCAGTACCACTGGCCGAAGCTGAAGAACGGGCTTGAGGCCATCACCGAGACCTTTTTGAAATACGTGCGCGCCATGTTGAAGGAACGGTTGGTGGACGGGATTTTTTTCGCGATCAAGGATTGGGGAACAGCCGATTTAATCAATGACGCGGAATATGGAGAGGTGGCGCGGCCCTTTGATTTGGCGGTTCTGGAAGAAGCCAGGGCCGGGGAGTTCAACGTCCTTCACGTATGCAAGTCCAACAACAGGCTTTTTTCCTTTCTTGATTATCCGGTGCATGGCTTCAATTGGGACTCAGCGGACAAAACCAACCCCGGCTTAAGGGAGGCTGCGGCCAAGACCGATAAACTCTTGATAGGCGGGATGGCCCACAGGGGAAGCATACTCTCCGGCCCGCCGGAGGACGTGAAGCAAGAGAGGGCGTGCGTTTTGAAGGAGACGGAGGGCCTGAAATTCATCCTCGGGGCGGGCTGCACCGTTTCAGTGGAGACCCCGGACGGGAATTTAAACGCGCTGCGATAAAAAATATTTTATCTGAATGGAAATTCCTATACTATTAAATTATTAGCAATGCATGGATTAAACAGTTTTCCTCTGCGTCTCAGCGGTTAATAAAAAAATTTTAAATATCTTCAATTATTGCTTGGGTTTCATCAAAGGAAAGGCTATGATCTCTCGAATGGAGTGGGAATCGGTCAATAGCATCACCAGACGGTCAATGCCCAGGCCAACGCCGCCAGTGGGAGGCATTCCGCATCCAATGGCTTTAACAAAATCCATGTCCATGGGATTCACGGGATGCCCGGACTCGCCCTTTTGGGACTGGCCTGCCTGCCTCTGCCTGCAAAGGCGTTCGTGCTGTTCCACCGGATCGGTCAGTTCCGAGTAAGCGTTCCCCATTTCCATTCCAACTATGAAGGGCTCGAACCGCTCGATAAAGCCCGGCTTTCCACGCTTCGCCTTGGTCAGGGGAGAGGTCTCCATCGGATGGTCCATGATGAAGGTGGGCTGTATGAGCTTGTCCTCGCACGTGGCCTTGAATATCTCATCTATCGCCAGCCCCAGGTTGAAAGGCTCCTGTATATCTATCTCCCTTTTCCTGGCAAAGTCCTTGATCTCCTCCTCCGGCATGGACTCCACCTCAATGCCGTTGAACTCCTTTATCGCGTCAACCATGGTAAGCCGCCTCCAGGGAGGGGTGAGGTCGATTTCCCTGCCCTGATAGGTTATTTTCCCCGAGCCGGTGGTGTTAACCGACACGGTGAAGACCAATTCCTCGAACCGCTTCATCTGGAATTCATAATCCGTGTACGCCTCGTACCATTCCATCATGGTGAATTCGGGATTGTGGCTCCGGTCTATTCCCTCGTTACGGAAGTTCTGGCAGATGGTGAACACCTTTGGGAAGCCACCCACGATGAACCTCTTCAATGACAATTCCGGCGATATTCGGAGAAAGACCTTTTGGTTGCTCAGGGCCTTGACGTTGGTCTCGAATGGCGTGGCCTCGGCCCCGCCGTAAATCATCTCCAGGGTCGGGGTGGTGACCTCCAGAAAGCCGTTGGACTCCATGAATTTTCTGGTTTCTGAAATAATCCTGGCCCGCGTCACCAGTTTCTGCCTTGCCTGCGGCTCGGTTATCCAGTGAATATACCTCTCACGGTATTTTATTTCCGGGTCAGCGAGCTGGTAGAAGACCTTGTCCTCGGTCTTTTTGCTGATGGGGACCTGGACCGTGGTCTTGGCCAGAATTTGGATCTCTTCCGCTGAAATGGTCAATTCATTGGTCCTGGTCCTGAACACCTTTCCCCTGACCCCGATGATGTCCCCAAGGTCCAGTTGCATGACAATATTCCAGCCTGCCTCACCCACATGGTCCTTCTTGAAATAAACCTGTATATGGTCGTCGAAGTCCTCGATGTCCACGAAGGACGCCTTCCCCTGTATTCTTTGCGCCACAATCCTGCCGGGGATGGAAACTTGCTTGTCAAGGAAACCAGCCTCCTCCGCGCGTATTTTTTTTATGGGGCAGGATTGCTCGAAGGAATACGGGTATGGGTTGATCCCGCTTTTTATTAAGTTTTCTCTCTTTTCCAGTAACTCCTTATGAAACGGCATTTTTTCTCCTTAAGCATACGAATGGTAAATTTATTTTTTAGTTTCGGATTTGTTTCGATATTATAAATTAGATATCATGGGATTCGTATTGTAAAACAAGCAGCGGTTAAATTATTTTTTAAAATATCAAATGCTTTCTTAACGGAGGTTTTTTCATGATAAAGATAGCCCCATCGATCCTCTCCGCTGATTATTCGATGCTTGGCAAGGAAATCAAGGCCGTTGAAGAGGGAGGCGCCGACTGGATCCATGTGGATGTAATGGACGGACACTTTGTACCCAATATAACAATTGGCCCCCTGGTGGTCAAGGCGGCCAGAAAATGCACCGGCCTGCCGTTGGACGTCCACCTGATGATAGAAAACCCGGATGGCTATATAAAGGAGTTCCGGGAGGCCGGGGCGGACGTCATCACCGTGCATGTTGAGGCGTGCCGCCACCTGCACCGGACTGTCCAACTCATAAAAAACGTTGGGGCTCGTCCAGGCGTGGTCCTTAACCCCGCCACTTCGCTGGCCGGACTGGAATTCATCCTGTCAGAGATAGACTTGGTGCTTTTGATGTCGGTCAATCCGGGGTTTGGGGGGCAGAGCTTCATTGAGTCCACTCTGCCCAAAATCCGGAAATTGAGGGAAATGGCCGGGGCAATGAATTCGCCCCTTGAGATCGAGATCGACGGCGGGGTGAAGAAGGAAAACGCCGCTTCAATAATCAAGGCCGGAGCGGATATTCTGGTGGCCGGCTCGGAAATTTTTAACAGCAAGGACTATGGCGACACCATTGTAAAATTAAGGGGGAAATAATTTTAAAATCTCTTATATTTGTATTATCTGGGGTATCGGGTTAACTCAAGTAGATACTATATGCAGTAGTTAGAGTGTGTAAAACTACCCAGTGGCTACGCGGTCAACAAAATAAGATGACCTGAGATGCTTGAATAGACGCGCTGATAGCCATGTACCACATATGAAAGATTACTTAAGTATCGCAGAAAAAATATTTGAAGGCACTAGATGTGAAGCTACGGCGGAAGATATAAAAAAACTGGCGGACAACATGCGACCTTCTATGGGAAAAGGAAATTTCGGATAATTTCGGTAATAAATCATAAAACGGAGGTTTCTACATGCAAGGGCCTTTATAGAAGAGGTTGATAAGTATTTAAACAGGCCGTAAACAGTGAGTAAATGATATTTTTATCCTCGCCCTGATTGGACTTGGGCATGATAAGGACGGGTGAAAACGGATTTTCCTTGAAGCTCTGCGTGAAAGCGAAATTTCCGGCTAAGTTCAAACGCAACTCCTGGCTTGGTGGTGATTGGCTATGAAAATTTTAATTGTTGACGACAGCGGGGTGCATCGAAAGCTTATAAGGCGCGACCTTGAGAGCGAAGGGGCCGAGATATTCGAGGCCTCAAGCGGAGAGGAGGCCCTTACATGCCAAGGGAAAAATGTAAATATATTCTTGAAGTCAGCGGCAATGATTTATCCGGCCTGACAGATGAGGTTAAAGAAGTTAAAATGGAATTCTTTGATATGATGGAAGATGCAAAGAATAAGTAGGCATGCGCCACTCGCTCATCCAGCCGAATAGCCAAAAAATTGCATATTCTGGCTCCTGGCCCCTGATTTTTTGGTCCGCCCAAATGACGATACGCTCCTATTCCCGGCTCATGCAGCCACTTTTTGCCGCAGGAAATTAAAATCGGTCTCGAGGCGCTTGATTCGGCCCTCAATGGCATCGAGTTCCTTCTTGGAAGCGCTGGTCTCAAAAAAACGATCTATCCTATCGTTGTTGCCTTCAAGGCGATTGGCTAAATCACGGTGGATTTCGTCCAAACGCGCGTTTGTCCCATCAATCCGGCCCGTCAATTCAGATCTGATCTCATCAATCCGGCCAGTCAATTCAGATTTGACCTCATCAATCCGGCCAGTCAATTCAGATATGACCTCATCAATCCGGCCCGTCAATTCAGATCTGACCTCATCAATCTTACCCGTCAATTCAGATCTGACCTCATCAATCTTACCCGTCAATTCAGATCTGACCTCATCAATCCGGCCAGTCAATTCAGATCTGACCTCATCAATCCGGCCAGCCAATTCAGATCTGACCTCATCAATCTTACCCGTCAATTCAATTCTGACTTCATCAATCTTACCCGTCAATTCAATTCTGACTTCATCAATACGTTTGTTCGTTTCATCAATCTTGCCTGTCAATTCAACTCTGATTTCATCAATCCGCTTGTTTGTTTCATCAATTTTACCGGCCAAGTCAGACCTGACAGCATCAATCCGCCGGCTTTGGTCGGCCAAATGGACGCTCACGTCATCCAGCCTTTTATTGGTCAGCTCAAGCATGACAAGTATCTTGCCATTTTCTTCCTTGATCCGGCTGAGATCCGGCATTACTACTTCTTGAAGCAAATTGCGCAGGGACTCTTTTATATCCATGAAAAAAGTTTCTCATTTTTGGCTATTTATGTCAAGAAAAATTGACGAAAAAAAAGCCCATTCCGGAAATCCGGGATGGGCTCTTTTAAAATGCTTGATTAAATTTGTCTTTCAAATGCCTTTAAGAAAAATTCCTTCTTTGCGACCTGGCGAAAAGAAACTGGGCAATCACCAATATGAATGCCACGGCGCCAGGATAGGTGTATATCTCGTTTCCAACAGCGGGCTCCAGAAGCAGCCAGTACCACGTGGTTATGGTGTGCTTGCTGCCTTTTTCCAGATTCGAGCCGTCCCAATTCGCCAGGGCCAGCGGGATGAATTTCCCCTCTTCAAACTGGAGGTCGGTTTTCTCGGAGGTTTTAAGGTCTCTCACCATCATGACCTTCCAAACCCCTTTTTCGTATTGGCTGGTGGCCGTAAAACCGGATTTATCGGACGGGCGTTCGGTCTTATTGCCAACCCCGCCCGCGTCATAAATAGCGGCCTTGTCCTTTTTGTCCTTGGAACCAGCGTTCCAATAGAGCATGTTGACTCCCATTTCCTTGTCGCCATGCCCGAAATACGGCTTTTGCATGGAGGTCGGAATGGTCTGAGGCAATTGAATGCCTATTGCGTCCGGATTCAACTCCCCGCCCTCGCTCAACTTTTCCACCGCTTCGTCCCCGGCAACACTGCCTGTGCGGTCGTCCCACTCAAGCAGGAAGGCGATTTTGTTTTTATCGAAAACGGATTTCACCAGGACCGTTGTGTTGGTGGGAGTAAAGAAGCGCTCCTGAGCGATGATTTGGGGTATAAGGGGAAGGACCCGGCCCTCAACCGCATTCCATTTGGGGTCGTTGATTTCCGTGGGAAACTGGCCCGCGAAAACCGCCTTTACAACCTTTTCTCCTTCTTTCAGCATTTTCCGCGCATCGCCGAGAGAGGCCGCGTAATTTGCCACATGCCACCGCTCTTCATTTGTCAATGTCTTATTCCCCTTGGTGAAGGAAGGCATGGGGGTGCCGGGAATGCCTGTGGTCACCCTTGCATAAATATCTTTTGGGGTGGAGCCAGCCCGGAAGGTCCATTGCTGGGTCAGGTTCCTGGGCCATACCCGCTTCCCGAAAATATCGTCCTTCATGGCCTTTATCCCGTCGCCGCGTCCTTCTTCACCGTGGCATTCATTACAGCCCGCTTTCTTCTGAAAGATTTCCTTGCCCTTGGCGATGCTGTCAGGCGAGGAAGCGACCTCGCCACTGTAGTCAACTGGATCGAACTTGGATTCTTCAAACGCGCCCTGGCCAAGTTTCTTGATGTGGGCAATTACGTCCCACCGCTCGGCTTCATTCAGCATGTCCGCCCACGCCGGCATGGAAGTGCCGGGCATCCCGTTTGAGATCATCCGGAAGAGGTCATCATCGGTGGGCAAATTGTCCACCTGGGTGGTTTTAAATTTGTAGACCGCGTCGGCAAAGCTCCGCGGCGGCGGATTCACAAAGGCCGCGGCCGGACCGTTCCCTTCGCCCTTTTCGCCGTGGCACCACCAGCAACGCTTCTCATAAACCTTTTTGCCGTTTTCGGCGTTCCCGGCGGCCCCATGAACAACTGATGGAAGATAAGCAAGGCAAAGGGCCGGAATAAAAAGAAATATCAGTTTTTTCATTTTTAGATTCCCCTATTCAAAAGTCCTTGGCGATCGGCCCGTGTAATCATAAAGAAAGAGAATAACCTTCCAAACCTCTTCCTCGGAAAGAAAATGCTGCCAGATCGGCATGGCGGAAAGCCAGGGCGCGCCTTCCTTGGGCAAGCCTGGTCCGCCGGTGGAAATTCTCCAGAAAAGGAAAGATTCCTGAAGTTGCGCTATAGTCCCTACGTCCTGGAAATTCGCTGGCAAGGGGAAAAATCCATTGTAATAATGGCCCTTGCCGTCCAGTTTGTCGCCATGGCAGTAAAAACAATTCTTGAAATAAACAACCCCTCCCTGCTTCACGTTTTCCGCGAAGTGTTCCTTGTCTTCCCTGTAGGGGTTAGTCAGCGTCAAAAGATTAAAACTCTTCTTGAAAACGTTGATGGTGGATGGAGGAGCGGGGTGAATGGACCTGAGCTCAACAGGCGCCTCAAATGACGGCTTAATGCTCTGGTAAGTTATCCCGGCTCCGGCAACGGCCACCAGCAAAATAACCGCCAGCCTTACCGGTCCCATTGAAGGCTTTCCGTAAACGGAGCGTATGGGGGCCATGAGACCCTCCTTTGTCTCCTCGTCGAAAGTCATGGCCGCCAGGACCCCCATCACCACGAAGAACATGTAAATCTTCATCAGGCTGACAGGGACCACGGGCCATGTGCCGTGATGCAGCATGCTTCCGAGATAGGGGATGCCGTACGAGAGAATCGTATATCCCGCCAATATGGCAATTACGGCTTGAATGAGTTTCATACTTTAGGTCTCCTTATAGTCAACGCTCTTTAAAAACGCCATTTTCGCGTCAGCCTTACCCCTTTGATTCCTTCAAAAAGGACACAATCATTTCCAATTCCTTGGCTGTCATCTTCTCGCCGAAATCCCCCGGCATCATGTCTGGATCAAATCCCGGCGCCACGAAATCATTGGGCTTCAGGATGGACTTTCGGATATAGTCATCCGCGGACATACCCTTTACCCTGGACTGGGCCACCTTCCCTATCTCCTTCAAGGACGGCCCCATTTCGCCTTCCTCGGCCAGAACCTTGTGGCACATTCCGCATCCGTGTTTTTTAATGGCCTCTTCAGCGGTTGCCGCGCTCGAAAGAGCGGCCGGCGCCTCTTTGCCCTTGGATGCCGCTGCCTCTCCTCCCTTGGGAATGGATACCGTGACCTCCACGCCTGAGGAAGATTGCAAGTACGCTATTACCGCATTCAGTTCACCTTCATTAAGTCCAATGGATCCCTTGCTGATATCCGGCATTGGGCTTACGGTGTCGTTTGTGCCAGGTTTGCCGAAACCGCTGACAACAAAGGCCGAAGGGTTAACCATGGATTCATGTATATATTCTCCGCCATTGGTTGCCTTGCCTTTGTAACGCGCGTCTTTAATTCTTTCAGCGGCCCTTGCCCCGACCCCTTCAAGCAGGGGCGCCCTGCCGCCAACCGGATTGTGGCACAGGGTGCAAGTGCCTTTCCCGTTGAAAATGGAACCTCCCAAGGCGATAAAATCCTCCATGGACATTTCCCCGGAGATCACAGCCTCCTTTGGCGGCGGTTCCGGAATCATAACCGGAATGGCGTAATTCGCGAAGCCGGAATAACAGAACATGAGAACCAAGCTGAAAACGATTATTTTAAGGAAATTAACCATGCATTCCTCCTTAGTGAGCGGCCTTTTTAGAGGCGAAGCTGCTTAACCAGAAAATGAATATCACCAAGGCCATAAAGATGACCACGGTAGTAGTGACCATATTCGCGGCGTACCCAAGCGTCGGGGTAAAAGCGCCCTCCGACTGGTCCCTGAAAACAGTATACACATGCCAATGCTGGCGGATGGCGGAGCGGCAATAGCCCATAAGCCCCATCAGCCAAGTAAATGAAACCGCCAGAATAAAGAGAGAGTATTGGCTCCTGACCGGCATTTTACCCCATTCCATCTCGCCTATGGTCCTGGAATTTTTAAACATGAACGCCTCTATGAGCGAACAGGTCACTATGACCACTAGGGTGGTGCAGACCTGCGGAACAGAGAGGCCGATCCTGACGCTGGCCGGAATCAGATAGCCGTAGACGCCCAGCCAGATAATGTTCGCGGCCCCGGCAACGAAAAGCGCCATTACGAGCCCGTTACCCAAAGGCGCCCAGGACACGGTGGGTTCGATATTGCTTCTCTTGTAAAGCGAAAAACTAAGAAAGGTGGCCAGGATCATGATGTTGACAGCCGTGTTCTTTGCTGACATGACCCCAAGAAAACCAAGGACCGGATGATGAGTGCCTCCTATGAAATTGATTTCCTTGGACGTCATCACAAGCGTATGCGGCGTGAACCAAATCAGGAAGCATGTCACCACCACCCCGGCGATATATTTAACATACGGGACAAAGCGTTTCGCCCCTTCCGACCGGCCCATGCCGCACCACAGATAGTAGTTGCAGGAAAGAAATATCGCGCCGATCAACACCGCCTGGATAATAAAAAGCCATGCGAAGACCCCGCCCATGAGGGTGATCCCCATCTGCTGGCTATAGGAGTAAACTTCCTTCGTCAGCCAGTAGCCCGCGAATGGAAGGGGCAGAAGCCCGAAGATGCTGATGAAATTCGCCGTGTACCCCATCCAGTCGTAATGGGCCTTTTCTTCCTTGGATTTGGAGCTGATGAACTTATAGGCCGCGTATGCGCCTACTATGGAACCGCCGTATGCGATATTCGCAATGAAACGGTGGAGATTAACCGGATTCCACAGAGCCCCCCTTATGCAAGCCCAAACATTCCCTTGAAAAACGCCGGTCTCGGAGATGCCGGAAGGGGCCATCATGAAGGTGGCCCAGGAATTGGACAGCACCATCAGGGTCATGCCGAACACATTCAACATCAGTCCTATGGTCAGATGCACCCATTTCATGTTGCCGCCGTCGTTCATGGAACTCCATCCATAGTAGTAAACATAGAGACAGAAACTCTCCCCGAAGAACAGGATGGCGTAAATGATCATGACGTCGCCGAAGATGCCGGCCATGTATTTGAAAAAATCCGGGTAAAAGGCAATGAGCATGAAGGCTAGGACCCCTCCGAAACTGGCGGTGAGGGAGAAGGCGGTCATCGCGATCTTTATGAATTCATAGGCCATCTTGTCGTACCGCTCGTCGCCTCCCAGGAAGCCGATCAATTCAATTATAAGAACGAAGATGGGCACGCCAAGGACGAAGGCCGCGAAGTACAGATGGAGCTGGGCCACGATCCATACAGCCACGCGGCTGTTGAAGCCGCCGTGCCGGGGATAATCTTTTTCCGCCAGTTTAGGCGCGGGAGGATAAGGAGATTCCTCTTTCACCGCTGCTCCGGCCTCTCCACCTCCGGCAGGGGCGGCCGCTTCATTGGCATAACTCGAATCCGGCGGGAAAAAACCGCCCCCGAACCCCGTCTGCCCTATTGTCCACACGGAAAGGGCTAACGCGATAAGGAGCCAAATCTTATTTTTTAACAATGTGTTGAAAAATCCCATTTATTTTTCTCCCAGGTCAATTAATAGTCAATGGTCATTGGTCATTTGTAAAAAGGAAAACACAACAATGAACTAATGACTACTGACCAATGACTAATTAAATTAACAAGCCTCAAAATTCTTGGCGAAAAAAAAAATCAAGTCCAAAAGAAAAGGTTCCCGTTAGCCAGTAGCTAACGCAACACTTACTACTGGCGAAAGGTGACGTCTTCATGAATGCCTATTGAATGGGAGTAGAATATCGTGTCAAAAAAGGATAATCAAGTAAAACCGTCATTCAGAGACAGAGCTCCAGTG
>JACRGO010000006.1 GCA_016212295.1 Nitrospinota bacterium | reverse complement strand
GTTTTGAACTATTTTACTCTCAAAAGTACCTGTAAAAAAAATGATCAAAATATGCATAAATTTTTTGCTAAAATTACACTTTTAAAGCATATTTTATTCTCAACCTATTGTTTTTAAAGAACTTTAAACCGGACAGCAATGTTGTTTTTTATAACTTTGTTTATTGAGATTTATTTGTTATTTGACAATTGTGATTTGGAGTTTCATAGCACGACGTGGCTAACCATTACGAAAAATTTTCCTTTGACAAGGCGTCCAAATTTTCCTCCGAGGAAAGGTTCTTCGACATAAATTACGCATGGACTCCGGCACTGCCCTGGGTGGTGGAGAAGCTGTACTATACGCCGGTCCGCCCGGAGGCGATAATTTTCATGTCAATGTCGTCCGGCATCATCTCCGCTTGGTTTTACGCTCAAGGCGATTATGCCTCCTCCCTGCTCGGCGTCCTTTTTATCCAGTTGAAAAATTATCTCGACACCGTGGACGGCCATATAGCAAGGGCGAAGGGGATCGCCACCAGGCTGGGGCGATTTCTCGATTCCCTGGCGGACGCTGTTGCTTATCTATGCCTCTTTGCCGGGATAGGATATAATCTCGCCTCCAAGGGGATGGGGAACAAGGCGTACCTGCTTTCCTTCCCCGCCATGGCCACGGGATTTGTCCTTTGCTCCATTTATTGCTACTACCTCGTTTCCTACAAAAAATTCCTCGCCGGTGAAGGTTTGAACAGAACGGACGAAGGAATCAAGGAAAGCGAGAGGACCGGATATATGAGGAGCGCTTCCGGAAGGCTCCTTTTTTTCCTGCATCTCATCTATTTGTTGATCTATGGCTGGCAGGACAGGCTGGCGGCCTGGCTGGACCTGAATGCCCTCGATAAGGCAAGAAAAGGCGGCCTTAAATTGTCCGGAAAATCCCTTGAAGGATTTTGGTACGCGGACAAAAAATTCCTGGCCGGGGTTGCCCCGCTTTGCTTCGGGACGCAGATCATGTTCCTCTCCATTTTCACGCTTTTCGGCTGTCTTGAGGAGTTTTTATGGTTTTTGATTATTTTTGGGAACGGCTATGCCGCGGCGCTTGTCCTTGGAAGAGGAAGGGGCGCGGGCTGATGGATTCATGGTTTCTGTATCAATGCCTTCAATTCCTCCCGTGCCTTTTCGATGTCTTCACGATTCTCAAGGTTGGAATAATTGTCGAGGAGGTCTTTAAAGATGGAATCAGCGCGACTGTATTGTTTGTCCCTGAGGTAGGTCCATGCCAGGGGATATAGCGCCTCCGAGCGGATGGACAGGCTCGGCACGGAGAGGAGCGCTTCATGGTATTCGTCGAGAAGTTGTCTTGACTCCTTCGTGACGTCAACGACCCAGTTTCCATACTCTTCAGGATTGATCGCAAGTTGTAAGATATCCTGATTGATGTTCTGAACGGCTCCCGAAATTTTCTGGCTATTCGGATAATCTTCTATGAATGGAAGTAATGCGCCGACAGAGCGGCTTACGCGACAATTGAAATCGCTTTCACATTCTCCTCCCTTGGTCTTGTTTATTGCCAAGGCAAAAGCCGCGTCGTCGACCCATGGGCTATCGGGGTAGTCCTTAATGATATTATGGAATGCGCTTCCTTTATATACAACCGCCAAATACGGAAAATCATATTGGTCACGATGAGTGTCTACATAAACTTTCTCCGGAGAATCTCCATACACAGCGTCCGTCATGCCGCCTATGGCGGACTTGATGTTCCCCGACATGAATAATATCATATCCATCTCGGAAGACCTGGGGTATTTCTTTTCCAGGCCCTCGAGGCGTTCGATGGCATATACCAGGAGCCTTCCACTGCTTGCATAGGCCCTGTCCCCTAGCGGTGTCATGGAGCCCTCCACAAGTTTATCGATCCCTGCTAGTTGGTCGGCCACCGTTTCGGCCCCTGGCTTGCGGTCCATATCTATCTCTCCCAAGGCCCAGGCGGCGTTTCCGCGGATGGCTTGTTCCTTGTCTTTCAGTAATTTCTCTAGGATTGGAACGGCTTTTTGGGCTGGAGGCCCAATCATTCCGAGGGCGTTTATCGCCAGCAATCGAATCTCAAAGTTCCCGTCTTTTATAAGAGGGATAAGCGCCGTGGCTGCTTCTTCTCCACTCTTCCCTAATGCGAAGGCCGCTGAAATCCTCTTTTTCTCATCACCTTGTGTTAAATGTAGAATAAGATCATTAACGGGCAAGGTGAGATTGGGATCGATCTTCGCAAGCGCGCGCTCCGCGGCAAGGCGGATGTTTTCATCATCGTCCCTGAGTGCTGATAAGAGGGATAGGCCGGATTGTTTGGCATCAGGCCCGATGCTCGCAAGCGCTGTGATAGCACGGTAGCGGATGCTCTTTGCCGGACTTTTAAGTAACTCCGTAAGTTCCGGAACGGCCCTTGCGCCCATGGCGCTAAGCGCCTCGGCTGCCTTGTGTGCAACGGAATGATCCGGATCTCGAACGGCATCAACAAGAGCGCTCATAACATCCGGAGTCTGTGTCCCAATTTTCCCTATGGCTATTACCGCATATTCGCGCGCAAGATCATACTCGTCATTTCGCAGGGTATCAATCAAGGCTTGAACGGCTTCTTCCGCCGCCGGTCCGATCATTCCTAGGAACTCCGCTGTTCCATAACGGACGGTATCATCTTTGTCCTTCAAATTTGCAGCCAAGGCCGGCACGGCCGCCTTTGCGTCTGGCCCCATGAGGCCCAAGGATTTCGCGGCAAAATACCTTACTGAGTGATTAGTATCCTTCAACGCCTCTATGAGTTGTGGAACGGCGATGGGCCCGATTCGGCCTAAAGCAGTTGCAGCTCTGTTACCGTAATAAGCAACGGGGCCGGGATTATTCTTAATGCTTGATATGAGTTCAGGAACCAGTTTGAGCTTATCATTATCATTAAGGCCATCGAGTTCCTCCAGGGCCAGAGCCTCTGTATTCCTGAGAAACACAAGTCTTTCAGTCAGCGCCGATAGTTGATTGCCCGTCATGGGCCTGTTGAGATAGATCCCTCCGGCTACGGATACCAAGAGCAAGATCAGGCTTGCCCAGCCGATGGGCTTCAATAAAATGAAGCGGCCAGGTTCGGAAGGAGGGGTATATGCCTGAATGGTTCCCAAGGAAAATGTAACGCGAAGAACGGCCTGGTGAACAACGAATGGAATGACAGCCATATAAATAAAGGATGCGCCGTATATGGAATTTCCCATAAAGATTGTGAAGGCAGCGAGGATCAGTCCAACCCAGGTAGCGGACAAGGCGGCGGGAATGATCAGAAACGAAAGGCGTGATGGCCCCGCGACAAGGTACAACAACAAGCCTGTGGCAAATCCCTGGACGGGGAAAGTTATCAGCGATCCGGTTTGGGGATCATCAAAAACTATCCCGCAAGAAGCGACTGCCACCATCCACAAGAGAGCCCCTGAGATTAGACCCAGAAAACCCATAGCCAATACGTCAGGCTTTCTGGAAGAGATTAGCCATGCCATCGATCCGAAAATGAAAGCGGTTGTTGTTCCCCATGCGATAAGGTTCCTTGAAAGAAACTCGCCATACAAAACCGCAAAAAGTGAGCTATATTTTAGCGACGCCAAAAAATTTATGAATATGGTTTTTAAAGAATTCCCGACCGCGGGAAAATATTTGACCAGATATTCCTGGGCGAACTGGCCTCCCGCGCCCAGAACAGCGGTAACAAGAGGGAGTACATTCCAAAGGATTTTGTATCTAAATGGTAGGGTTTTTAGCGGCAAACCGGCGGAGCGATCCAGCCGCAAGGCATCCACCACCATAAAAACCCAGGTGTAGATGCTGATGCATAAGACCGCCGTAATAAGGGCAACCTGGTTAATGACGCTGGGAATGACGGAAAGGTCGAAAAAATAGGCTGATATGAGTTCCACCGTCAGAGACAAAAAGGCGATTAAAGGAACAAGATATAAAAAAGCCCTGAAATCTTTTCCTACGGCAACCTGCCCAAGACAGGGCAACAGGACAAGCAACATCTTCCGCCGTCGGCTGTCTCTGGAGCCCAGGAGTTCTTGTATCCATAGCCTTCCCTGTGGACGAAGTGGTGTTGCAACTGATGCCGAGGCCTTTCTTTCCCTTCGCAACGCAATCAGGAAAGCGGCCAGAACAACACACGCCCCAGCAATGGATATAGGATACATAAGTTCCAATGCCTTTCGCTTCCCCCGGACTTTTGAAAGCACGCGTTCAAGGGAATCCTTTCCGAAAAACTCCAAAGCTTCCCCATGGTGTGAAAACCGAAGAACTTTCATTGATCCAGTATCGGCGATCAATACGTCGTCCGCCCTGGCCAGCACGTCCTGGAGGTCAAGAAATTCACCCTTGTGAATGGGTCTGCTGGGTCCACGGTCCATCTCCATGGCTTGCGCGATCGCGGCCCGAGGATCCTTTGAGAGGCCAATCGCCCCGATATTTTTAGGTTCCGGAAATACGATGTGGACTTCCCGCCCCGGCATAGGCAGTGGGGGGCGCGAAAGCACAAAGATGTTTTCACCCGAAGGCGAAATTCTAAGAGGGAGGGTATTTAACGATCGGAGAATTGAATTCAATTGGATCGCTCGTTTGACTTCGCCGTCTGGTCCGAGAACCAAAACACGGCTATGGTCGCGGTCCGTGGCAAAGAGATTCCCGTCCTCGAAGACCATGCCGTTGGGATGGCCGAGAGGGATTCCCAAAAAGCTCGTCAGAGATGAAATTTCCTTCTCGTTGCCGCCGTATATTTGAATCCTGTTGTGGAAGGTATCGGCCACGTAGAGTCGGCCGCTTTCCGGGTCTTTGGTAAATCGAAAGTCGCGGCTTTGTTCCCGTGGCGGAGGAGAAGATTTTCTCGAGTGAGTGCGAAGATATTTCCCATCCTTGGAATAGATTCGGATCTCTTGGGAGTCCGCGAGGCCGACCAGCAAATCACCGTTTGGCTCGATGTAGAAATCCGCAACCGGTTCTCCCAAGCGAAGATCCGAATTGAGGCCGTAGGTTTGAAGGACATCTCCATAAACTGAAACCTTGACAATTTTGTCATAGGCAAGGACGTAGACGGTCTCATCAGGTCCCTTAACGAGTCTTGTAGGCGCTTTAATGCCGTCAACCGCCAGACCTGCCCAGATGGAGAGGCCAACCGATGAAACCAATGCAAGGAACCCGATGGCAACCCAGGGATTTCTTTTCATCTCTTGCGATCTCGGATGATCTTCTAAAGAGCTTCGTTTAGAGAAGAGGACCGGAGGGGCGGAGCGCGGTATGCGATTTCTTTCCATGCCCACTTCTGCTTCCACGCTTGCGGGAATTTATTTTATTTCCCATAAAATCCTGCTAAAACTTAGCAAGAAAGCCATTGAAAGTCAATCTTAATGCAAACGTCTCCCCGGCCCTCTTTTTTGATTTTTTTACCAAGGAGCGATCTAAGGGAAAAATGTCTGATCCACGTAAGTCCTAAATAGGTTGAGATAAACGAAAAAATCATTCATTGACGCCCAGCTTCCCAACGGCTCCTGGAATGACGGCCCATATTCCACGGCCCTGGCCTTAAGGGCGCTGGCAATGGTGCGGCCTAACCTTTCCCTATTGGAAAGATAAAACAGGCATATTTCTCATTTGTGATATAGATCACAGACAAAATGTGACACAAATCACTGACAAAAAAGAAATTTGGATTAAATTAATATGAGTATTGTTTTGTTATTCAAGAAGAGACCGTCCGCTATCCTTTAAAAGAAAACCGAAATTCCTTTCCTGGAGGGCAGGGGTATGAAATTTCCATTCTTTTCATGGGTCCATTATCATCGTGCTATTTTTAAATCCGTCACCGCTTTTACCTTGGCCATTTTCCTTTGGGCATTCATCTTTCCCGTGGTCCTGGCGGCCAAGGAGGCGTCCGAGAGGTCCAGCAGGACCGAAACCGGGACGCAGGAAAAACGCGTCTCGGAAGAGGAGGAACTCTCCCGCACCCTGGAAGAGATCGAAGAGAAGCTGGGCAAGCTTGAGGAAAAGCTGCTAAAGGGAGAAGAGGATTCCCTTGAGAAAGACGATCTCAAAAAGCTCAAAAAGAAACTGAGGAAGCTGGATCAAAAGGCGAAAGAGAACTTTCAAAAGATAGAAAAAGACCTGAAGGCGAAAAAGCTTCCCCAGGTCATCTTAGACCGGCATTACCAGGCCCTGGCCTCGTACCAAACTGAAATCCGGACCCTGCTGGAGAACCTCGATGCCGTTGAAGGGTCCGTAGACCATGAGGACCGCAAGATCAAGGCCAAAAAAGCCAAGGAGCATTTAGAGAAGAAACAGAAGAAACACATGCACACTCCAGTGGACCCCGACAACCTGCCTCACAGAACGCCGAAGATCAAAAAGCAAAAACCCCGCCTGAAAAAAGAAGAGTACTCGGAATTTCAAAATGAACCGATCCTCCTGGCCTATAACGGCGACCCATCCGCCTTCCTTATGGCCCAGGTAACGCAGGACCTCCCAACGCCGGAAGACCTTAATGAAACCATTGAGGTCCAATTCGCTCAAGATATCCAGGATTTGGCGGCCCAATTGAACAATGAGCCCATAAAAATATATGAATGGGTGCGGAACAACATAGAATTTGTTCCCACCTACGGCTCCATCCAAGGGGCGGACATGTGCTTGCAGACAAAACAGTGTAATTCCTTTGATACGGCCAGTCTCCTGATCGCCCTCCTTCGCGTCTCTAACATCCCGGCCCGTTATGTCCACGGCGCCATTGAAGTTCCCATCGATAAAGCCATGAATTGGGCGGGAGGATTTACCGATCCTGTTGCCGCCGGGAACTTCATTGTCAGCGGCGGTACTCCGGCCCAGCTAGTTACATCAGACGGACAGGTCATTAAAATTCAAATGGAGCATGTTTGGGTGGAAGCGTATGTGGATTATATTCCATCAAGAGGGGCGGTGCATAAGCAGGGTGATACATGGATACCGTTGGATGCATCGTTCAAACAGTATACCTATGAAACAGGACTGGATTTATATTCCTCGCTTTCCTTCAACGGCGACCAGTTTATGAGCGGCTATATTTCGGATATACAAGACATAACTCCGTATCAGCAATACGGTAAGCAGATGCTTGCCTGGCTGGATGCGAATATGCCTACGGCAACAATAGAAGACATCCTCGGCGCACAAGACCTGCCTTCCACGAAAGTTATTAATCAGCATACCTTCCCATATCTGTTGGGAACATTGCCATACAAGGTTGTAGTTCAAGGAAGCAAATATTCCACAGTCCCGGACAGCATGAGACATAAAGTTACATTACAAATCTCAACGGACATGTTCGGCGAAGGCGGCTCCTCGGTTACCGAAACACTTCCGGAGCTCAGCGACAAAAGGATTACCCTTTCCTATATCCCGGCAACATCCAGCGATGAAACCCTTGTAACGCAATACGGCGGGGATATGCTCAATGTCCCGCCCTACCTTCTGAAAGTAAAGCCGGTGTTAAAAGCAGACGGTATTGATGCGGTAACCGGCGGCAGTGTGGGGATGGGCACAACACAAACCTTCGCAGTGAATATTTACACACCGGCCTTTGGGTCGGATATAGTTCAAAACAATGTAATAGCAGGCACATATTCTGCCATAACAATACAAGCAAACAAGACGCCTGTGGAAGTAGCCGGTGCAAGGATGGAGAAACTTCAGAACAACTCAAAGAATATAGATGCAGTTACTCTGGACGACCTGTTGGGAGAGCTTCTCTACTCCATCGGCCTTTCCTACTTCCACCACCTCACCTTTGAGAACGACCTTTATGCCAAGACCTTCCAGATGGCATATCTGAAGCATCCTTCAGAAGCAATAACCACACTGGATATAAACATATCCTATTTCTTTGGTATTCCGCGTTCAGCAAGTCAAGGTGGGTTAAACATAGATGTTGACAGAGATGTTTACTCAACAGCCTCCCTTGCAGGAGATACGAATAGAAGCAAGGCATTTATGAATATCTCCGGCATGGCCTCATCAGCCTGGGAACACAGGATATTCGAAGCATTTGTAAATACACCTTCGGTATCAGCAATGAAATTACTGAAATATGCGAACCAGCAAGGCATTTCAATATTGACGATTGACAGCGGCAATATCGGCCAACTCCTTTCAACCCTTCAAATATCAAGCGATGTAAAGACAGAGATACAAAACGCGATAAATGCCGGAAAGAAGGTCATCGTGTCACAATCGGAAGTCCAGTATTACGACTGGAAAGGCGTTGGATATGTAGTTTTAGACCCGACAACTGGTGCTGGCGCTTATATGATAAGCGGAGGATTGGCGGGTGGAGGGACGGCTACCATTCCTACTAATTCTAATCCACCTATTACGATGGATAAAAGTTCGTATTCATACATAAATACCGTTAAAGTATTGAGATACTCTATTATGGTAAACGCTATAGGCATGGTTGGAACGCTTTATGGATTTGGCTGCAAAGACCCTTTCACACCAATACCATCGACTTGTAAAAATAAAATAGATTGTTCAGGGTTAGTGAGCTATGTCTATACCCAATCTGGGATCAATGTTATGGGAACACCATCAAATCCAAAAAATGCACAAATACAATATGATTTTATTGTAGCTCAGAATGGACTCACTTCATACCCCCAAACCGGAGACCTTGTATTTTTCCAAAATACTGACGATAGGAATAAAAACCTCAAGGAAGATGATGGTATAACCCATGTTGGGATATATCTCTGGAATGATGTAATGGTATCTGCTGGTGTAACGCTTGGGGTAGAGTTTTATTCGGTCAAAGGATATTTCAAGACTAAAATAAATAAGCAAGATGCATTTGTAGGTTATGGAACCGTATTCCCATCCACTAATCCTTAAAGGAGTCAATGTTATGCTTATTAAAAAAAGCAATAAAGTTTTTCTATATGTTATTTTATTGTTATTTTATTTTCTGTATAGTAGCAATAGCTTTGCTAAGGATCTACTTATATTTGAAGGAAAGATTGTCTTTCAAAGCCAATTTGAAGTTGGTAAAGGAACTGATATTTATATATTAAATGGCAAAAGTGGCAAAGTAAAACGATTGACTAAAACCAAGAATAATGAACAACCTAAATGGTCTTCTGATGGAAAAAAGATAGCCTTTGTTTCTACTCGTCATAAGGATAATAATATGGAGATATATCTTATGAATACAGATGGAACGAACCAGAGAAGATTGACATATACACCCTCTATAGTAGATGTATTAGGCAAACAAAAATTCCCACATCTTTCTACGAATTTTTCTCAAATGCCGCAGTGGGATAATAACGGAAAAAATATATATTTTTCATCAGGTCTGCCTGCTAGTCCGCTGCAGGAAAATATGGTTAACGTAGAGACATCTCAACAGCAAGTAATTTTACCATATACTGAGAGAGATAAATTTTATCAGATAATTCCCTCTCCCGATAAAAAAAAGGAATTGCGATACTTTAAATACCTGCGGAAAATGAGTTTGGTTGATATATCTACAAAGAGTAGCAAAGATATAGGATTTGATGCAGGAGATTTACCAGCCTGGTCAAAGGATGGGAAAAAGATTGCATATTTAAAAGGTGAGATTCCAGGTAAAGCGTTGGTTATCTTTGATGTGGAACAAAACAAAGTCTTTGAATTGGCTGATGTGAGAAGAGATTATAGCGATTGGTGTAATTCTATTTCTTGGAGTCCTGATTCAAAACACCTTGTTTATGCCTGTGGCATGGAAACAGGGCCGGATGTTTCAAAGATATACATTTTAGATATAGAAAGTGGGGTACCTATAAAAATTACTGAAGGGAGCAGTCCTGATTGGTATTAAGTGGGGGAGTGAGTGGAGATTCATATGAGACAAAAGACAAATGCCAGAGGCTATTGAAACTCTTGATATAAACATCTCCTATCTTTTTGGCGTTCCTCGCTCGGCAAGTCAGAGCGGTTTGAGCATAGATGTAGACTGAGATGTTTATTCAACAGCCTCTTTTACAGGCGATACGAATAGAAGCAAAGTATTCATGAATATTTCAGGCACGACCTCATCAGCCTGGGAACACAGGATATTCGAGGCATTTGTAAATACACCTTCGGTATCAGCAATGAAATTATTGAAATATGCGAATCAGCAAGGCATTTCAATATTGACGATTGACAGCGGCAATGTCGGCCAACTCCTTTCAACCCTTCAAATATCAAGTGATGTAAAGACAGAGATACAAAACTCAATAAACGCCGGAAAGAAGGTCATCGTTTCACAATCGGAAGTCCAGTATTACGACTGGAAAGGCGTTGGACATGTAGTTTTAGACCCGACAACTGGTGCTGGCGCTTATATGATAAGCGGAGGATTGGCTGGAGGAGGAACTAGCCAAACAACAAATTTACAGCTCCGTGAGAAGCCAACCTATATGGATAAAAACCTTAATGCAATTATGCGCCATACTGTTATAAGGAAGGGACTCTTATGAAAACCAGCGAAAAGAAAAAAAATACGTTGTTTTGCGCAGTCTTGCTTTTCCTCTTCTTTTTTGGTTTTCCCCTTGCCGCCCAAGCGGCCACAGGGTTGGACTGGCTGGCCACTCAGCAGAACATGAACGGCGGTTTCGGCAATACGCCCGCTTCGCTGACCACTTCGGTGCAGTCCACGGCGGAGGTCCTCAAGACCTATCAGGCCCTGGGAGAGCAGGCACGGTCCCCTTACGGTCCGGCCCTTGCCTTTCTCAATAATAACACAGAGATCAACACCGAATATCTTTCCCGGAAAATCATGGTGAACAGTCCAGCGGGCAACGATATTTCACTGCTTGTTTCCGCGCTTTTCACCCATCAAAACCCGGACAGCGGGTTCGGGGGTTTTCCTGATTACGAGAGCGCCATGTTAGATACCGCCTTTGCCCTCAAGGCCCTGGCGGCCTCCGGCCAACCTGCCGGACCGTCCCTTTCCTCAGCCCTGGCCTTCCTCTCTTCCAGGCAGCAGACGGACGGTGGGTGGACCCTTTCCCAGGGAGAGCCGGGCAATGTCTATCTCACAGCCCTGGCCCTCAATGCCCTTTCGCGATACAAAACAATATATAATCTGCAAGCCACCATAGATAAGGCTTCCGCATTTCTTTTTTCCACGCAAAACGCGGACGGAGGATTCAACGCAGGCCCGGTATCAACGGTTTATGAATCCGCCCTGGCGTTTATCGCCTTGGTGGAAAGCGGGGCCTTCACCCCAGCGAACCTTGCGGCGGCGCAAAGAGTCCTTAACTATCTCACCGCCAGCCAGCAAATTAACGGCTCCTGGAACGACGACCCCTATTCCACGGCCCTGGCCCTAAGGGCGCTGGCCATGGTGAGGCCAAACCTTTCCGTGGGTGCGGTGAGCTTTTCCAATCCAACGCCGAATCCTGGAGAAACGGTCACCATCACGGCCCAGATCAATAATACGGGCCTTGCGGCGGCCAACTCCGTCACCGCGCGGTTTTCCATCCTGGATTCCAGCAACAACGCGGCCATGATCGGGGAAACCGTAATTCCTGTCGTGAGCGCGGGATTGTCCGCCACGGCGAGTATTGTCCTTGACGCCACCGGATATTCCGGCAGCCAGGTGATTTTGGTCCAGGCGGACCCAGGCGACCTTATCCAGGAAGCCAACGAGGCGGACAACGAATCCAGTGAAGTTTTACAGATAGTATCGGCGTCCGTGAACCAGCCGCCGAGGATCACCTCCGCGCCCTCCTCCTCGGCAACAGTGAATACGCTCTATACCTATGACGTGGACGTTGCGGACCCGGACGGCGGCCCTATCACCTACAGCCTCCTTATCGCCCCAGCGGGCATGGCCATCGACCCCGCCACAGGGCTTATCACCTGGACCCCTGGTTCCACGCAGGCCGGGGACCACCGCATCGTAGTGGGGACCCGCGACCCCAAGGGGGGCGCGGACTCCCAATCCTTTATTATCAGCGTGGACAGCGGAGCCCCGGGCGCCAACCATCCCCCGGCCATTACTTCCACCCCAATCTCCCATGCCACAGTGGGGTCCTCTTATAGTTACCAGATCATGGCCGGGGACGCGGACGGCGACCCGGTCACTTACACCCTGTCCATGGCCCCGCAGGGGATGAATATCGACCCTGCTTCCGGCCTGATCACCTGGACCCCCGCAGCAGCGGGCGAGAGCCGGGTCACCCTGTACGCCAGGGACGGCAGGGGCGGAACTGACAGCCAGAGTTTTATTATCGTGGTCTCCCTGTCCTCCGCCGGGCCTGACCTCGTGGCAGCGGCAGTGGACAAATCGGGCGCGTCCACTGATACCCAAACCCTGGAAATCACTGGAACCGTTGGGGTGCGGACCGGCAACGCCGGGGACGCGGCCACGCCGGGAGCTTTCTCCATCCTCCTATTCGAGGACCGCAACCTGAACGGCCTTTTCGACGCTGGAGGGGACCCGGTCCTTGGCTCCGCTGAATACGCGGCCCCCCTGGCCTCAGGCGAGCAGGTGACGGTCCCGGTGAATATTTCAGGCGCGGTCCTGTTCCGGGACAATCTTATCCACGCCTGGGTGGACAGCGGCAACGCGGTGGCTGAGGCGGACGAGTCCAACAACATAACGGACAGCGGCCGGGCGGGCAGGTTTTATCCGCCTCCCGGTCCCTTGTCTCCTGTTCTGAAATGGTGGTGGAAGAGGAGCGCGGTCATGCCTTCCCACGACCAGGTGATGTGCGCGCCGGCTGTGGCCAATCTCACCGACGACAACGGGGACGGGAAGATCGACGCAAATGACATACCGGACGTCATTTTCAATTCTTATAACTCCAACTATCAAACAAACGGAGTTTTACGGGCAGTCAGCGGAGCTGACGGAAGGGAGATTTTCACTGCAGCCGGTTACACGACCATACCAGGCGTTTCTCCGGCGGTGGGGGACATTGACGGAGACGGCCTGCCTGAAATTATTGTCATGAAAACAGCCGGATGGTATCCCTCTTCGGCCCAAATGTTGGCCTTTGAGCATGACGGGACCCTGAAGTGGGAGACCACGAAATATATACCCACCACCTGGTACGGCAGTCCCGCCATAGCGGACCTCAACGGAGACGGGCAGCCTGAGATCATCGTGGGCGCCACGGTGATAGATTCCAAGGGCGCCGTGCTTTGGAAAGGCGGCGGGGGAACGGCGGTATATACCTCCCTTGCGGCTGACCTCGACCTTGACGGGACCCCGGAAGTGGTGGCTGGAAACACGGCGTATAGGGCAAACGGCACGATCTTCTGGCGGAACGCCGGCGTGGGAGATGGTTATAACGCGGTTGGAAACTTCGACTCGGACCGGTATCCGGAGATAGTGGTCGTGGCCGGCGGATATGTATGGCTGCTGGAACACGACGGGTCCGTCAAATGGGGTCCGGTCTTCGCCGGCTACGGCGGCGATGGAGGCCCTCCCACGGTGGCGGACTTTGACGGAGACGGCGCGCCGGAGATCGGCGTGGCCGGCGGGCGCCACTACGTGGTCTTCGAGACTGACGGCGGCGTGCGGTGGCTCTCGCCGACCAATGACGAAAGCTCCGCCATCACGGGGTCCACGGTTTTCGATTTCGAGGGAGACGGGAGCGCGGAGGTCCTTTACGGAGACCAGGACTATTTGCGCGTGTACAAAGGGTCCACGGGAGAGGTCCTTTTCTCCACCCGGAACCCCTCCGGAACCAAGCTAGAATATCCGGTGGTGGCCGATGTGGACAACGACGGCCAGGCCGAAATCGTGGTGGTGTCCAACCAGTTGTTCGGGGGCGTGGAAAACGGGGTGCGGGTCTTTGAGTCCAAGGACGGCGATTGGGCCAATACCCGTAGGATATGGAACCAGCACACCTATCACGTTACCAATGTGAACGAAGACGGGACCATTCCGGCGCGGGAACTGAATAACTGGGAAATATACAACAACTACCGCGCCAACGTGCAGCTTAGCGCGGCCTTGAACCTGGCCCCTGACGTCACCGCCTCCTTCCCGCGCATCGGCCAGGCCGATTGTCCGGCCTCCGCGGATGTTACTGTGCGGATCGGCAACGGGGGAGGCGTGAATATCGGCGCCGGGACCAAGATCGCCTTCTACGATATAAGCTCCGGCAGCACCCTCCTGGGGACCGCCCGAACCACCGGCCCCCTGGCGCCAGGAACGTATGAGGATGTGGCGTGGACCTGGCAAGCGCCAACCGCGGGGACTGTAACCCTGATGGCGGCGGCCGATGACGACGGCCTTGGAGCAGGCAGGGTCAATGAAGGGGATGAAAACAATAACGCGGCTGTTTTCGCCGCTGACGCTTGCGGGTCCGGCGCCCCTGTTTCCACCAATAATCCGCCCTCCATTACTTCCCAGCCGGTAACCGCGGCCTCCATAGGCGCGCCTTATGTGTATGATGCGGCGGCAGGGGACCCGGATGGAGACGTCCTGGCATACGCCCTGCTTAAAGGTCCGGCGGGAATGGCCATTGAGCCGTCCACCGGGCGAATCACCTGGGCGCCGGGAGCGGGGGACGCGGGCAGCCACGCCGTTTACGTCGCGGTCCGGGACGGCAAGGGCGGGACCGGTATGCAGACCTTTGTTCTGGCGGTTGCGGGGACCTCGTTGTCTTCTAGTCCGGATGTGGACGGAGACGGATTTTCTCCTCCGGCGGATTGCAGCGACGGGGACCCGGCCGTCAATCCGGGCGCTGCGGAGATAATGGGAGACGGCCTGGATAACGACTGCAATCCCGGCACGCCGGACAGCACGGCCGGATTCCTCTTCACGAGCAGATTGACGGCGGATAAAGTTGCTTACCGTTCCAACGAAGCCGTCATGCTGTCCTCCTCCATCACAAACCAGGCGCGGCCCGGGGACGCCTTCACCTTCGCGGACCTGCGGGCCACAGTCACTATTTCAGACGCGCAAAACCTGGTTGTCCATTCCGGTACAGTGGCCGGGATCTCCCTGGTTTCCGGGGCAGTTCATCAATCCCAATTCGCCTGGAACACCGGCGGCAACCCGCCGGGAACCTATAAGGCCCTGCTTGAGGTAAAGGACGCCTCCGGAAGCCTCCTGTCGACTGTCTCCACTGCCTTTGAAATTCAGTCGACCCGTTTGACCGGAGCGGGCCTGGTGGGGAGCCTCACTCCGTCGCCTCGAATACTGCCGCAACTGAAAAGCTTGAATATTGAATATGCGGTCACGAACCTGGGCAATGAAGGGGTCCCCGGACTTAATTTGAAGGTGCTTATAGGCGATCCGGAAAGCGGGCGGATTTACTACACCCTGGTAGATACGGCGGAGAATTTGCAAAGGCAGGGGACCTATCAAAATATTCAAACCATACCCATGTTGAACCTTCCGGTCACAGGGGACGCCACAACCTATCTGGTTGTCCTGCGGGCGGTCCTGTCCAACGGCGTGGAAGTCCCACTGGCCGGCGGTCCCATCACGGTAACGCCGGCCTTGAAAATCACCAAGGAGATCGACAAGGCCGCACGAGTCCTGTTGTGGCTCGGGAAAGAAAAAAAACAGGAAGATGATGATGAAGGAGCGCCGGCTGGAAAGGGGCTTTTCCGGACTGTTTTGGACCAGATGGGGTTGTATTACACAATCGTCCATGACAAAAATGATTTCCGGAAACTATTGAGGTCCAACCGGTACAATCTCTATATAATCGGCCAAGGCCATGAGCCTCTCATGGGCCGCATGGACGAAGAGCTGGCGGAGCAGGTTAACGCCGGGACGGGTTTGATCACCGCGCGCTGGAAAGAGGAGGAAAAAGAAGGACCAGACCTCTTCGGGATGAAATTCAAGGGCTTTTTGAATAAGAAAACCCGGATACTCTCTCTCCATGACAGTCCCATAACTCAACAAGGGGCAATTGCCGTGAAGGGGAAAGTGGCGAAGGTGGAGATAAGGGAAGGGTCCGCTTCGCAAGTGGCGGCGGAAATCCGGGACAAGGAAGGAAAGACCTGTCCCGGCCTGGTGATGAATCAATATGGAGACGGGAGGGCGGTCTTTTTCGCCTTCGATCCTGATGAATCCAGAACGGCCCAAAACGAGGATACCCTCATGGAAGTGATAAAAAATTCCATCCAATGGACCTCGCCCCAAAAAGAGGAGGCCCTGCTTGCAGGCGGAATCATCCCTGTGAAAATAACCGTGAAAAGCCTGGGGTTTGATGGAAATATGAAATTAAGGGAAGTCCTTCCCGAAGGGACGGAGGCCATTGGTCCCCTTGGCTGGGCAAGGGAAAATGACGCTAGCCTCTCTTTTGAGTTCACCTTGGGGATAGGCCAGGAAATCCAGAAGAGGGTTTTCATCCGGGCGCCCCGAAATCCTGGTGATATTTCCCTCACCACGGAGGTCTATTACAAAACCGCGGACAATGCCTACGGGCTCTATGACACGGTTTCCTTGAAAATCTCCGTCCAGGGAGACGCCCTGAAGATGCTTTTGGACGCGCGGGAGATACTTTCCTCCATTAATCTCCCAAGCCAGAAGGCGCATGAAGCGCTGGACAAAATCCTGGACCTTCTTGCGTCCATGCAAGGAGACGCGCCGTCCAAGCCTGGAAAGGAAGAGGCAAAATCATGGGGAGAGAATATCCACGAGACGCTGAAGGCCATCAAGGAACTTTTTGCTATTGAGGACGAGATAAAAAAGGCGTCCCCGGTTGACGCCGTCTCCCTGGAAAAAACGGGGCAGGTAAGATCCAAGCTGGACCAGCTTTTGAGGCTATACGAAATAATGTTTACCTTGGCCTTCAGCCACCCCTCTCAAGAGGGGAATTTATAGGTGACGGCAAGCAGCGGGAAATCACAAGGGTATCTGGTATGCCGCTGGAAATTATAGCGCTGGCGGGTAAAAACAAATTCCCCTCTTGAGAGGGGTGGCCGAAGGCCGGGGTGTGTCAAGGGCGAGGTACTCCCTTAACGCCTCGCGCCAGTGCCTCATGGGTTTTCCGGCCAGCGCGCTGTATTTTCCGCAGGAAAGCACTGAGTTTTTTGGTCTCCTGGCCGGGCGGCCTATTTGTTCCGTGGTGATGGGGGTGATTTCGATGCCGTCAAGCCCAGCCTGGTCCACTATTTCCCTTGCGAACGCGAACCAGGTGCAGTCCCCGCTGTTGGTGAGATGATATATTCCGGAGGCGTCCAATCGTGTTAGATTTAAAATCCCCCCGGCAAGGTCCTTTGTATAGGTGGGAGAGCCTCTCTGGTCATCCACGACCCTTAATTTTCCTTCCGACCTGGCCTTGGCAAGGATCGCCTTCACGAAATTCCTGCCGTTATGTCCGAAGAGCCATGAGGCGCGAATGACGGTCCCCTTGTCTCCAAGCGTCAACACAGAGATTTCGCCTTCCAGCTTGGACCGGCCGTAGACGCTGAGGGGAGACGCCGGATCATCCTCGGTATAAGGAGAAATCTTTTCCCCGCTGAAGACGTAGTCGGTGCTGATGTAGAAGAGGCGGGACCCTAGTTTTCCCAACGCTTCCGCCAGGTTTCCCGCGACCCCGGCATTGGCGGTAAAGGCCTTTTCCCGTTGTCCCTCGCAGCCGTCCACATCCGTGTATGCCGCGCAATGGATAACCAGATCAGGGCGTATCCCGGCAAGGAGCTGGTTCAAGGACTCCCGGTCCGCGAGGTCGCATTCCTTTCGCGTGGTCCCGATAACTTGAAAATGGTTTCCAGCCGACGCTTCGTTAAAAAGCTTCAATACGTCCGAGCCAAGCATCCCGGCCGCGCCAGTGATGAGGATTTTCTTTCCCGGCATTATTCCTTTTTAGCCTCTTTCTTTTTTTCCAATTCATCCTTGATGAAATCGTTGTACTTTCCCTTGGCCACGGCATGAGGGCGTCTGTGCTTGCGGAGGGTGTCGCCCAAAATATTTTCCTCCATGAAATGGCAGGTGCGGCATTCATTGGTGGTGCGGAACAGACGGCTGGAGTACGCCAGGTTCATTTGGTCGATGTGGGCGTCCGGGACGAATTTCGAGTGGACGTGGCAGGACTGGCAGTATTCATTGATGATTTTGTTGCTCTTCCCGATGGGATAAGTCCCCTTGAACGCTTCCTTTAAAGGGTTTTCCTGGCAGCCCGCCAGGAAAAGGGCCGTTATTAAAATCAACGCGCTAAAGCCATTATGATATTTTTTTTTCATTTTTTCATTTATCTAAATTTTTAGTAACTATTCAGCGGAATACTATATAACCACGATAGTAGCCGCTAAATGCATATTTACATCCCCCTTAATCCCCCTTTGTTAAGGGGGAATGAATGGGGATGTAAAAAGACCACAAAGGCTTTTTATATCAATTTCCTTCTTTTTCCTTGCGAACTTTGCGGTCTCCGCGGGAAAAAACCTTTTTAGTTCCGGCTGCTGCCATGCCGCGCTATGTTTTATTGTTATTTCTTATTTTCTCAACAAGCCTAGTGGTGGAGAGGCCCTCGACTATCTGTACCAGCTTTACCTTTCCCCCGTAACCTTCCACTATGTCCTTTCCCACCACCTCGTCGACCTTATAGTCGCTCCCCTTGACGAGAACGTCAGGCTTTAATTCACTTATGAGCTTATACGGCGTGGGCTCTGAAAAAATGGTTATTGCGTCCACGTATTTGAGGGCTGCCAGAATGCTTGCCCGCTCCGTTTGGGTCTTTATCGGACGCCCGCTGCCTTTCAGGCCCTTCACGGAGGAATCGCTGTTGATCCCCACCACGAGGAAGTCTCCCATGGACCTGGCCTGCTGAAGGAATTCAATATGGCCGCCGTGGAGGATATCGAAGCAGCCGTTTGTGAAAACCACCTTCTTTCCCATGCTCTTGGCTTGGCAGACCACTTGCTGGAGCTCGTTCTGGCTGAGAATGTTCCTGGATGAGAGGAGCTTTCCCTCCGTCAGGAAAAGATTCAACTCTTCCCTGGTGACCACGGAGGTCCCCACCTTTCCCACCACTATTCCGGCAGCCATGTTGGCAAGCCTGGCTGCGTTCAGGTAGTCAAATCCGTAAAAAAGCGCCATGCCGAAGACAGCGATGGTGGTGTCTCCCGCGCCGGTGACGTCAAACACCTCCCTTGCGTCCGCGTCGATTTTCGTCGACTTTTTCCCTCCCTCCTCGAAAAGGGACATGCCGTCCTTCCCCCTCGTGACCAGGATTGCCTCGGCCTTGATCAATCCGAAAAGGTATTGCACCGCCCGCTCCAGGTCTTCCTCGCCCTGGATCTTGATGGGGCATGCCCTCTCCACTTCCTTTTCATTGGGGGTTATGCAATGGACCCCGTTGTATTTGGAAAAATCCAGGCCCTTGGGATCCAGAATAACCTGCTTCCTGTGCTGCCTGGCCCTGTGGATCACCGCCTTCAAGACGTTTTCCGCCAGTATCCCCTTGTTATAATCCGAGCAGATGATCCCGTCAACTTGAGGGACGGTATCATGGATAAACTCAATGATTTTCTCCTCGGTCTCCGCCTGGATGGGGCTGCGGTCTTCCTTGTCTATTCTGAGGATCTGCTGGTTATGGGCGATCACCCTGATCTTGTTGGTGGTGGGCCGCTGGACGAAATTCAACACCCCTGAGCAATCAATGCCTATCTTCTTTATAAGGTCCAGGAGCTTTCCACCTTTTTCGTCCCTGCCCACCGCCCCGCATAAAATGGTTTCACAGCCCATGGCGGCCAGGTTGTTGGCCACGTTGGCCGCCCCGCCCGGGACCATGTTTTCCGCCTTGCTGTCCAGTATCTTAACCGGGGCCTCGGGGGAGATGCGCTCCACGCTGCCCCAGATATATTCGTCCAGGATAATATCACCGACAACCAGGACCCTAGGCATCCGGTCGCTTTCAAATATTTTTTTCAAGACCTCAGGCATTCCTTTCCGCCTCCTCGCAAAGAATGTGTCCTATGGTGATATGGGTCTCCTGAATCCTCGGGGTCTCGCTTGAAGGCACCGTTATGGGTATATCCGCTTCCAGCGCGATTTTTCCCCCTCCGCAGCCCAGCAGCGCAATGGTCCTGGCGCCAAGCTCCCTGGATTTTTTCAGGGCCGCGAGCACGTTCTCCGAGTTGCCGCTCGTGCTGATCCCGATAACAACATCGCCTTCGCGGACGAGCGCCTCCACCTGCCTTTCAAAGACCTTTTCAAACCCGTAATCATTTCCAATGGCGGTAAGAATGGAGGCGTCGGTGGTCAATGCAATGGCCGGGAGAGGCCTTCTTTCCTTAAGGAAGCGGCCCACGAATTCCGCGGCGATATGCTGGGCGTCCGCCGCGCTTCCTCCGTTGCCCATTAAAACGATCTTTTTCCCCTCCCTCAGGCAGGAAGCCATCGCCGTAGCTGCTTCAGCTATCGGGTCCACCAGGGTTTCAAGCGCCATTTGCTTGACCGCAATGCTCCGTTCAAAGGTTTTTTTTATGGAATTTTTCATAGCGCGGCGTTGCCGCAACCAAAATAAATTTCGATGTATTCAAATGTTCGATGAACTTAATAATAACAAATCCATAAGCTTAATTAAACGCCGGCGCTTGGCCTCAAGATGAAACGGGAAAAATTAAAAGTTATAATAAATTATTAAGGTCAATTTTTTGGAGAACCATGTTTATGAAAAAGGTAGTCATTTTGCTTTGCCTCTTCCTGCTGCCTGGCTACTCTTCAATAGCGGCGGTTGAGGACACGGCCCCAAAATTGGTTGTAAAGGAACTCCTGGAAAAAATCAAGGCCATTAAGGAAGAAGACGGCCCGGCCACCAGGGAGGACGCGGCCAGAAACGAAAAACTCAAGGATGAAGCTAATTCCCTGGTGGATATCCAGGGGCTCTCCCGGTGGTCCCTGGGCGAATATTGGGACCAGAGGTCCAAGGAAGAAAAAAAACAATTCGAGGAGCTTTTTGGGAAAATATTTAAGAACGTGGCTTACCCTAAGAGCGGGAAATTCTTCAGGGACCTGGAAGTGGCGTTCGACCGGGAAAAAACCAAGGGTGAAGAGGCGTCCATTTCCACCACCATCACTCACCGTAAGGAGGGAGAGATAGAGATAGAATACAAGCTGAGGCCGGTCAACGGGAAATGGCTTATCTACGACGTGATCATGGACGGCGTGAGCCTGGGAAGGAACCTCAAGAATAAATTCCTTCAGACTGTAAGGGACGGCTCTTACAGTGATCTGGTCCGGAAATTGGAAAAAAAGCTAGCCGAAAAAGAAATCCCGGAAGGACTCCTTTAAACCGCTGCTACGGCCTCGTACACGCTCACCTTGGTTTTATTTTTTCCCTTGGATTCGAATTTGACGACCCCGTCAATCTTGGAAAACAGGGTGTAATCCTTTCCCACGCCCACGTTCCTGCCTGGGTGCCATTTCGTGCCGCATTGCCGCACAAGTATGCTTCCGGCGGACACCGCTTCCCCGCCAAACCGTTTTACTCCGAGCCTCTTGCCGATGCTGTCCCGGCCGTTGGTTGTGCTTCCCTGCCCTTTTTTATGAGCCATTTTTATACTCCCTAATAAAATCAGTGACGAGTGACAAGTAACGAGTTCAAACAGGTTTTTCTCGTCACTCGTCACTATTATTTACTTCTCAAGACGCCTTGCCTATTTCTGTGATCTTCAATCGCGTGTATTCCTGGCGGTGTCCTTGCCTTTTCCTGTATTTTTTTCTTCTTTTAAATTTAAAGACAATGATTTTTTTGGCCTTGGCCTGCCGCAGGATTTCCCCGGTCACGGCCATGCCTTGCACTATCGGGACCCCGATTTCCACGGACTCGTCCTGGCCCACGGCCAAGACCCGGTCGAATTTCACCGTTTCCCCGACATTGCCGGGTATTTTTTCTATATTGACCTCATCTCCGGGAACCACTCTGTATTGTTTCCCGCCGGTTTGAAAAACAGCGAACATTTTTATCCCTCCAGCTTTTTTTGTATTTTAGTGGACTAAAAAGACACTATAGCATAACTTCCCTTTTTTAGTCAAAAGGCATGGCTATCAAAATTTTAAGCGATACACTGTTTTATAGTCAACGCTTTTAAAAAAGTGCCATAATTTTTCAGGCAAAGAAGCGGATAGTAAACACAAAAAATAAGTATACATGCTGAAAGGCCCCAATTTTATTGAGAAAATTAAAGGCACTTTTTTAAAAAGCGTTGACCATAGCTTAGAGTCTTGCGTTAACACCAACTGCCTCTTCCCATGCTTTTTTAAAACTGTCCACCGACCTCCGGATCGTTTTCTCCTCAACGCAATAAGCTATCCTGAAATAGCCCGGCCGTCCAAAGCCGCTTCCGGGCACTGTAAGGACCTTCTCCCGCTGGAGGATTTTCACGAATTGGACGTCGTCCGGAATAGGGGATTTGGGAAACAGGTAAAACGCCCCTTCCGGTTTGTGAATTTCATAACCGATTCCCTTCAGGGCCCCGTAAAGCAAATCTCTTTTCATCTCATAATCCTTAACGTCCACCGAGAGGGATTGAAGTCCCGCCACAATACGCTGGGCCAGGGCCGGGGCGTTCACGAAACCCAGGGTCCGGTTGCAAAAGGCGGCCCCGCCAATTATCTCCGATGCCCCGGCGCAATGCGGGCTCACGGCCATATAGCCGATTCTCTCCCCTGGGATGGAAAGGTCCTTGGAATGGGAGGTCACGCTTATGCAATTGGGAACGTATTGAAAGGCCCTCGGCGGTTTAATGCCTTCGTAAACAAGCCTTTGGTAAGGCTCATCCGCCAGGAGATATACCGGCCTTCCGGTTTCCCGTTCCCTTTTTTGAAGCAGATCACGGAGGTCCCGGTAAAATGCCTCTCCATAAACCCTTCCTGTCGGGTTGTTCGGGGAATTCACTATAATGGCGCGGGTCCTGCGGGTAAGGGCGTTTTCGATGGAGTCCATGTCCGGCAGGAAATCCTCGCCGGTTTCAGCGATCACCGGACGGGCGCCATGATTTTCCAGATAAAAAAGATATTCCACGAAATAAGGGGCGAGGATGATTACTTCGTCCCCCGGATCAATGATGGTCTTGATGGCCACGTTCAAGCCGCCGGCCGCGCCGCAGACCATGATGATGTGATCGGGCGTGAAGGGGAGTCCTGTTTCAAGGGAAAGCTGGTCCGCGACGGCCTGGCGCGTTTCCACGAAGCCGGTATTCGGCATGTAGCGGTGCTGTCCCTTTTTCCTCTCCCCGGCTATGCGCTCAAGCTGCTCAAAAAATTCATCTGGCGGCTCCATAAGGGGATTTCCCAGGCTGAAGTCGAGGACTTCCCCCTCTCCGAATTCCTTTTTCATCCGGATGCCTTCCTCGAACATCTTTCGTATCCATGAGGCCTTCTCCAGATTTTCCTTGACCTTAGTGGAAATATACATGGTTAATGATTATAACATGGCGCGGCATGACCGCAACCAAGAGGAAATGGGAAATAAAATCCCAAATGACAAATAGCAAATTACAAATAACAAATAAATTACAAATTACAATTACTGAATGTCCAAAACAACTACATTTCCTTGTTTTTTCTTTATAATTTTAGTTATTGAGATTTATTTGTTATTTGACAATTGTTATTTGGAGTTTTTCGCGGCATACACGACCCATCCGGCTGTATCTGGTATTTTTTTTAAAATGACGTTGCTGAACTTTTCCCTTCTCATCGTCCCGTCCAACTCCTCCCTGCCATATCTGACCTCTATCGGGGTCCCGAACCGGTCGAATAAATCGCCCACGAGATCAAAGGGGTGTTTTCCGAAATTGAAGGGGATTTTATCGGCCAGGCCTTTGGCCTTTCCCAGTTTGCCCAGCAATCCCGCTGGAACGGAAAACAGCAGGTATATAAAAGGAGACAGGACCGCGCAGAAGGAATATAAAACCCTTGGGGGGAGTTGGATGGTGAGCCGCCTCAAAAGGGTAACGGCCTTCAACGAATAGAATTTTATCCTGTTGTCCTCATGGTTCTCGTACAGGTAGAGCGTGGCCGTTCCCTTGTCTTTCAGTATCCTGTCGATTTCGGATATGCCCTTGGCGGGGTCAACGGTATGATGCAGGACGCCGAAGGAATAAACAAAATCGACCTTTCCATTCTTGAATGGCAAGGCCAGCGCCGAGGCCCGCACGAAGAAAACATTCTTCAATGGCCGCAACTTCTTCGCGACTTCAAGTATGGAGAAATTAAAATCGACCGCGATGAACTTATTTTCAGAATATGCCCTTGCCATGAATTCCATGTCGCGGCCCGGACCGCAGCCGATCTCCATGCCTATCCCCTTTTGGACAATGGGAGAATCCAGCATGGATTGCACCACTTCAAAATGGGTTTTGTGAATATGGCGCTCCTGCTTGATCTCCTTATTCCACAGGTAGGCGTAGGATGCGATTGTTTGTTGTTCGATTTTTTTCATACGAAGAATAAGGACTCAGTTGTCTCTGAAGAACTTAACGCCCTTCGGGTGGACTGAAAATTGTATCCCCCTGTCTGGCACCCCTCATCGGGGTGCAATCATTATAGCGTCCCATACTTTGGGCTTTAACATTCCCAAAAGATGTGGGTAAAGATCAGCTTTGTTAAGGGGGAATATCTCAAAAATTCCCCCCTGGCAAGGGGGGATCAAGGGGGGTGTGCCTCATATAGCTATGTGATTTTAAAAGATTTAAAATGGACATTCTTATACTATAGAGCCTACGCATAAATTAAAAAACAACAAATCAATTTTAAAAAACCCAACAAAATCAATGAGTTAGGATTTTAGGGTCTATGGGTAAATTGAAAACCAGTAAATATAAACTTGTCAATTTTGAAGCAGTCCCAT
>JACRGO010000094.1 GCA_016212295.1 Nitrospinota bacterium | reverse complement strand
TCAAGAGGGGAATTGATAAAAAGGTGTAATAAGAACCACTGCGCCTGAATCTTTGCAAAAATCGGCCTCTTATAAATTCCCCTCTTGAGAGGGGTGGCCGAAGGCCGGGGTGTGTAAAAAACATCGCACCCTCAACTTATTGAGAACTTACAATTTTTTTAATTAATTCGTATATTCGTGACATTCGTGTTCTTGATTTTGGTTGTGGCGAAGCCGAGCCATGAACTCTTAAAACATTTTCTTGATCCGGTCCAGGTTTTTCATTGCCTCCAATGGAGTCATGTTTTCAATGTCCAGCCCCTTAAGCTCCTCCATCACCTCGGAATCCCGGTTCCCGAAAAGGGATAGCTGCTCGGTCTTCTTCTCAACCTGCCCTCTTTTCCTGACCCCGATCCTTGGCTTGCCGGACTCATTATATTCCCTGTTTTCAAGGTTGTGAAGGACCTCCCGCGCGCGGTCAAGGACCCCGGCCGGCAATCCGGCAAGGCGGGCCACCTGTATCCCATAGCTCTTGTCCGCTCCGCCTTCCTCGATCTTCCGCAGAAATATTATTTCGTCGTTCCATTCCCTGACAAGAATATTGTAATTTTTAACGCGTTCAAGAAGTTCCGCCAACTCAGTCAACTCATGGTAATGGGTGGCGAAAAGGGTCTTGGCCTTTTTCCCAGGCGCGTTGTGAAGGTACTCAACCACTGACCATGCGATGCTCAGGCCGTCGAAGGTGGAGGTCCCGCGCCCGATCTCGTCCAGAATAATCAGGCTCTTGTCCGTCGCGTTGTTCAGGATGTTGGCGGTCTCGTTCATCTCCACCATGAAGGTGCTCTGCCCCCTGAACAGATTGTCCTGCGCCCCAACGCGGGTGAAGATCCTGTCCACTATTCCCATCTCCGCCTCCGCCGCCGGGACGAAGCTCCCCACCTGGGCCATCAGGACAATCAAGGCGGTCTGCCTCAGATAAGTTGATTTCCCGGCCATGTTGGGCCCGGTGATGATGGCTATCTGGTCCCTGGAAGTATCGAGATGCGTGTCGTTGGGAACAAAGGGATCGCCGCCCGGTATCCGCTCAATGACCGGATGCCTCCCGTCCCTGATCCTGAGAGCGTCCCCGCCGGACATGGACGGCCGGACATAACGGTTTTGCACTGCGGCTTCCGCCAGGGCTGCCAGGGCGTCCAAGGCAGCCACCAGGCCGGCGGTCTTAAGCGCGCGTTTGGCCTCCTTCGCGATCTTTTCCCTGACGGACCTGAAAATCTCCTCCTCCATTGCAATGGCCTTTTCCTCCGCGTTCAGGACCTTGGACTCGAACTCCTTCAACTCCGGGGATATGAAGCGCTCCGCGTTCACAAGGGATTGCTTGCGGATATAGTCCAATGGGACCTGCGTTTGCTCCAGGCTTTTCTTTGTGACCTCTATGTAATAGCCGTAGATCTTGTTGTAGCGGACCTTCAACGTGTTGATCCCGGTCTTTTCCTTTTCCTTGGCTTCAAGGGAGGCTATGAGGGTCTTGCCCTCGCGGCTTAGGGTCCTCAGTTCGTCCAGTTCCGCTGAATACCCTTCCTTGATGATCCCTCCCTCCCTTATGTTCAAGGGCGGCTCTTCCACTATGGATTCCCAGACCAAGACGCCGACGTCCCGCAGATCGTCCCATCCCCCGCGCAGCTCCTGCAGCATAGGGGCGCTTGACTCTCCAAGTTTTTCGGCTAAAAAAGGCAGCACCGCTATTGAACCCCTCAAGGCCACGAGGTCGCGTCCGTTGGCCGCGCCAAGGACCACGCGGCCGATGATCCTTTCCATGTCGTGAACGGACTTCAACGCCTCGCGGACGTCCTGGCGGAGAAAGGGATTTTGGACCAATTCCTCAACCGCGCTGTGCCTCGACTGTATGGAGGCCAAGTCAAGCAGGGGTTTTAATACCCAATCCTTCATGCAGCGGCCCCCCATGGGCGTGGCGGTCAGGTCCAGTATTTCCAGGAGGGAGCCGGACCTGGACCCGTCGAATGAGTTCCGCGCCAGCTCCAGATTGCGGATAGTGGCCGCGTCCAGGGCCATGTAGTCCTTGTGATTGTAAACCGAAAGGGTGTGGATGTGTCCGAGGGACGCCTTTTGGGTCTCGTTCAGGTAGTGGACAACCGCCCCGGCGGCCGGGACGGCGAAGGGCATGTTTTCCGCGCCGTATCCTTCCAGGGAAACGGTTTTGAAGTGGGCCAGGAGAGCGGAATAGGCCAGGCCGTATTCAAAGGTCCAGTCCGGATAGTAGTTCATCATGCTCTCAGGCATTTCGAAAAACCCGTCCTTTCCCTTTTTTTTCCAGGCCTCAGGGACCAGGACCTCCTTGGGCTTGAGCACTTCCAGTTCCTCAAGGACCCTTTGCCTGGCCTTCTCCCCGTGAAATTCTGTGGCCCGGAAATCCCCGGTGGACACGTCCGCGAAGGCGACCCCCCATCCCTTGTCCGATGGAAAGACCGAGGCGAGAAAATTATTGTCGCGGGCGTCCAGCAAGGAGGAATCCAGCAGGGCCCCAGGGGTTATGACCCGCACCACCTCCCTTTTGACTATCCCCTTGGCGGCCTTGGGGTCCTCCACCTGCTCGCATATCGCCACCTTCACCCCGGCCTTGATGAGGCGTCCTATGTAGTTATCCGCCGCGTGATAGGGGATGCCGCACATGGGCACTTGTGTGGCCTCGGACTTGCTTCGCGAGGTCAGGGCGATCTCAAGGATCTTTGACGCCTTTTTCGCGTCCTCGAAGAACATCTCGTAGAAATCCCCCATGCGGAAGAAGAGGATGGCGTCCGGATACCTTTCCTTTTGCGCCAGATACTGCTTCATCATGGGCGTCCCGGATTGGGGAAGATTTGAGCTCATGCTTTAACCTTATTAACAAAGCCCGGAATTTTTCATTCAGCGGTTTTTTCCTGGCTTCCTAATGTAAAAATGTATGTTAAAAATATATAAAGTCATTGCCGCTGGCGGCGGCGATGCCGCTGCTCCGGCTTGGCGGCCTCCAAAACACGGGCGTTCCTGGCCAGGTTTTCAAAATTCTCGCCTTCCAGTTTTTCACGGAAATCCTTTTGCAGCGACTTCCAGAAAACATGGGCCGGACAAACCGGGTCCCTGGGGCAAAAGCCCTCGTAGAGAAGGCAATCGTTTAGAAAAATATCTCCCTCCATTGCAACGATCGCGTCGTACACGGAGATGGACTTGGGGGTCTTCAAAAGGGAAATCCCTCCATTGACCCCTCTGGTGGACCTTACTATCCCTTTTTTTGCAAGGGACTGAAAAATCTTGGCCAGGTAGGAAGGCGGTATTTCCTGGTCCTTGGATATCTCTTCCGAATAACAAACCTTCCCCTCCGGCTGCAAGGAAAGATACAGAATGCTCCTGATGGCGTATTCCGCCCCTTTGCTCAATCTGAACATATATGGTTGTCCTCCTTTATTCCCCATTCATTATAAACTAAAATAAGGGGCAAAAGTGAAATTTATATTATAAACGTCTTGATGCACGGAGAACTTAACGCCCTTTGGGCGGACTTTAAAGAATTAACATCGAACTCTGAACATCGAACGTCGAAGTATGTCATAAGTCATGGGTGGTGAGTCATGCGCTCGTGACGCATGGCACATGACGCACTCCTTTCCCTACTTCGATGTTGGATGTTGGACGTTCGACGTTCAATATTTAGCAGCTCGTTGATTTATAAACGAAAAAAATGGAAATTCCTATACTAGAAATTCCTATACTATCAAGAAAAGAATATGACGTCATAGTGGTTGGGGCCGGACACGCCGGATGCGAGGCGGCCCTTGCCTCCTCCCGCGCCGGTATGTCCACCCTGCTTCTCACCATGAACCTCGACACCATAGCCCAGATGTCCTGCAATCCTTCAATAGGGGGACTGGCCAAGGGGCATCTTGTTCGGGAGATCGACGCCCTCGGAGGCGAGATGGGGAAGTGCATAGACAAGACAGGGATTCAATTCAGGACCCTCAATCTGGTGAAGGGTCCGGCTGTCCAGGCATACAGAGCCCAGGCGGACAAGGCGGCCTACCGCCAGGAGATGAGGCGCGTCCTGGAGTCACAGCCCGGCCTCATGATCAAACAGGACCGCGCCGAGAGCCTGATCTTTGAGGGCGACAGGGTTGCTGGACTTAGAACGCAGACAGGGCTTGAGTTCGGGGCGAAATGCGTGATCATCGCGACAGGCACGTTCCTGAACGGATTGATCCATATCGGGCTTGAAAATTTTCCGGCTGGCAGGCTCGGGGAGTTTTCCTCCCAGCGCCTTACGAACCCCTTTTTGGAAAGGGGCTTTGAGATAGGGAGATTGAAGACCGGCACGCCGCCCAGGCTGGACGCGAACACCATCGATTTCCAGGTCTGCTCCCCGCAAGAGGGGGACGAACCACCCCCTGCCTTCTCCTTCTCCACGGAAAAAATCGCCATCCGGCAAGTCCCCTGCCACCTCACCCATACCAATAAAAAGACCCACGGAATCATCAGGGAAAACCTGGACCGCTCCCCTCTCTATAGCGGGATCATCAAGGGGACAGGCCCAAGGTACTGCCCCTCAATCGAGGACAAGGTCGTGCGCTTTCCGGACAAGGACTCGCACCAGGTGTTTCTGGAGCCGGAGGGAAGAAACACTTGCGAGATTTACGCCAACGGAATTTCCACCTCCCTTCCCATTGACGCGCAGCTTCGTTTTTTAAAGACCATAAAGGGCCTGGAAGAGGCGGAAATGATGAGGCCCGGCTATGCCATCGAATATGATTACATACCCCCCACCCAACTGCGTCCCACCCTCGAGACCAAAAGGGTCCAACGCCTTTTTCTGGCTGGCCAGATCAATGGGACCTCAGGATACGAGGAGGCGGCCGCCCAGGGGCTCATGGCCGGGATCAACGCCGTCCTGAAAATCCAGGGCAAGGAGGGCCTTGTGCTGAAAAGGCCGGAGGCGTACATAGGCGTCATGATCGACGACCTGGTTTCCAAGGGCACGAGCGAGCCGTACCGGATGTTCACCTCACGCGCCGAGTACCGCCTTCTCCTTCGGCAGGACAACGCCGACCTGCGGCTCCGGGAATACGGGTACAGCCTTGGGCTGGTCCCTGAACAGGAATACAGGCGTTTCCGGGAAAAGAGGAAAGGGATCGAGGACGGGATCGAAAAGCTGCGCTCCACCTCCATCACCCCTTCGCCGGACACCAATCAAAAGCTGGCGGAAAAGGGCCTGAGCCCTATAGGAAAATCAACAAGTTTGGCCGAGCTTTTAAAGCGCCCGGAGGTCACCTTTGAAACCCTGCGGGAGATGTTCGGAGTGGAGGACCTTCCCCCGGCGGTGAAGGAACAGGTCGGCATATCCATAAAATATGAGGGGTATATCAAAAGACAATTGGAGCTTGTGGAAAGGTTCAATAAAATAGAGGGGCAAAAAATCCCATTGGATATTGACTATTCCGAAGTCCCAAGCCTTTCAAGGGAGGTGCGCGAAAAGCTTGAGGCGTTCCGTCCCGCTTCCCTTGGCCAGGCGTCCCGCATTCCGGGCGTGACCCCTGCGGCCTTGTCCATCCTGGCCATCTGCCTGAAAAAGAACCGTGTGTGCTAATTTTGCGGCAAATTAAGACATGGGCAACGAGTTATGGATATTCAGAGGCCATCATGGGGGTTTTAGGCCGATCCGCATAATACACCGGAATAAATCATGACATGGGACGTAAGTGACTGAATCTGAATGGATTATCGGCCCGTTGGCTGTTGAATCAAAGGCATGTTATGCTCCGCAAATTGATAGCAGAGAATCGATTGTGTTAATGTATAGCAGAAAAGGGGGTCCGCGATGCATGGAATGAAAGAAATAATAGAAGAAGCAGAGTGCCTGCCCGTAGAGGAAAGACTCATGGTCATCGATTCCTTACTTCGAACTATCAACGCCCCAGCGACGGAAATAGATTTTGAGTGGATCGAAGTTGCCAAACGCCGACTCGAGGAGTTGCGGTCCGGCCGCACGAAGGCCGTTCCCGGCGATGAGGTGTTTGCCAGAATTCGTAATCGTTTCGAGAAATGACCTTCTCATTTCATCCCGAAGCAGAAGAAGAGTTTGGGGCCGCTATTGATTACTACGAAGATCGTGAATGTGGTCTCGGCTATGATTTTTCTGCCGAGGCCTTTACCACCATACAGAACATTGTCAACTACCCCGCTGCTTGGCCGGTTGTCGAAGAAGACGTTCGGCGTAGTCTCGTAAACCGTTTTCCGTATTGCATTCTTTACAGCGTGGAACAGTTCGGAGTATTCATACTCGCAGTGATGCACCTGCGCAGACACCCGGACTATTGGAAAGAGAGATACTGAAGACAGACATAACTATGCGCTGAAGCGGACCGGCCAGAAAGCGGGCCTCCCGCTTAGCTTTCCGTTATACATCACGATGATTGCCTATCTTCGGTCCCAACTTTCAATCTTCACGTCATCTGATTTTTCGCCAATAGCGGGCATTTCAAATGCCGCAGCGATATTTTCTGGATGGGCTATTCCAGCTTTTCTTGGAGTGATATTCACTCGCTGGCTTGGTCGCTTTCGAAGCGTCGAATATTTCGATGCCGTTCCAAACGCAAACGGCAAACCTGAAACTTTGGCAAGCCTGGGCCAATGCCCTCGGGTTTGGGTTACTATTCATAGACGTTCGCGTCCTTGACTTCTCGGTTTGGCATCTCGGCTATCTTTCCGCCCCGGATCGTATGAGTACTGGTTTTGCTTCCAAGCTTACGTCGGTTGATTTTTCGAGTCCGCGCGGTCTTTGGGCTAGTGCTCGGAACTCTTGCAGTCTTCTTTCTTATGACGGAGCGTTAATTTAAACAAGATAAAAAACGGCGAATGGAAACAGAGAAAACTTTGAAACAAAAACCTAAAATTGAAATAATAAGAAAAAACAATGAACAAACAAAAATTGTTCAAGAAAATTCTTTCCTGATCGAAAAATATCCGGTTTACGGAAGCCCAATACTGTGCGGCAGCATTCGGCTTCAGGCTCGGTCGAATTGATGCTAGTCATCATATCTATGAGCGCCCTGATATTCCTGAAATTGTTAATTTCCAAAGTATTAAAGGAAAGGCCAAACCATATTAACATTTTTTACAGCGAAGAAGATGAAGGATATATGGTTGGAAACCGCAAATAAAAGTGGAAAGGCTATTCCAAAACCAACCTTCCGGCCTTTAATTTACCAGGCAGCATAAAAAACCACATGGCCGCAAAGACATCGAATACAGAGATTGCTTCCGCCCTTGTCCATCTTGGCCATCTGCCCAAAAAGAACATTCGGTAATTGTAATTTGTAATTTATTTGTAATTTGCCATTTGGGGTCTTGTTTTCCCTTTGGTTGCGGCGAAGCCGTGCCATGTTCCATTTAATTTTCAAATATCCTTGACTCGTCTTTCCGGCGCGCGCTTTTTCGCCTTTTTATTTCGCCTCTAAGGCCCGATATGGCATTAAAAACGGGCGCCCAATGCCAGACATGAAAAAATTACTGGAAGAAAAATCATCCATCCCGGAGGAGGGCTCCACCTCTCTTGTCCCTCTTGACCCCCTTTCCGCGTACCTGGCTGAAATTAAAAAATACAAGCCTTTAAGCATGGAGGAGGAGCGGGACATCGCAATTCGTTACCGCGAGACAGGCGATGTGGAGGCGGCTTATGTCCTGGTCACCTCCAACCTTCAGAACGTGGTGAACATCGCCATGACCTTCAGGCGGGAATTCCAAAACTTGCTTGACCTTATACAGGAAGGAAATATCGGCCTCATGCAGGCGGTGAAAAAGTTCGATCCCTTCAAGGGAATCAGGCTTCCGGCTTATGCCTCCTGGTGGATCAAGGCATATATTCTGAAATATATACTGGACAACTGGAGGCTCGTCAAGGTCGGCACCACTAATATGAGGAGGAAGCTCCTTTACAATCTCCAGAGGGAAAAACAGCGGCTGGAAGAGGCGGGCTTTTATCCAACCACGAAACTTCTGGCGGATAAATTCGGGACCTCGGAAGCGGATATAGTGGACGTGGAAATGAGCATAGGGGCCTCGGACATTTCGCTGGAAGCCCCTATCGGGGAAGGAGGCCGCGCCTATACGGTTGCTGACACCATGCCTTCCGGGGAAGATCTCATTGAGGACAGTTCCTCCATGAATCAAATCAGGAAACTTGTGAAGGCACAGGTGGACAATATAAAGAAAAAACTTAATGACCGGGAAATAGATATTTTGGAGAAAAGAATAATGGCCGATACTCCGGCGACATTGCAGGAGATAGGAGACAAGTTCGGCATTACCAGAGAGGCCGTAAGGCAGATAGAGAAAAAATTATTAAAGCAGGTCCGGAACTTGATTCAGAAAGAGGTGCCGGACGCGGTTGACTGGGAAAGCAGGTGAAAGGCATGGCCGGGGATTATTTCATAGGATTGGATATCGGGGGCTCCTCCATCAAAGGCGCCGCGGTGTCGCCGGAAGGGAACATTTTAACCAGGAGCAGGCGGGACACGGAGTCTAAGTCCTCCACCTCAGTTATAGTGGACAATATAAGCCTCTTGGCGGAAGAGATAAGGGAGTCGCAAGGAAAAGATCCCATTGCAACCGGCATTGGAGTCCCAGGGGCGATCCAATTTGAAAAAGGGGTGGTGTCCCGCTCGCCCCACTTCCCGCATTGGATGGATTACGACCTGCGGTCCGCCCTTTCCGAAAGAATCCTGAGTCCCATTTTCATTGATAACGACGCGAATTGCGCCGCCTTGGGAGAATTATGGATGGGGGGAGGAAGGGGCTGCTCTCATTTCTGTCTTCTGACCCTCGGCACAGGGATCGGCGGCGGCTTAATCCTTGGCGGGAAGATTTTCCGCGGAGTGGACGGCATGGCCGCGGAAATCGGGCATATAATAGTTGAACCCGAAGGCAGGCCCTGCGGATGCGGGGGAAGGGGGTGCCTGGAAAAATATGTTTCCGCCCATTCCGCTGTGGAGACGGCGCTGGAATTATATGAAACTGAAAAGGCCGCGGTCCTTCGCCGGAACACGGAGGGCGGCAAGGAAAGGGTCACTTCCAAGCTTCTGCACGATTTGGCCAGGGAAGGAGATCCCTTTTGCCTGGAGCTGTTCCAGCGCATGGGCAGATATCTCGGCATGGGCTTTGTGGATATAATACATATCTTCAACCTGGAAAGGATTATCATAGGGGGAGGAATGATGGCGTCATGGGACCTGCTGGTCCCGGAAGCTATCAGGGAGATGAAGAGCAGGGCTTATAAAATTCCGGCTGAGAGGGTGGAAATCGCGCCTGCCCAATGCGGAGAGGACGCCGGGACGCTGGGCGCTGTATTTTTAGCGAAAGGCGGAAAAATGTAGCGGCCATTGACATGCCCTTTGTGGTAAATTTTAAAAACCGCTGTGTCTTTGTGCCTTTGTGTTAGAAATTTTGTTTTTCTCTCTGCGCCCTCTGCGTTCTCCGCGGTTTAAAAGATTTACAATTCAAGAACTCGGCCCCATTCACTACTTGGCGGTCATGCGTCCAATGGCAGGGTGAATTTGTTCTTTTCCCTATCTCACTGATATATAAGAGAGAACCATCGACTCCTGGACATTGAACCGCGAATGGGGTATAGTGTTCTTCATTAGCGTCTAATCTTGGAGGACAGTATGGACATTAAACAAATC
>JACRGO010000095.1 GCA_016212295.1 Nitrospinota bacterium | reverse complement strand
CCTGGCTCAAGTCGTTAAAGAGCAACTTCATGACCGGGAAGACTAAGCCTGCTTGGCGTGTAGAAATCAATCATCAATTTGAAAAAAAATTATCAAAACTGCCCCGACCTGACCGAGAACAGATTCTTGCCGCATTAGAAAAACTGGAACAAGTTCCCCTCACCCTGGCCAAATCTTTGAAAGGGCGCTCTGACTGGCGCTTGAGAGTGGGAAATTGGCGCATCCTGCTGCGAGTAGATAAAAAAATGCGGGTCATAATCGCCTATGACCTGGGTCCCCGAGGGGATATTTATAAATGAAAGCGGCCAGGAAGATTTGCAAAGACCTGGATATCTCATGGGTGAAACAATGAAATTCAGGGCTCTGATCAAGAAAAGTGGTGACTGGTGGATAGGGTGGCTCATCGATCTTCCCGGGGTCAATGCCCAGGAAAAAACCAGGGAGAAATTATTGGAATCCCTGAAGATCGGGGCTGAGGATTTATTGAAGACCGAGGTTCCCTTTGAGGCCGAGGCGCAAATGACCACCATTGAAATTCCCCCGCCGGAAAGGAGCCTGGAAAATAGGGGATAGAAATGGCAATGGGAAAGGGGGCCACCCCCGCTCCCATCCCGAACACGGTAGTTAAGCCCCGCCGGGCCGATGATACTACGCGGGTTCACAGGCTGGAAAGCCTCTGCCACTAAGGGAAAGCAGGACGCCGCCGGATTTATTTTTCCATCGCCAAAGACCGTAGACCGTAGGGCGGGAAAGCGAAGCGCATCCCGCTTTCGTGTTTAGCGGTGGCCGATGGCAAGTAATTTAGGCGTGCTCCGGGGTGGCGCGCAACCGCAGGCCAAGCGCCCGCACAACCTTTAGCACGGTGGCAAACTCCGGGTTGCCTTCCGGCGACAATGCCTTATAAAGGCTCTCTCGCCCTAAACCCGTTTCCCGGGCGATTTGCGCCATGCCCTTGGCCCGGGCGATGTCCCCCAAGGCGGCTGCCACCAGAGCCGGGTCGCCTTCTTCCAGGGCAGCTTCCAAGTAGGCGGCCATGTCCTCAGCGGTTTCCAGATGTTCCGCCGCGTCCCAAGGCCGAGTTTTAATCTTGGCCATAACGGTCTCCTAAAGTTTCCGCGCCAGTTCCCGCGCCGTCTTGATATCCTGGTCTTGCGTGTGCTTGTCGCCGCCGGCGAGGAGAATCACTAACGTCTGCCCCCGTTGCACGAAATAAACCCGGTATCCGGGACCATAATCGATACGCAACTCCGAGACGCCCTCTCCCACCGGCTTCACGTCCCCTGGATTGCCCAACGACAGGCGACGGATGCGCACATCGATGCGCGCCCGTGCTTGCCGGTCACGCAAGCTATTGAACCATTGAGAATATATCTCGGTCTGCCGGATTTCCAGCATGAGTTAAATGTATTCTATAGGATACAATAGGGCAAGAGAAATTTTCTGGGAGATGCTTATTCGGGAATTAGGCGGCAATTGGGGACAGACACTATTTTTCGGTAGGAGTTTCCCCCGATCCCCTCCCGACCCCGGCAGTTAAGCCCTGCCCGGCCGATGGTACTATGCGGGCGCACAGGCTGGAAGCCTGTACCACCAGGTAAGGAAATGGTGGGCAGTGCCCACCCTACAGGGAAAGTAGGACGCCGCCGGATTTATTTTCCTGGTCCCAAGCCCGCGTCTTGACGGAGGCGGGCTTTTTTTATTTTGGTAGAAAAATTATGGAGTTCCAAGCCATGGCTCCCCTCGGTCAAACCTTGGATAATTTTCTGGATGAATTCTCCTGACTTTCCATCGAGGATCAGGAAATACTCTTGGGCCTCCTTAAAAAACGCAATATTGAGCAAAAAAGGATGAGGATCGTTCGAGAAGTCAAAGAAGCTCAGAGAGAGCATAAGGAAGGACAGACCAAGAGAGGAACGGTGGAGGATTTAACGAGGGACCTGGAAAGTGATTGAAATTGTCTGGGGTCCTAAATTTAAGAGGGTTTATAAGAAAATCTAATTGATGGAGCTGACTTGCTCCAGGCCGCGGACGTGCAGGATTTCTCTCCCCATAACCGGTCTAATGGCCTCAGGGCTCAGAGTTAAGAGCGCCACGGTTTCCCCCTGGCCCGTCACAAATTCCACTTCGAAGGTTGCCGATTCCCGGTAACAGTGCACCTGATGAGCGACAATTAAAAATACCGGCTGACGACAATTAAAATTCCCGATGTTTTATAAACTTGGTTTAACCATCCAAGCGGCTCATGAGGGAGGCTTGGATGGTAACCGATCAGCAAGTGAGGAAGCTGATGAAGCTGG
>JACRGO010000092.1 GCA_016212295.1 Nitrospinota bacterium | reverse complement strand
GATTTGTTTAATGTCCATACTGTCCTCCAAGATTAGACGCTAATGAAGAACACTATACCCCATTCGCGGTTCAATGTCCAGGAGTCGATGGTTCTCTCTTATATATCAGTGAGATAGGGAAAAGAACAAATTCACCCTGGCCGCGCTATGGCTATTATTAATAATTTGTGATATATTCTGGCATATGCCACGCTTTTTCAGAGGAGGCTTCAACAAATGGAAGAAGAACGAGCGGCTAAATTATTCGCCAATGGCAGGAGCCAGGCCGTAAGGCTGCCGAAGAAATTTCAGTTTAAAGGTAACAGGGTTTATATCCATAAAGAAGGGGATAGTGTAGTTTTATCCCCACGGCCTTGTTCCTGGAAGGATTTTTTTGAGGACCGCCAAACTGCCTCCGATGATTTTCTGGCTCGGCGGGAGGATATGGCTCCCCAATCCCGGGAGGTCTTTTGATGTTAATGCTTGACACAAATATTTGCATCTATATCTTGCGGAAAAAACCTCCATCTGTGTATAAAAAATTGGCTCGCTCGCCGATGGAGGACATCTGCCTCTCCTCCATCACCCTGGCGGAATTGCGGTATGGAGTCGCCAAGTCCGGATCCAAAACATCAAACCGCGCGGTTCTTGATTCTTTTCTGGAACATTTAGCGGTTTTGCCGTGGGACGCGAAAGCAGCGGATTATTACGGGGAAATCCGGGCGGTTCTTGAAAAAAATGGGAATATAATAGGGAATATGGATATGCTCATCGCGGCCCATGCTTGCAGCATAAAGGCCACCTTGATTACAAACAACATGAACGAATTTTCGCGCATTCCAGGATTGAGGGTTAAGAATTGGGTTTAGGTCTCCTGGCAACAACTGGTAACAGCCTTTAACGGCCCTTCATCGCGGATTGCAAATTCGCGACGAGCGGAAATACAGCCTGCCCTCGCAAAACCGGCGCTCACGATTTCTTGCGTAATCCATGAATCGTTGCCTTTTCCCGCCCCACGACACCAATTCATAATTCAAGGCGCGGCCCCCCCACTCGGGTTATTATTTGTGTCACCATGCAGCATGGCTTTCACTTCCTCAATACTGTAGGGAGGCTGCCGCAAGTGAATGACCGCATGACAGTTGGCACAAACAGGGCGTAGGTCTTTGATTGGGTCAATGACATACCCTTCGCCGATGGAAGCCAGCGGCTTCAAATGGTGAACGTGGATATAACCTTCCGCGTAACTGCCGTATGAGATGCCAAGTGGACGCGTAACATTTCCAGTTGACTCTCGAATGGCTCGGCACGCCTGAATGCGCCCACGTAGTCAGCAGACGTGAACGACTCTATCTGTTCAATCGCATCAATCGCCATCACCGCTCCCGAAATGCATAATGCGGCGTTGAGCCGCCGCTAACTGGGCGGCAAGCCGCAGACTTAAAGCCGGTTATTAGGCAGTTAGAAAATGCTATCACAAGGTTCTGGTTTGTTCAATACACAGCAAAAACCCACGATTGAGGTATCTGCTTATTATCATTATACTTTTCAAAAGACTAGCCAAAAATATTTGAAATTTTCAAAAAAGTCGCAATTTTTTCACCTGCGGAGATACTTACCCGATTATTCCAAAAATTTATCCCTTTTCCCATTCCATCATAAGTTGACATTAAACGTCTTCACGAGGACCAGGAATCTTATATTAAGGTTTGACAGAAATTTAAGCCGTGTGTTAATATCCTATGCTCTTAAAGCATGGCGCGGCCTCAGGGCGCAACCAAATGAAAATAAAATTACAAATGACAAATAGCAAATTACAAACAAATCCCAAATTACAATTATTGAATGTCCCAAACAGTTCCATTTCCTTGTGTGTTATTTGTAATTTTGGTTATTGAGATTTATTTGTTATTCGACAATTGGAATTTGAAATTTCATAGCAAATGGAGAGAATAAAATGCACGATTTTCAATTCAAGGACGCCGAGCTTTTCGCGGAAAAAATTCCTGTCAGGAAAATAATCGAGGAGGTGGGCACACCCTTTTACCTCTACAGCGCGAATACCATTTCAAACCATTTCAAGGCCTTTGACTCCGCCTTTGAAAAGGTGCCGCACACCGTATGCTTCGCGGCCAAGTCATGCTCCAATATCGCCATATTAAGGCTGCTGGCCGGCCTTGGGGCCGGAATGGACATCGTATCAGGGGGAGAACTCCATCGCGCCCTGCTTGCCGGGGTGGATCCGGGAAAAATCGTCTACGCCGGGGTGGGAAAGACCAAGGAGGAGATCAAATACGCCCTGGAAACCGGGATCATGATGTTCAACGTGGAATCCACCCAGGAACTCTTCGCCATTGACGAGGCGGCGGAAGACCTTGGGAAGAAGGCAAGGGTTTCCCTGAGGGTCAATCCGGACGTTGACCCCAAGACCCATCCCTATATTTCCACGGGCTTGAAGCAGAATAAATTCGGCATCAACATAGACGACGCCTTCGAGGAGTACAAACTCGCCAAGGGCCTTGAGAACATAGAGGTGGTTGGGATACAAAAGCATATCGGGTCCCAAATCACACAGATATCCCCCTTCGTGGACGCCCTGGAAAAGGTCGTCAACCTGGCAAACAGGCTTCGCGATGAAGCCGGAATCAATATTCAGTACCTGGACATAGGAGGAGGGCTTGGAATTACTTATAAGGATGAATCACCTCCCCATCCCAGGGAACTGGCGGCGGCCATTGTCCCGATGCTCGAAAAAACCGGGTACACCATTGTCTTCGAGCCTGGACGCCTGATCATGGGAAACGCAGGGGTCCTCGTGGCAAAGGTCCTGTATACCAAGGTGAATGAAGGAAAGAACTTCGTGATAGTGGACGCAGGGATGAACGACCTCGTGCGTCCCAGTCTCTATGGATCCTATCAGGAGATCATCCCGGTGGTGAAAAAGAACGGCAAGCCGAAGATAGTGGCCGATATTGTGGGCCCGATTTGCGAAAGCGGCGATTTTCTGGCAAAGGACAGGACCCTCCCCACATTTGAACAAGGGGACTTCCTGGCGGTCATGAGCGCCGGCGCGTATGGTTTTTCCATGTCCTCCAATTACAACTCCCGCCCAAGGGTGGCGGAGGTCCTTGTAAAAGGCGATGAATTTCACGTCATCCGCCGGAGGGAATCCTACGAGGACCTGGTGCGGGGAGAAGAAATCCCGGCCTTTTTAAAGTGAGATAATATGGCGGGCGCAAAAATCAAATTCACCAAGATGCACGGTCTGGGCAATGATTTCGTGGTCATTGACGCCAGGGACATGGACCTTGGTCCCATCAAGAAAAAGGCCGCCCTTCTAGCGGACAGAAGGTTCGGCGTCGGCTGCGACCAGATCATTGTTTTGAGGAAATCCGGAATAGCTGATTTTTGCATGAAGATTTTCAACGCTGACGGCAGTGAAGTGGAGATGTGCGGCAACGGCGTCCGTTGCCTTGCCAAATATATTCACGACAAGAAGATAACTGCCAGAAAGGAAATCCGGTTTGAAACCCTGGGAGGCATAAAGGCCACGAAGTTGAAAGGAAAGGACGTGGATGTGGACATGGGGGCGCCTATACTCAATGCCCCGGACATTCCGGTGAATCTTCAAGGCCGCGTGGTGAACCGGCCCTTGAAGGTGAAGGACCGCGAGTTCGCCGTTACCTGCGTTTCCATGGGGAATCCCCATTGCGTCTCTTTTATGGATTCAGTGGACTCCTTTGAAGTGGCGAAGTACGGTCCCTCCATTGAAAACCACGCGCTTTTTCCGAAACGGATCAACGCGGAATTCGTGGAGGTGGTATCCAGGAGCCGCCTGAAGATGAGGGTGTGGGAAAGGGGCGCCGGGGAGACCTTCGCATGCGGAACCGGCGCCTGCGCCTCGGCTGTGGCGGCCCGGCTGGTCCGGGACGGAGATAAGGATATAACGGTTGAGCTTAAAGGCGGCAACCTGAAAATCCATTGGGAGGGCGAAGGCCATCCTGTTTTCATGCGCGGTCCAGCCACTACGGTTTATACCGGGACCATATAGAACAAAATTTCAAATCGCGAATAACAAATTTCAAATAAATACAAAATTCCACTTATCGCGGGTTTTCGTTTGACATTTTGTTTTTGGAGCTTATTTGTGATTTGATGTTTGTTGTTTGGAGTTTAAAATTTAGATTATTTTTGCAGGAATAATAAGTCGCTATAGAAAGGTAAAAAATGTTCAAAGGCTCTTTCACCGCGTTAATAACGCCGTTTAAAAACGGCGGGATCGATGAGAAGTCCCTGAGGGGCCTCATCGAATTTCAGATAGAAGGAGGGACAGCGGGCCTGGTGCCTTGCGGGACCACCGGGGAATCGGCGACCCTTACCCACGAGGAGCATAAAAAAGTCATGGAGATAGTGGTGGACGCCGCGAAAAAGAGGGTCCCCGTCATAGCAGGCACAGGTTCAAACAGCACGGCAGAGGCCATCGCCCTGACGAAGAGCGCCAAGGAGATGGGGGCCGACGCCGCATTGTTGATCTCGCCCTATTACAATAAACCCACGCAGGAGGGATTGTACCGGCACTATAAGGCCGTGGCCGAGGCGGTGGATATTCCCATGATACTTTATAACGTTCCAGGCCGGACCCAGGTGAACATACTGCCGGAAACAGTCGCGCGGCTTTCAAGGATCAAGAACATTGTCGCGCTGAAGGACGCCACCGGCTCCCTTCAGCAGGCCAGCGACACAATCAGCCGGTGCGGCGGGGATTTTAATCTCTTGTCAGGAGACGACGCCAACACGCTGCCAATTCTCTCCGTTGGAGGCACGGGGGTGATTTCCGTCACCGCCAATATAGCCCCAAGGGAAGTGGCCGGGCTTTGCGGCGCCTTCTTCAGGGGCGACCTCTCCGAAGCAAGAAAGATCCATTACCGGCTTCTCTCACTCCATAACGCAATGTTCATTGAGACCAACCCCATACCGGTTAAAACAGCCCTTGCCTTGATGGGCAAGTGCGAGGAATCCTTCCGACTGCCCCTTTGCGGGATCTCGGAAAGGAACCGGGAGTCACTGAAGTCGACACTGAAGGACTTCGGGCTTATCTAAAGGTCTTGAGTTTCATGCTGATTTTGGGGCTTTTCGCGTTGGTTTTTGTTCCAGTCTCCGCCCTTGCCGCTGGAAGATGGATATTTCATTGTGTCACCCGGGATAAGTCTTTCAGCAACAACTATTTAGATACAAACCTATCGAGTGAAGCCAGGACATCAGAAGCATCAAGATTTCCCTTTATACCTGCATCCAGAAAAAGATTCATTGCCTCTATTTGATTAACTCCAAGAAGCTTGGCAGCCTCCCTCAGCGTTATCTTACCCTGTCTATAAAGGTTCCCGATATATGTCTCAAAACCGATTCTCATTAGTTTTCTCATGGCAGTGGATTCCTCTATCTTTTCTTCTTTTTCTACTATCTCTATAGCGCTCATTATATCCTTTGGTATTCTTATTGACTTTGTTTTCATTGCCTCCCCCAGTTTGCCAATATCCTTTTAATAGCGCTGTATTCTTCATCGCTTACAAAGGGTGATAAAGAATCCAATTTTTCCACAGCCTCATTTATTTTCAACTTGTTATCTTTCAATAGCAGGGCAATAAATACAGCCGGTGTTATATAAGGGATATTAAAAAAGCGAAGCCTCTTTATAAACCTCTTGTCATCGCTGCAAATACCATCATATTTGCCCTGCTGAAAGACTGTAAAAATTGCATCCTCTCCTTTTTTAAAAGATGACGGCAGTTTATCTGATGTAATCAATTTCATCTCTAAATTCTTCTTTATAACCATTGCATCAGGGTGTCCCTGGGCATTATCAACAGTTTCCTCTTTCACGAGTTGTGGAATAACAATGGAAAAGTTCTTGCAAACAAGTTCCTTAAGCCTGGATTTGGTTAACTTGATTAGACAATCGGAATCCATTAATAATTTCATGTATTACATTACAACAATAAGATTACAAAATGTCAACTCTGGGGCCGTGCCTTGCATAGCGAATTAATTGTATTATTCTATATTTTGACTTTAGTCACTTAAGCTCACTTAAGGCGCTTTGAATTTGGCGTTACGGCCGGTCCGGATTTGCCGTCGGCGTACAGTCAGCAGGCTTGCCGGTCGGAGGTTTATTTTCGGCAGGCGGTTTTACGGCAGGATGCCAGCGAGTGCCGCAAGATTGAGCTTGCCGAGACCAAAGAACGTTGCCGGGGGCATTTTAAAATTCATTAAAAACAGATTAAATTGCGCCGGCAAAGCATTTGCGATTTCAGATCAGGAGGGCTAAATTGGTCTGGATAAGCTTGAAAAAGGCCAAGCTGGATAAGGTCTACGAATCCCGCGACCAGATGGCGGTGCGGTTCACGCGCGCCTGGGCTTCGGCTTCTTTCTTCCTCGCCTTGATTGCCTCGGTGATCGTGCTGGCGGTGACGAAAGTCTAAAAATTCATCAACCGCTAACTTCTATGTCAGACACTAAAATCCTCAATCTTATCCTCGACAAAATCACCGGCTTGGACCAGAAGGTTACCGGGCAAGGTAAAATCCTCGTCGGAGTGCGGAAAGACGTTGTCGAAATTAAAAGCGAGCAAGTTGAGCACATCGACAAAAAGACTGATCGCCTGGAGTCTCGCTGGATGGGAAAGAGCCGTGGAAGTAGATAGTAAGTATCTCCGGCCGTGAAAAAACATTGCGCCTTTTTTGAAAATTTCAAATATTTTTGGCTAGCGCTCCGTTGCTAATTTGATTGGTCAGGCTTAAAATAAAGTCAAGGTCATAACCCAAAATATGAGGAGTCTGCTAATGTCCACAACCGTGATTAAGGGCAGTGATTTGTTGCCGGAAATAATAGCGAGGCTTCACCTGAACCCGGAGAAGGTTTATGAAATCAGAGAGCGGCGAGAATATGAAGAGGAAGACATGCCCCCGGAAGAAATGATTAGAGAAGAAATAATCGCCGAGGTGGAAAAAAGTTCGCAAGACTACAGGGAAGGCAAAGGAACAGACTATAAAAACATGGCGGAATTAAAAGACGCGATGAGTAAATGGATGTCAGACGATGCCTAAGTATATATCAAGGACGATGCCGACTTTTAAGAAGGATTGTAAGGCCCTTAAAAAAAGGCATGACCTGTTTGAAAGACTAACCAGCAAGATAGAGGAAATTTTAGAAGACCCAAGCCATTACAAAAATTTAAGAAATGTCTTAAAAAATCGCCAAAGGGTTCACATCGGGAGTTATGTTTTAGTTTTTGAGGTGGATGAAGAAAAAAAACGGGTTGTTCTTCATAACTTCAAACACCACGATCAAATTTATAAACAGCCTTAAAACGCCTGCCGTGAAAAAAATCACCCTTGACAAAACAACCCCGATCCTGTACAATTCGGCGCGGATACAATAATTATTCAAGTCTTGCTTTTAATCTTAATTTCAGGTTGCTTATGTTTAACATCTATCCAATTACCGTCACATGGGAAGCGGAAAATCTTTACTTCGCTAAGTGTCTCGAAGTGGAGGGCGCTTGGGCGGAAGGAGAGACTGCGGAAGATGCTGTGGAAAATTGCAAGGACGCGATTCGGGGAGTTCTGCGGTATCACCGGGAGCATGGCGGCGACATAAAAGTGAGAAGCGTGGAGGAGAAGAGTTTCACACTGGAATATCCTATGTCCTATGCCTAAGACTCTCCGTTATGCTTATCGTCAAATGGTGTCATTGCTGAAAACGAAAGGATTTTATTTATATCGCCAGGGCAAGGGTTCTCACGAGCAGTGGGCAAGAGATAGTGATAGAAAAATTGTCACGGTGCCAAATCACGGCAAGAAAACATTGTCCCTGGGTGTAATCAAAAATATTTTGCGGGTAATTTCCTAACTCTTTAAGTAACAGTTTAGCCCAAATTTTTTAGAGCGCATCACGGCTTCAGCTTGAGTTTTGGTATAGTGCGGCTTGGGCCTTGGCCGTATCCTCGCTTAGGAGAATTTGCAAGAAATCTCTTGGATGAACGCCCTGTCTTCT
>JACRGO010000091.1 GCA_016212295.1 Nitrospinota bacterium | reverse complement strand
GGCCATTCCGGAGACGAGTTGAATGAGTTGGCGGACCAACTGGCTGCCAAGGGGATTGAAGAGGCGGGTAAAAAAAATTTTAATATTGGAATCTCGGAAGGATAATGAATTTTAAAGAAGCCCTGAAAAGCATTTCAAAAAGGTTCAATGAAGAGAAGGTGGATTTTGCCCTCATCGGAGCCTTTGCCATGCTTCAAATGGGAATCGAAAGGGCAACGAGGGACATTGATTTTCTCATCTCCAGCGAAGATATTCGCAAAGTGGAAAAAATCATGCACAGCCTGACCTATCAAACTGTCCAGGCCACCAGGACATTTTCTCAATTTGAATCACCCCTTAAGGTCTTTGGAAATATTGATTTCCTTCATGCCATTGGAGAATCCGGCCTCCAAATATTAAGGGAGGCGCGGGAAAAAAGCGTTTTGGGGCAGATTATTAAAGTGATTCAACCAGAGGATCTGGTGGGTTTAAAGGTTTTGGCCTATGCCAATGACGCCAGAAGAGAACCAATCGATAAAAGTGATGTTCAAAAAATTTATGAGGCTTATAAAACCGGACAATTAAAGCTGGATTTGGAAAAAATTGAATCTTATTACAAAATATTTGAGAAACTTGAAGATTATAAAAAATTATGGGGCGCGAAAATTCAGGAAGAAGACCATGGATGATCTAAAAGAAATGGCCAAGGACGAAGAACTTAAAAATGCCTCCCACAAGGCATCCAGCCGCTGGCTTAGGAAGATCCAGTGGAGGGAGATCAGCATCGAGGAATATCTGGATTTTTTGGAAGAGTTTCAGAAGCTAAAAGGGGATCTGAATCCCCAGGAGTACCCCCACCCTAAGATGCAGGGAGAGAAGTATTTAATTTAAAAAACATGCCGCAACCGACAAAATACCGAAAACGAATCAAGGACCTCCTGGTCTCGGAGGAATACGGCGTCCCTGTTACAATCAAGGGATGGATCAAGACCCGCAGGGGCTCGAAAAAATTCTCCTTTCTGGAGATCAACGACGGCTCATGCCTGGAAAACATCCAGGTCGTGGCGGACGGCGGCCTGCCCGGCTACGGCGAGATTGAGAAGCTGTCCGTTGGATGCTGCGTCCGTGTTGAGGGGAAGCTCGTGAAGTCCCCGGCGAAAGGGCAGACCGTGGAGGTCCATGCCTCCGAGGTGTTCGTGTACGGCTGGTCCGACCCGGATGAATATCCCCTGCAAAAAAAGGCCACCAGCATGGAGTTCCTTAGGCAGGTGGCGCACCTTCGTCCCCGAACCAACACCTTCGGCGCCGTGTTCCGGATTCGTAACGCCCTGGCCTTCGCCATCCACAAGTTCTTTCAGGAGCGGGGCTTTATCTACGTGCATACTCCCATAATCACGGCAAGCGACTGCGAAGGGGGCGCGGAGATGTTTCAGGCCACTACTCTCGATTTGGATAATCCGCCCAGGAAGGACGGCAAGGTTGATTTCACCCGGGATTTTTTCGGGAAGGCGGCCAAGCTAACGGTGAGCGGCCAGTTGGGCGCGGAACTCTTCGCCGCCGCAATGACGGACGTATACACCTTCGGGCCGACCTTCCGGGCCGAGAATTCCCAAACGCCCCGGCACCTTGCGGAGTTCTGGATGATCGAGCCGGAAATGGCCTTTTGCGACGCCAGGGAAAACGCGGACCTGGCTGAGGAGTTCCTTAAATATATTTTCAGGTCCGTCCTTGAAAATTGCCGAAAGGACGTGGCCTTCCTGGAGAAAAGAAATGAGGTGGACCTCACCGCCAGATTAAAAAAGTTGGTGGAGACCGGATTTATCCGGATAACTTACACCGAGGCCATGCGGCTTTTGAAGGAGTCGGGAAAATCCTTTGAATTTCCACCTGAATGGGGAAAGGACCTGCAAACCGAGCACGAGCGGTATTTGACCGAGGAAAAATTCCACGGCCCGGTGGTGGTCACCGATTTTCCCAAGGAGATCAAGGCGTTTTATATGCGGGTCAACGAAGACGGCAAAACCGTTGGGGCCATGGACGTCCTGGTCCCCGGCATAGGGGAGATCATCGGCGGGAGCCAGAGGGAGGAACGGTTGGACGTCCTGCGCGGAAGGATCAAGGAACTCGGACTCAGGGAAGAGGACTACTGGTGGTATCTGGATATCAGGCGGTTCGGGACCGTTCCACACTCAGGCTTCGGGCTGGGATTTGAAAGGACGGTCCTGTTCGCGACCGGCATGCACAATATCCGCGATGTTATACCATTCCCCAGAGTGCCGAACAACGCGGAATTTTAAAATCTCTTTTTGTAACCGTTCACGAGGTGTCATGTAAAACGGCTTCACGCTTAATTGCAGGGGAAACTACATCCCCCTTTGTCCCCCTTTGGTAAGGGGGAATACGGAAAACGTCCCTAAAACGGAAAACGTCCCTAAAACGGGAAACGTCCCTAAAATGGGATCTGTTTTAATTCCCCCTTGGCAAGGGGGATTAAGGGGGATGCAAAAAATAGCGAATGAGGCTTTCTCTGGTTTTTCATGACAACCCTGTGAACTGTTACCTCTTTTTTTTACTATATTATCCTGCTCCCTGACACCTGATCCCTATCCCCTGCCCTCTTCTCCCCTATTTCTTCTCCATCTTCTTAAGCCGCCTGTAAAGAGAGGTGTAATCCATGCCCAGGATTCTGGCCGCCTCGCCCAGGTTGTTTCCGGACTGTTGGACCACGCGGAAAATGTAAGAGGCTTCCATGTCCTTAAGCGTGGGCATGGCCTCCGGACCGGAAACCAGTCCCTGAATAAATCCATCCATGCCCTTTGGCTCAGGCCCGCGGTATTTAATGCTTTTAAGGAACGGCTCCATGGGCTGCAAGCCCTGGCCCGAGGCCACCACAGCGTCAGTGATCAGGCATTCCAGTTCCCTTATATTGCCGGGGAAATCGTAATGGGCCAGGGCCTCCGCCAATCGCGCTGGAAATTCCGGCGCGGGCTTCCCGGACAAGCGCGCGTGTTTTTCCATAAAATGGCGAATCAAAAGGGGCAGGTCGCTCATGCGCTCCCTGAGAGGAGGCAGGTAAATGGTATGGGTCCTCAAACGGAAATAAAGGTCCCGCCGGAATTTTTCCTCCTTTATTGCCTTCTCAAGGTCCTTGTTGGTTGAGAATATGAACTTGGCGTTTGTCCTTGAAGTCTTGTCCGTCCCCAATGGTTGAAACTCCCCTTCCTGCAGCAGCCTCAGCAACTTAATCTGGGACTGCGATTGAAGGTCTCCTATCTCGTCCAGAAACAGGACCCCGTCTTCCGCCTTCCTCACAAGCCCGCTCCTTTCCTTGTCGGCCCCGGTATAAGCGCCCTTTGAATGCCCGAACAGGGTGTCGGAAAAAAGATGGTCGTCCAGGCCGGAGACATTCACCGCCACGAATTCACCTTTTCTTTCCGAGAGCCTGTAGAGGCTTCGCGCGATAAGCTCCTTGCCGGTGCCGCTTTCGCCAAGGATAAGGACCGGATATGAGCTCCCGGCTATGGCCTCTATATACGAAAAAATGGCCTTCATCCTTGGGTGGTTCGTGATGATCTCCCCGAACGCTTCCGGGCGCTTGAGGTCCTTGCCCGGCAATCCCCGCTTCAGACCCGCGTTTTCCATTTCAACGCCCCTCATCCGGACGGCTTTTTCAATCGAGGCTATGAGGCGCGGCTTGTCAACGGGCTTGGCCAGATAATCAAAGGCCCCGTTTTTCATGCAAGAGACCACGGTGTCCAGGTCGGTCAACCCGGTCATGACCACAGTGAATGTATATGGAAATTCCTTGGCTATGGCGGGAAGGAGATCGCCGCCGGAAATATGGGGCATGTTCAGGTCCAGCAAGACGCATGAGTAGTCCTCTTTCCACAATTCCTCTATGACCAGGCGGCTGTCCTCCAGGGTCTTGACGCGCTCGTAACCCGCGGAATGCAAGGCGGTGGAGACTGCCCTCAAGGCGATAGGCTCGTCATCCACGATGAGGATTCTTGCGTCAGGGTGTGAGGTTTTAAACTTTGGCATAGGCTTATTTATAATTTAAGATTTGAGATTTAAGATTTAAGATTTGAGATTTGAATTAAAATCATAAAATTGGTTAAAACCGCGGAGGCGCTGAGACGCAGAGAGTAATTCATGGTATTCCTCCGCGCCTCCGCGGTTCATTTTTACTCAATCATTCCAATCTAAAATCTAAAATCATAAATCTAAAATAATTTCACGCCGCCGGCAGCGCCACGGTCACCGTGGTTCCTTTTCCCGGCTCAGAGGCATACTCCATGGTTCCCCCGTGCTCCTTGATGATCCCATGTGAAATGGAGGCCCCAAGGCCGGCGCCGCCCGAATGCTGCTTTGTGGTGAAAAACGGCTCCACCCAGGGTGAATTTGTTCTTTTCCCTATCTCACTGATATATAAGAGAGAACCATCGACTCCTGGACATTGAACCGCGAATGGGGTATAGTGTTCTTCATTAGCGTCTAATCTTGGAGGACAGTATGGACATTAAACAAATC
>JACRGO010000090.1 GCA_016212295.1 Nitrospinota bacterium | reverse complement strand
GATTTGTTTAATGTCCATACTGTCCTCCAAGATTAGACGCTAATGAAGAACACTATACCCCATTCGCGGTTCAATGTCCAGGAGTCGATGGTTCTCTCTTATATATCAGTGAGATAGGGAAAAGAACAAATTCACCCTGTCCGAATGACGGTTTTCCTTGACTCACCTCGGTTGGCACGATACTATACTCCCATTTAATAGGCATTCACGAAGACGTCACCTTTCGCCAGTAGTAAGTGTTGCGTTAGCTACTGGCTAACGGGGATTCATTGTCCTTATTATTGACGATAAAAAGATTTTTCTTTAGAGTTGACGCCAGCGACTTGGCCAGCTCCGTTTTTCCAGTGCCGGGCTCCCCATAGAACAGTATATTAGCTTCCTTGTTCGGCCTCTTTAACAAATCGGACAAAATTTCCCTTTCATTCGGGTCTATAAAGTGGTCCTCTATGTTTAAGCTTTCACCTTTGTATTCCGAGCAAAATTGTTCGGCGAGCCTGCCGGCGGAGATGCCGGAAAGGTGTTCCTTTACCCAGTCTTGCAGGCTTATGGAATTTATTTGCTTGTCCAATAGCCCGTTCCTCGAAATGCTTTCCCCTCGAAATGCCCTCTGGACCTCGGTCCTGGAGCGGCCTATTAATTCATTGACCCGGTTCAGCAATACCGCTGGCGTGCTGAAACAGTCAATATTGCCGCTATGGGTAAAATGGCAGTCAAAAATCTCGACAGTATCTAAAACGTATAAGAAAGTGATAATTTCGGCCTCGATTTCGTTTACTCGAAAGATTTCCTTGAGTTCATTCAGTTTTTTATCCGCCGGTTTTCTTTTCCTCAGTTTGATCAAATTTGATTTTATAAAGGGTCGAATGCCATCCCGCATTACCTTGTCAACGCGCGATTTGCCGATTTTCTTGCAAAGCACATCAAAGTCATCGCTGTTGATCAAGTCAAAAATTTCGCCATTTTCAACGTCCTTTTCAGAGATATATTTTTTGAAAAAACCGTTGATGCAATTCTTCCCCAGTAAGTCATTTAGATAGTCAAGCATTGCTTCAGGTTTCAGTTTCAAATAAGAAGACCCAAGAAGGTTATAGGAATATTCAAAAATTTTCATATCAATGAACGTAGATATTGATGAAAAGCTGGCGCTGGCGCCATTTTTTTTGATTCGCCGCCGCATGGCCATGATGGACTCCTCCTTGCTTTATTGTCAGCGCTATTCTACGCCTTTGCTGTGACATTTTTGCCCATAGCGGAAAATTATTTTTATGGGACGCGGAATAAACGGATTTGGGTAGATTTAGGCGGATTCCGGCCTTTGATTTAAAATCCGGCGAAAGAGGAGGGTTTTTCAGGAAAATAAAAATTTGATCCGGCGGCGGATTTGGGGGTGGAAGGAGTTGCCTGGGAAGGAAATTTTTACATAAAAAATGACGATTTTAAACAAATTGCCATTTTCATGTAATTACATTATAATTCCAATTTGAAAGGAGGCGGCCGGATGAAAGCCAACATTGTATCCATAGGAAATTCCCGGGGAATTAGAATCCCGAAGAGTATCCTCGAACATTGCCAAATAGAAAAAGAGGTGGACCTGGAAGTGGAGGGCAATAAAATCATAATTTTTCCATCAAAGGAACAGCCAAGAAAAGACTGGGACAAGGCATTTTGTGAAATGGCTGAAAGGGGGGAGGACAAACTTCTCATTCCTGATGACGTTGACATGGAGTTCAAGGAATGGGAATGGTAATAAAGCAGTATGAAATTTTCATTATCTGCCTGGACCCCGCCTTTCACCACGAAATTAAAAAGACCCGCCCTTGTGTGGTTGTTTCACCGGATGAGATGAACAAACATATTTCCACAATTATGATCGCGCCAGTCACCTCAAAATCCCATAAGTATCCCACCAGGGTTCCCACAAAAATCCAAGAAAGGGAGGGTTGGATCGTTTTGGATCAAATCCGGACAGTGGATAAAAAGCGGATTATCAAACGGCTGGGAAAAGTGGACGCTAAAACGGCCCGTGAAATTAAATCCGTGATTAAAGAGATGTTGGTGGATTAAATGCGTGGACAAAATTTCATCAAGCTGATCAAGGCCATTGAACTTCTCGGCAAGCCGCAGGGGACCACTCTGGAGGAATTGGCCAAGGAATTAAAAGTGGACCGGAGGACAGCCTACCGGTGGATTGATATCGTGTCCGAATTGGGGCTTCCGGTCTATGACGACGCCCCGCTCCCAGCAGAGCGAAAGAAGCGGTGGAAGCTTGAAGACTCCTATCTCAAGAAACTCCCCAATTTAAGCCTTCCAAAATTCGACCTGACCCTGTCCGAGGTTATTTCCCTCTATTTGCTTAAGGGTGAGGAAAAGGTTTACAGGGGAACGGGGATAGAAAAGACAATTGACTCCGCCTTTGAAAAGATCGGAGCGCTTGCGCCGGAGAATCTGCTGAAGCAACTTGGCAAAATCAAATCCCTCTTTGTCCCTGGCTCAAAGCTTGCCAAGGACTATTCAGGAAAAGAAGAGATAATTGATACATTGACCGGGGCCATGCTCAAGCAGAAGACCTGCTCTGTTCAATACCACTCCTTTGTTGATGATAAGACAAAAAACTTCAAGATTGATCCCCTCCATTTCTTTGAACATCATGGAGGACTCTATTTTTTCGTGAATATGCCTAAGTATGGAGATATCCGCGTCCTGGCCGTGGAGAGGATTCAGGAGCTTGAAATAGCAGAAGCGTCCTTTGTCTACCCTGAAAATTTTAAACCGGAAGAGATGCTTGATCCTGCCTTCGGAATCGTTTATGACGATCCCATTGAAGTTGAAATATGGTTTTCCAAAAGCCAGGCAAAGTATATAAAGGAAAGGAAATGGGCAAAGGAACAAAAATAACCGACAGGAAGGACGGTTCAATAGTTCTTTTCATGAAAACTTCCGGCCGGGACGAAATTAAAAGATGGGTAATGTCCTATGGCGCGGAGGCGGTGGTCTTGAAACCTGATGATTTAAGGCATGAGATTATTGAGGAACTAAAAGGGGTTTTTGGGAAATATAAAAAGAGAATTTAATAATATCATCGAACGTTTGAATACATCGAAATTGCTGAATTGGTGCAAAAATTTTAGATTAAGGAATACAGGAAGCCAGGGAAAAACCTAACCCTGACAAGCCGGAACCAAGATTTACCTCAAAGAACTCAAAGATCGCGTAGAAAAAACTTTGCAATCTTTGCGCACTTTGCGGTAAAAAAATCTTAACCGTTCACGAGGTGCCATGAAAAACGGTTTCATGCTCAATTGTAGGGGAAAGCACATCCCCCTGTGGTCCCCCTTTGCTAAGGGGGAATACTGGAAGCGCCCCCAAATGGGATCTGTTTTAATTCCCCCTTGGCAAGGGGGATTAAGGGGGATGTAAATGCATTTCTGGAAGCGCACTAAAAGGCAGAAAAAATATAAAAATTTTTCCTGCAGTCCTTGATTACTGATACATTATAATAAGCAATCAGAAACTCCTTCAGCTTGGAATGATAGCGCCATTATGTTAATATTTTTTTCTCACCAGAAAAATTTCATTTCTTCCTGATTATAACCAACACAAGAAAATACTGAAAGGACAAGATTCATGCACCCAATCAAAAGGGCATTGATAAGCGTATCGGACAAGGCTGGGATTGTGGACTTCGCTAAGGAACTCCAAAAAAGGGGCGTGGAAATCCTATCAACCGGCGGAACCGCCTCAATCCTGAAAGAGGCTGGAATCCCGGTTGTCCTCATTTCCGATTACACCGGATTTCCCGAAATGCTGGACGGGCGCGTAAAGACACTGAACCCAAAGATTCACGGCGGAATTCTTGGCCTGCGGGACAATCCGGAGCACGTCAAAACAATGGAGGCGCACGGAATAAAGCCCATCGACCTGGTGGCCATTAACCTCTATCCATTCGAGACCACTGTCGCCAAACCCGGGGTCACCCTTGAGGAGGCCATAGAGAATATCGATATCGGCGGACCTGCAATGGTGCGGTCCTCCTCCAAGAATTACAAATTCGTTACCATAGCGGTCAATCCCGCGGACTACCCCATCATCCTCAGGGAAATGGACGATAACGGAAACCGCGCCACCCTTCCCACGCGCATGAGATTGGCCAGGGACGCCTTCCGCCACACCTCCCGCTACGACGCCTTGATCCAACAATACCTCACCGGCCAAACAGGAGGGGAAAATGATTTTCCAGACCAGTTGCACCTGGTCTTCGAGAAGCTCCAGACCCTGAGATACGGGGAAAATCCGCACCAGCGCGCGGCCTTTTACAAGGCGGCTGGGAACAAAAGCCTCGGCATCGCCTCCGCTGAAAAACTTCAAGGCAAGGAGCTTTCCTATAACAATATAGTGGACCTCCAGGCGGCTTACGGCCTGGCTAAAGAATTCAGCGACGCCACGGCGGTGGTCATCAAGCATACCAATCCCTGCGGCGTGGCCTCGGACCAATCCCTGCTCCAGGCATTCATCAAGGCCCGCGAGGCCGACCCCGTTTCCGCCTTTGGCGGGATCATAGGATTCAATATTCCGGTGGACCGTGAGACCGCTGAAGAGATCGTTAAAAATTTCGTTGAGGCGGTCATCGCCCCGGACTTCAGTCCAGAGGCGTTGGAGGTCTTCTCGCCGAAAAAAAATGTCCGGCTTTTAAAGCTTCCTCTTGGAATGGACGCTGGCGGGAGGTGGGAGATAAAAGACATAAGCGGCGGCCTCCTTGTGCAGGACAAGGACGCGGTTGACGTGGTGGAGGAGCAGTTGAAGGTGGTGACCAAGCGCCGCCCAACGGATGAGGAATGGTCCGCCCTGCGCTTTGCCTGGAAGGTGGCCAAGCACGTGAAGTCAAACGCCATAGTTTACGCGTGGGACAACCGGACCATCGGCGTGGGCGCCGGGCAGATGAGCCGCGTGGACAGCTCCAGGATCGCGATATCCAAGGCCGTGCGTCCCTTGAAGGGCGCGGCAATGGCGTCTGACGCCTTCTTCCCCTTCCGCGACGCCGTGGACGCCGCGGCAGGACAGGGGATCGCCGCCATCATACAGCCGGGCGGATCAATCAAGGACCAGAAAGTCATTGACGCGGCCAACGAGCACGGCATCGCAATGGTCTTCACCGGCATAAGGCATTTTAAGCATTGAAAAACGTCAGCCACGAATGGACGCGAATTTTCACGAATTTAAAAAAACCATTTCTTTTAATTCGCGTTCATTAGTGTTCATTCGTGGTTAAATATTTTTTTTGTTTTTTCCACAATCCAATATAAACAGGCTTCCATTGAAACCCGCTCATCCCGTTAATAAAAATCGCCCGCGCGTGAAGATCTGCGGCATCACTAACCTTGTGGACGCGGAGGAGGCCGTCCAGTGCGGCGCGGACGCCCTGGGCTTCGTGTTCCACAAGGCCAGCCCAAGGTATATTTCACCAGCGGACGCGGGCGCGATAGTCAAACGCCTCCCTCCCTTTGTGAACATGGCAGGGGTCTTCGTGAACGTGGCGCCAAGGGAGGCGCTTGAAACAGCGCGGATAGCCCTTATTGACACGGTCCAGTTTCACGGCGATGAAGCCCCGGATTCCTGCATGGAGGTGATGGAGTCCGGCTATAAGGTACTCAAGGCCGTGAGGGTAAAGGACCGGGAATCCCTTCACGCCCTCTCCGGATATTCCTTCGTGAACGGTATCCTGCTTGACAGCTACTCCAGGGAGGTGTACGGAGGGAGCGGGGAGAAGTTCGACTGGACCCTGGCCAGGGAGGCCGGGAAATTTGGAAGGATCATCCTGGCCGGGGGACTGAATCCCGGAAACGTGGCCGAGGCCATACGTGAAGCCGAGCCTTACGGAGTGGACGTATCAAGCGGGGTTGAAAAGAGTCCAGGCATCAAGGACCACGGAAAATTGCGGGACTTTTTCGAGGCGATATAGAACGCGGATGAGACGGATCTACACGGATTAAAAAAAACAAATTTTTATCCGCGCAAATCCGTCTCATCCGCGTTCCATTAAGAAGCTGTCTTGAAAAAAAAGTTTGCCCAGAAGGGCAAACATGCGATTGGTATAAAAAACCCGCTGACACACCCCGGCCTTCGGCCACCCCTCTCAAGAGGGGAATTTATAAGTGATGAGGGCATTAATGAATAAGG
>JACRGO010000089.1 GCA_016212295.1 Nitrospinota bacterium | reverse complement strand
CGGTCTTTTTACATCCCCCTGGCCCCCTTTTCCAAGAGGGAATCAGGCGATGTCCGGGCGATGGACGGCACAACCCATTCCCCCTTAACAAAGGGGGATTAAGGGGGATGTAAAGATGCATTTAACGGCGACTATCGGGGTTATATAATATTTCGCTGAATAGTTACTTTCAATTTATCTTTCTCCGCGTCTCCGCGGTTATTTTTAAATTTCTAAGTACATTACCAATGAAAGTCCTTATCATAAGCGTTAATAGAAACAGGCTCCCCACGCTGGTCCTTCCGGCGGGGGCCTGCATGGCCGCCGAGGCGGCCTCGGACTCAGGACACGAGACGCGGCTTATCGACTTCATGTTCGAGCGGAGTCCCGCGCTGAGATTGGAGCCGGAACTTAAGGACTTCCAGCCTGACGTGGTCGGGATCTCAGTCAGGAACATCGATAACAACGATATCCAATCGCCGGTCCTCTTCGCTGAGGAGCTTCTTCCGGCCATGAAGATAATTCGCGAAAGGTCCAGCGCCGTCGTGGTCCTTGGCGGGCCTGCGATAAGCATCATGCCGGAGGTCTTTTTGAATTATACTAACGCGGATTTCGCGATTGCCGGAAACGCTGACCCTGCCTTTTCGCGGCTTTTGGAAAAGCTGGCTGGAAAGGAAACTCCGCAAAATATTCCAGGGGTCCATGAGCGCGGCAAGAGCGGAAAGGGAAAGGGCATGGACCGGACCGGGCCTTCGCCTTACTCCTTTCGCTTTCCTGATTTTCGCGCGTGGGTTGACTGGCGGGAATACCGCTCCTCAATGGTCTCCATACCCTTGAAGACCAAGACCGGGTGCGAGTTTCAATGCGTGTATTGCACTTACGACACGATCGACGGCGGAGGCAGGGTCCTTTGCGATCCGGCTATAGTAGTGGAGGCGGTCGGTAAATATTCCAGGCATGGTTTTAAAAATTTTGAATTCGTTGACAATGTCTTTAATTCGCCTTACAGCCACGCCATGGACGTCTGCGAAGGCATTGCCAGGTCCGGGATCAGGGCCGGTTTCGAGTGCATGGACGTAAATCCCTTGCATTTTGATGGCGCCCTGCTTGGGGCCATGGAGCGGGCCGGTTTCAAGGGCATTGGGATAACGATTGAGAGCGCCTCTGACCCTGTTTTGCAAGGCTTTAAAAAGGGCTTCGCCTCAGTCCACGCCCGGAAGGCCGCTGAAACAATCAGGCGCGGCCGCATACCCTGCATGTGGTTTTTCATGATGGGCGGACCGGGGGAGACCAGGGAAACAGTGGAGGAGACCCTGAGTTTCGCGAGGGAACGCATCCGGCCCGGCGACCCGGCGTACTTCACAATAGGCATAAGGATTTATCCAGGGACCGCCCTGGAACTGCTGGCCAGGGACCAAGGAATTCTAGCGGAAAACGCCGGCGGACTGCTCAGGCCCGCGTTTTACGTTTCCCCGGAACTCGACAAGGCCTGGCTTGCGCGCAGGATGAAGGAGGAGGCGTCGAGGCGGATGAATTTTCTGATCGCGGGCGAGTCCGGTTTCGCGCCGTCCCCTTGGGTCCTCAGCCTTGGGCGGACCCTGAGAATGAAGCCGCCCCTGTGGCGGCATATCCGGCCTTTGCGAATGGGGATGAGGCTGTTGAGGATAGGGGGATGAGTAATTTCAGATTTCAGATTTCAGATTTCAAATTGACGATTGACGATTGCATTTGCCCTTGGCCCAATGACTCAATGACATAATGACCAATGACTAATCTAAAAAGGAGAAGCGCTGTATTATGAGCGACAACAAAATCATGAACGACCAAAAAAACAAACCCTGCATTGTTTCCATTGCCACTGCCTCGCCCCCGTATTCCCTGAACCAGGCCCAGGCCAGGGATTTCATGCTGAGGAATTACGGCAAGATACTAAGTCCAAGGAACCGCGAGGTAATGGAAAAGGTCTTCGCGCACCCAGGCATAGGGAAGAGAAATTTCACCTTCGAGAATCCGGATATGCTGGTTGATGAAGGGCCGGACGGCCGCATCAACCGGTTCCAGGAATGGGCGGTGGATCTGTCGGCCCAGGCCGCGTCAAAGGCCCTTGAGTGCGCCGGGTGCGGGGTTGACGATGTTGACGGGATCGTTGTGAACACATGCACCGGCTATCTTTGTCCAGGCGTGTCCACTTATCTGATAGAAAAGATGGGGCTGTCCAGGAGGGTCAAGGCTTACGACCTGGTGGGCAGCGGCTGCGGCGGGGCGATCCCGAATCTGGAGTTGGCGGGCGGCCTTCTCAACGGAAACGGAAAGGGCGTGGTCTTGAGCGTGTCGGTTGAAATATGCACGGCCACCTTCCAGATGGAAGACGATTTGAATCTTATCATTTCAAACGCCATCTTCGGTGACGGCGCGGCCGCGGCGGTGGTCCGCAAGGGGACGCAGGGAATTGAGATGGTGGACTCAACCAGCCTGTACGCCCCTGAGCACAGGGAGGCGGTCCGCTACGTTTACAAGAACGGGCAGTTGCACAACAGGATCGCCCAGCGTCTGCCGAAAATAGTGAAGGACTCGGTGGGAATTCTTATCAACGGCCTGCTGTCCCGCAATTCCTTGAAGATTGGTGACATCAGCCATTGGGCGATGCACGCCAGCGGTGACAAAATCATCGACGCCATCCAGGATGAGTTGGGACTCGCGGAAGAGCTGTTGAAGCCGACGCGCAAGACCCTGTACAACCACGGGAATATGTCCTCCGCCACGGTATGGTTCGTTATGGAGGAGATCATGAACAACGGGACCAGGAAGGGCGACTGGTTCGTGGCGATTGCCTTCGGCGCCGGGTTCAGCGCCCACGCGTTTTTGTTGAGGAAAAATTAACGCATCAGGCAGCCACAAAGAAAGAAAAGAAAGTCTCCGTTCTGGGTTTAAGGTTCTGGGTTCAGGGTTGAAGGAGCGTGAAACACGGCAATATTGCCAGGGGAAAGGGCTTTCCATAACCCTGAACGGTTACGAAAAAAAACTTTGTGTCTTTGCGGCTTTGTGTGAGACAATTTTAAAATCAGCCGCCAAGGACGCGGAGAACGCGGACGGGCTTACCATGGGAGAGGCGGGAATCTACATAGATTACGACTCCTCCATGCTCAAGCCCGTGTCAGTGGGAAAAACCATCCTCTCCGGGGAATACGAGTGGCGGCTTTCCGCGCAAGTTTATTAGCTTCGCGATTACTTCGGGATTTCTTCGCGATTAAATGAATAACAACTTTAAAAAATCTTGAGGAAATCGTGAAGGAATCATGAGGCCGAGATTTTATTTTGATTGCCGCCATGTCGAGCTATGAAATAGTCCGGAAAATCACCGGTAACATGGAAAAGGTGATGCGCGGGCAGTCCTCCGCCATCAGGAAACTATTGGCCTCGCTGATCAGCGGAGGGCATGCGCTGCTGGAGGACTATCCGGGCACTGGAAAGACCACGCTGGCCAAGGCCCTTGCCCTCTCCATCGAGGCCAAATTCAAACGAATTCAGTTTACCCCCGATCTCCTGCCTTCGGACATCCTGGGCGTCTCCATTTTCAACCAGAAAGACCAGTCCTTTCATTTTCATGAAGGCCCGGTTTTCGCGAACATAGTCCTGGCGGACGAGATCAACCGCGCCTCGCCCAGGACCCAGTCCGCCCTGCTTGAGGCAATGGCGGAAGGCCAGGTCAGCGTTGAAGGGGCCGTTATGCGCCTGCACGATCTTTTCTTTGTCATGGCCACTCAGAACCCGGTGGAATTCCACGGGACCTATCCCCTCCCGGAGGCGCAGATGGACAGGTTCGCGCTCAGGTTCAACCTTGGTTATGTCTCGGCTGAGCAGGAGACTGGGATTCTCTCGGACCAGTTGCATGGCCACCCCATAAGCGAGACCGCTCCTTGCTCAACTGTGGCGGACCTCTTAAGCCTCAGAGAGGAGTCTCAAAAAGTCAGGATCAGCGAGGAAGTCAAGGCTTATATAGTTGATATCGTCCGCGCCACCCGGTCCAGGGAAGGAGTTAGGCTTGGGGCAAGTCCACGCGCCTCTCTATCCCTCATGAAGTGTGCGCGGGCGCTTGCTTTCCTGGACGGGCTGGAGTTTGTTTCCCCTGACCACATCCAGGAAATAGCCGTGCCGGCCATTGCCCACAGGCTGGTCCTGGACCCGCAGGCCCGTTTTTCCGGCGTCACAGCGGAAGGAATAGTGGAGGATATATTGAAAACCGTCAAGGCCCCGGCTTGAGCCGGCTAATGAACAGACGTTCTTGACTGTCCTGCCAGGAAAATATATAGTGGCGGTTATAATAGTTCATAGGGGATAGTTCACTTGACACTTTAGTCACTCGTTACTCGTCACTTTCTTTAAAGGAGAATAATTTCATGAGGAACCATTTTTCACGCGGCGTGTTTTTTTCAACGGTCCTCGCATCAGCATTACTCGCTCTTCCATTCAGCGCCTTTCCGGGAGTGGAGGAGGATCTGGCTGGGATCAAGAAGGAGCTTGCGGAAATTAAAAAGGACGTTCAGGACATAAAAAAACGCCTTACCGCTCCAGAGCCTGAGCCTACCCAAGCCGTGGAGATGGGGATGGGGGACAGCCCTATCCTGGGCCGGAAGGACGCGCCGCTGACCCTTATGGATTTCTCGGATTTCCAGTGTCCGTTCTGCGGCCGGTTCCAGAAAGACACCTTGCCCAAAATAAAAGAGAAATATATCGACACAGGGAAGGTCAAGTACGTGTTCCGCGACTTCCCTCTCCTTAAGATGCATCCCCAGGCCCTCAAGGCGTCGGAGGCGGTCCGTTGCGCTGGCGACCAGGACGGTTATTGGAAAATGCACAACCTGATTTTTCAAAATCAAAGAAAGGTTGATAAGGACGACCTGAAGGGATACGCGAAGGAACTGGGCCTTGACGCGAAAAAATTCGAGGACTGCCTGGACAAGGGAAAATACGAGGAGAAGGTGAAGAAGGACATTGAGGCCGGGGAAAAGGCCGGGGTCCAGGGGACGCCCTCTTTTGTCCTCGGAAGGGCGTCCAAGGACGGCGTCATCAAGGGCAAGCTGATAGTGGGAGCGCAGCCATACGAGGAATTCCAGAAGCACATAGAAGAGTTCCTGGCCGGGAAGGAATAAAAATTTCCTTGGCTATGATACAGCGGCTGATGATATAATTTTTTCTTGAAGAACGGACGGCAAGAATGTGGAACAGCCTATGAAAAAAATCCTGCGTTTTCTCATGTTTATTATGGGTCTTGCTTTTCTCTTCGGCAATCATGTATATGCCGAGGATGGTTTCACGCAAAAGGACAGGGACCTATTGCTGGAACTAAGGATAAAAATGGGAGAGATTGATAAAAGATTTGAGCAGGTGGATAAAAGATTTGAACAGGTGGATAAAAGGTTCGAAGAATTAAGAGAGGACATGAACAAAAGGTTTGAGCAGGTGGATAAAAGGTTTGAACAGATGTTTACATTTTTATGGATATTAACAGGCATATTTACAACTTTGACCGTCTCCGTGATTGGATTTGCATACTGGGATAGAAGAACCATGATAAAGAAGGCAAAAGAGGAAACTATCAGCGAGATAGAAAAAGAGGGGAAACTGAGGGATTTAATCAACGCCTTAAGGGCGCTGGCGGAAAACAATAAAGAGACGGCAAATGTATTAAGACGGTTCAACCTATTATAAGGACCACGTAATAGTTCACAGCACGGCAAAATCTTTTTAAAGGAAATTTATTATGTCCACTACCGTTGAGCAAATGCTTAAAGACAAGGACAAGGAAAGCTCCATTGTTTCCATTGATCCGGAGGCGTCCATTCCTGAAGCGGCGGCATTGATGGCCAGGGAAAACCTGGGGGCTCTCTTGGTCATGAAGGGAGAGGAGTTGGTGGGAATCCTTTCCGAAAGGGACATTTCACGCAAGCTGGGAGCAAGCGATAAGTTGCCGAGGGAGTTCAAGGTAAAGGATTTAATGAGCGAAAAAATCCTTTTCGTGGAGCCGACCAGCACGCTTGAAGAGTGCATGGGGCTGATGACCAAAAACCGTTACAGGCATTTGCCGGTCCTGGAAAACAGAAGAAAAGTGATAGGCGTCATCTCCATTGGAGACGCGGTCAAGACCATGATCTCCGATAAACAATTCGTGATCAATCAACTGGAAAGATATATCTATGGCTAAGGTTGCTGGTGATGACGCAGTCAAGGCGGAAACCGCGTCTATCCTGGCCGGATATCCGGCGGACAGGTCCGAACTGATAAATATTCTTTGGGAACTGCAGGACAGGTTTCATCACATTCCTAAGGCGGCCATTCCATTGGCGGCCCAAAAAATGGGGATATCGCAGGTTGATGTGATGGAGACCATCACCTTCTACCATTTTTTTACCACCGCCCACACCGGCGAATACACGGTTTATTTAAACAACAGCATCACCTCGCGAATGGCGGGATTCCAGAAAATCCGCGATGCCTTTGAGAAGGAAGCCGGCTGCTCTTTCGGGGAAACGGACAAGGACGGGCGTATCGGGTTGTTTGAAACCTCCTGCATAGGCATGTGCGACCAGGAGCCCTCCGCCCTTATCAATGGAATGCCCTTCGGCAGCCTGACACCCTTTTCCGTGGAGCGCTTGGTGAAGGGAATGCGGGAGGGAAAGAGCGTCCTTGAATTGATGGGGGTGGGACAGGATTTATCGTCCGATCCGCATAAACTGGCCAGATTCATCGCTCCCCCTAACATCCGGCGCAAGGGGCCGGTCCTTTTAGGGGTCGGGTACAACATGGGCGAAAGCATTCGTTCCGCGCTGAAGCACAAACCCGGGGAAATCATCGATTTAATTAAAAATTCCAACTTGCGAGGAATGGGAGGCGCGGGATTTCCCACAGCCCTCAAATGGCAATTTTGCGCCTCGGCCAAGGGAGACGAAAAGTATATTGTCTGCAACGCCGATGAAGGGGAGCCTGGGACGTTCAAGGACCGCGTGCTTCTGACCGAGTGGCCCGCAAGGGTTTTCGAGGGAATGGCCGCGGCGGCCTACGCTGTTGGAGCAAGACAGGGCTATCTTTATCTAAGGGCGGAATACCGTTATCTGACGCCGCACTTGCAAAGGACGCTTGATGAATTAAGAAAGGAAAATTTGCTGGGCAACAGCATATTAGGCAAGAGCGGGTTTGATTTTGATATCAGCATCAGGCTTGGCGCTGGCGCTTATGTGTGCGGCGAGGAGTCGGCCCTGCTGGAGTCACTGGAAGGCAAGCGCGGGGAGCCTAGGAACCGTCCCCCTTTCCCGGTAGTCGTGGGTTTCAGGGGGAAGCCGACCGTTGTCAACAATGTCGAGACCTTCAGCCTTGTGGCGCAGATCATTAAATACGGAGGGACCTGGTTCAATACCCTAGGCACCGCTAAATCGGTCGGGACGAAAATCCTGAGCGTTTCAGGGGATTGCGGCCGTCCCGGAGTTTACGAGGTGGAATGGGGCCGGAAGGTGGAGGACCTGCTCAAGATGTTTGACGCAGGAAACGCCAAGGCCCTGCAAATCGGCGGACCCTCTGGCAAGACCATTTCAGCAAGGGAGACCGCCCGCAAGGTTTGTTTCGAGGACCTGGCCACAGGCGGATCGATGATTGTTTTCGGGCAGGAGCGCAGCATGCCGGACGTTGCCCAGAACTTTATTGACTTTTTCGCGGAGGAATCCTGCGGCGCCTGCGTTCCGTGCCGGGCGGGCAATCCGATCCTTTCCGATCTCCTGAAAACCATACGCGAGGGAAGAGGGCTTCCTGAACACATTGACCAAATGGTGGAGTGGGCCAATATGATTAAGGCGTCCAGCCGGTGCGGCCTGGGGCAGTCTTCTCCGAATTCGATTCTTACGAGCATCGAGAAATTCAAGGATGAATACATGGACAGAATTAAAAAAGAGCGCGGCGCATTGATTTACGACTTTGACATCAAGGCCGCGATGAAGGAATCCTGCGAAGTAACTGGCAGGACGCCTTCGAGCCATTGAAGATTAAACATTGAACCTCGAACCTCGAACCTTGAACGCCGAACCCTGAACCCTGAACGCTTAACCTCGTGGAAGGAAAAATCAGTGCCTGGACAAGTGACTTTTACAATTGACGGCAAGGAATGCAAGGCCCAGGAAGGGCAGACCATTGTCGAGGCCGCAAGGGCTAACGGCATCTACGTGCCGACGCTCTGCTATTCCAAGTACGTGGAAAATCCCGTTGGGGCATGCCGGAGCTGCACGGTCAAGATCAACGGAAACAACGGGGCGGCCTGCATCAACCGGGTTCAGGAGGGAATGAACATCCAAGTCTACACGCGACAATTGGAAGATATGAGAAAGGCCATCATCGAGGCGCTTTTCGTGGAGGGCAACCACTTTTGTCCGGCCTGCGAAAAAAGCGGGGACTGCGAACTGCAGGCCGCGGCATACCGGTACCGCATCATGGCCCCGCGCTTCCCCTACCGTTTCCCGTCCCGCCATATAGATTTCTCCCCAAAGCACTTGGTGCTGGAGCACAGCCGCTGCATACTCTGCCAGAGGTGTGTGCGGAAAATCCGCACGGAGGACGGCAAAAAGGTGTTTGCCTACCATCACCGGGGCGCGAAGGGGACAGTTGAGATCGACCCGGAAATCGCCCGGACCATGCCGGAGGAGTTGGCAAGGGAAGCCGCGGATATCTGTCCGGTCGGATGCATCAATTTCAAGGGCAAGGGATTTGACCGCCCGATCGGGACTAGGAAGTATGACAAGGAGCCATAGCATTGAGTCGCCAGGGTTAATAAGGGAGCCTGCGGTCTTTTTACATCCCCCTGGCCCCCTTTTCCAAGGGGGAATCAGGCGATGTCTGGGAACATACCACGATGGACGGCACAACCCATTCCCCCTTAACAAAGGGGGATTATTCGCTGAATAGTTACATAAATTATTAGTTTTAAAATATTTGGAATGGAATAAACATAAAGATTTTGAAGATAAATTTTTAAGAGGACATCTTATGTTCTATGGTCAATTACCATCCTTTAATATTAAAGGACCATCACTAAAAAATATTTGGAATAGTCGCGAGCAGATATGGAAGACTTCAAAAAATTTTTATCACCGAGTTGTTGATCTTCTTTAATATTTGCATACGAAAGAATGCCGTTGATAAAAAATACATAACCATAAAATCAAGTGGATGTTGAAAAGTGCGCCATTTATTTTGGCGTTATGCGTCAATGACTTAGCTCTTAAGCATTCACAGGAGAACAATAACATGAAGCAAATTACAGTCTCTGATATCGCGAAAATGCCTATTCAAGAGAGAATAAGTCTTGTGGAAGATATATGGGATTCTATAGCCGAGTTGCCGGAGACCGTTGAAATTCCAGATTGGCAGAAAGCAGAACTGGACAAAAGGCTTGAGGCATACCATAAGAATCCTAATGCAGGCTCACCCTGGTCTGAAGTAAAGAAACGAATTATTGAAAAACATGGTAAAAACTCTGATTGTTCGTCCAGAAGCTGAAGATGATGTTAGAGAAACCTTTGAGTGGTACGAATCAAAGCAAATAGGTCTTGGAAATAATTTTCTTGAAGAAACGGATTTGTTGTTTCAGCGAATTGAAGAATACCCAAATTTGTTCCCGAAAGTATATCGCGAATTACAGAGGGCTCTTTTACATCGTTTCCCATATGCAGTGTATTTTTTGCAGGATGATAATATTGCAACAGTATTTGGCGTGCTTCACCAACGCAGAAATCCAGCGGAGTGGCAAAGAAGGTTAAACACATAGAGGAAGGAAATTCCCATGAGAAAAAAAATCGTGGCCACAACGTCACTGGCAGGTTGTTTCGGCTGCCACATGTCCATCCTGGATATAGACCTGCGCCTGGTGGACCTGATCGAGCTTGTTGAATTCAACCGCTCCCCCATCACTGATATCAAGAAGATCAGTAAACGGTGCGACATCGGCCTCATTGAGGGCGGGATCTGCAATGACGAAAATTACCATGTCTTGAAGGAGTTTCGCGAGAATTGCGAGGTCCTTGTCTCGGTCGGCGAATGCGCCATCATGGGCGGCCTGCCGGCCTTGCGGAATAACATCCCCATCCGGGAGTGCTTTGAAGAGGCGTATCGAAACGTCCCCACTTCCAAATCGGGCGGCGGAATTATTCCCAACGACGATGAGTTGCCCATTATCCTGGACCGCGTTTATCCCTGCCACGAATTGGTCAAGATAGACTACTTCCTTCCCGGTTGCCCTCCCCGCGCCGACCTGATCTGGGAAACGCTGCTTGCCCTTGTCACCTCCGGCGCCGAATTGCCATACGAGTTAGTGAAGTACGATTAAGAGTCAAGCCGCCTCCATTCCCATAAAAGAAAAAACTTTTTATAGGTGGACTATTACTAAATATTTCTTCTCTCTCCTGGCCGTATACACGATACTCGGGGCCGCCTTCCTGCCCTCCTATCAATATCAGATCAACCCGGACGGAATCAGCTACATCTCCATTGCCCAGAAATACCTCAACGGGGATTTCGCGAACGCGGTCAACGGACACTGGGGACCAATGATTTCCTGGCTGCTCGTCCCGGTCTTGTTCTTGGGAGTTCCCCCTCTGCTGGGCGTGAAGATCATTCTCTTTATCGCGGGCGGAGTCACCCTGGCAGGCATAACCGCCCTGTCATACGAATTTGAAATGAGGGAAGAGGCGCGGCTGGCCTCTATCCTGGCCTTGGTCCCGTCGGTTGTGTACATGGCCTACAGCCAGATCACCCCGGATTTGCTGATAACATGCTTTTTGGTCTTTTACCTGGTTTTTTTGTCCAGCGAGGACTACGCGAAATCCGTTCGCTACGGGGTCTTATGCGGTCTTTTCGGCGCCCTGGCGTACTTTTCCAAGAATTACGCCTTGCCTTTTTTCGCGCTCCACTTCCTTTTATTCAATCTCATTCACTACTTCCGCGAGACCGGAAAGAACAGGAGAAAGGCGGTTCTCCGCAATCTGTGCGCTGGGTATATCGTTTTTTTCGTGATAACATCCGGATGGATTTATCTGCTGTCCAACAAGTACGGCGGATTCACAATCGGGACCGCCGGGCGATACAATTTCCTGGTCAAGGCGTCGCCTAAAATGCCGGACCATCCCATTCTCTGCATGGGACTTCTGAAGCCACCCAATGAGACCGCGCCCTCCGCGTGGGAGGACCCGTCTTATCTGCCCCTGGAGCCCTGGAGCCCTCTCGACTCCCCGGAGGACCTCAAGCATTACGGAATCGTCGTTGCCAAGAACATCCTTGAGATTTATTCCATTCTGGACAAAACCTCCGATCTCCATGTAATAATCGTGGCCGCCTATATTTTCATGTTTCTTGTTCCACTCAAGAGAGACAGGCTCCTCAACGCCCTTTTCCCTTTGGCGGCCTTGCTCCTGTACTCTTTCGGCTATGCCCTGGTATATGTTGAGAGAAGATACCTCTACCCGAATGAAATCCTGATCGCCTTAATGGGAGGGCAGATCCTGAGCAAGCTGAGCGGGCGCGGCCTGCCGGACAAGCTGAAATTCAAGGCAGCCATGGGGATCTTCATGCTGTGTTTCATGAACTATCCGATAATAGAGCTTGTGAAATACAGGAGGGACGGGGACCATCATTATCTGAACGGACACAGGCTGAAGAGGGAACTTGAGATTCGCGGCAATATCGCTTCCAACAAGAATTACGGTGAAAGCATGTTCATGGCTTTTCACATGGATTGCAAATATTACGGGGAGACAAGGAAAAACGAGGCGGGGGGGGTATTGATCGAGGAACTTAATAGGGACAAGATCGATTATTATTTCCTGTGGGACCCGCCAGCGGAGGCGCCGGAGGCCCTTTCCCGCTTCAAATCCTCTCAGGTGTATGAAATAAAAACAGGCAGGGGGGAAGTAAAACTCTTGAAGATTTTCCATATTGCGAATTCATAGCGCGTCATGGCCGCAGCCAAACTGAAGCAACAAGTGACAAGTAAATACCTGAATCTTGCGCCAATAAGTAAAAAGCTGAATGAATCCATGTGGATTACCTAGTTATAATAAGGGATTCTCAACTCAACCTTTTATAAGTTGAACAAGGAATAATGAATTATAGGGGGAAAAACTTCACCTCTAAATCCGGCGTTCGATATTCCAACACCATAGAGAACCAAATCAGATTTTGGGTTTTTAAAAATTAATTTGCAGATTTTTAATTTATGATAGGCCCTATACTGTCAAGTTCAAAGTTAGCTAACTCTGCGGTGGAAAAACAAATTTTTATTTTTAACTTTTATCCCCGGCAGGGGAATATTTTGATTTCATAACGCTGTTTTGCTAAACTTTGGACTTCAAAAATCAATAAAAAATTTGTTTTAATAATAAACCCACAATCAAGGAGGGAGAACAAAGGATATGACGCCATCAAAATTACTAACCGTATTAGCAGCGGCGATAATCATGCAATTCACGACGGCGGGGACCTCTGGAGCTGGTTCCACTGGACACGAACACGAGGTACATTGGACCTATGAGGGGGAAACAGGCCCGGAGCGATGGGGTGACCTCAAGCCTGAGTTTTCAGCATGCAAGGCGGGCCACAGCCAGTCGCCCATTGACATAACAGGGGCCGTAAAGACGGACCTCCCGGCGATGGAGACCCGCTACGGCGATACCACTCTGAGGGTCATCAACAACGGCCACGCAATCCAGGCGAACTACGACAAGGGAAGCTATGCCGTTATCGGCGGCAAGAGATATGACTTGCTCCAGTTCCACTTCCATGGACCGAGCGAAAACACTGTTGAAGGAAAGGCATTTCCGCTGGAGGGGCATCTCGTCCACAAGTCCGAGGACGGCAAGCTGGCGGTAATCGGCATCTTGTATAAGGAAGGAAAAGAGAATAAAACCATTGGCGCCGTGTGGGAAAATGTCCCACATGAGCAGGGGACCGAGAAGGCCGCCAAGGATGAAAAGATAAATGCCAAAGGCATTATGCCTGAAGCAATGGCATATTACCATTTTGACGGATCACTGACGACGACGCCTTGCACCGAAGGCGTAAGTTGGAACCTTTTGAAAACGCCGGTCGAGATCTCGGCGAAACAGATTGAGGAGTTCAGGAAATATTATAAGAACAGCGCAAGGCCGGTCCAGCCGCTACATGGAAGGGTAGTCAACGTCAGCAACTAAGAGCAAGAGATATTAAAAAGCCCCCGCTGACACCAGGCTTGGCGGGGGTTTTTTTATTTAGTATCGAAATTTCTATTTTTTGAACTTAGCCCCCTTTTTAAAGGGGGAATAGCTCAAAAATTCCACCATGGCGGTGAATATCTACAAAATTCCCCCCTGGCAAGGGGGGATCAAGGGGGGTGTGATTCATATATCTATTTGATTTTTAAAGATTTAAAATGGAAATTCCTATACTATTATCCCAATGGCAAAAAAGAGAAAAACAGAACTGGACATCGATGTAGTCGACGAGGAAATGGCGCCTCCGCCTAAAGCGGAAGAAGCCCCTCCTCCTTCTCCGAAAGAAGGCGCGGCGGCCGAGGAAGGGGAAAAAAAGGAAAAGAAGCCTTTCATCCACCCATCCGTTCTTAAGCTAGGCCTTATTATACTTCCAATCCTTCTTGTTCTTGGTGGAATCGGTTTCGGGGTTTCTTCCTATCTCAAAAAACAGGCCAGGCTGGCGGAGGAGGAGAGGCTGAAACAGGAGGAATTGAAAAAGCAAGAGGAGCGATTAGCGCAAATACCTCAGATACTTACATACGAAATGAGCCGCTTCTTCGTTCCCCTGAAAGACAAGGAAGAAGAAAAATTCCTCTCCCTCGTTATATCCATGGAACTCAGCTCGGACAAGGTTTCCGTTGAACTGGACAAATTCCTGCCCAGCATAAGGGAGGCCATGTTTTTCTATCTGAGCGAGAAATCCTCCGCTAATTTAAGCGGCCAGGCGAATATGGAGTTGCTGGAAAAGGACCTGAAGCTATTGGTCAACAGGAATTTGCAAAGCGGCTCGGTCAAGAAGGTGCTTTTTCTCGAGTATATAATTCAGTAGCATCGGGACCGGGTCAGAAAGACCCGCTCCCGACGAGCGCATTGTCGCTGGAATAAGTCCCCGTGCCATCAGGATTTATGGTTATATCCATGGTGGCCGTGGTCGTGGACGGCCCCATGCTCATGGTGAGGGTCATGGTCCCGCGCAGAGTCCCGTTAACCGCGGTCATGGTTCCGGACACGGGGCTGGAATACTGGCCTGTGGGATCAGTGCCCGTGCCATCCACAGCCATGGTGCAGGAGGAAAAGAATTCCGCCCCCGCGCCCATGGAACAATCGGAGAAGGTTACAACGCCGTTCATGCCGCCCGAATCAACGTTGAGCGTTCCGCTGTAAGTGAGCGGGAATATGACAGGGAGACCGGTCCTCGAGGTTATGGTCCCGGAAACCCCGTGGCCGGGCTCATCCACTTTTACTTCAATGCTGGATACGGAATTCACCGCGGCTTCATAATGGTCCGGGTCCGGGTAATGATCCGGGTCCGGGTAGACGCCGTTGCCGCTGCTGTCCAGGAATTTTATCTTTTGGCCCTCCACGGTGTAATATCCGTCCGCGTCCGCGGAGCCATAAGGCCATTGGTTGGTCCCCGCGCTCTGGCGGGCCGCTGCCGGCGCATGGGCCTCCGGCCCGGCGAGGCCCTTTTTGGAAGAGCCGGTTGCCGTGAAGTTAAACGCTGTGCTCTTTTTCAGGGTTCCAAAGGTCTTGCTCTTGGGGGCGAACTTGTATCCCTTGAGGGACGGAGTAAGGATGTACTTGGCCTTGGGGAGGGAGGAAAATTTATAAACGCCCTTGGAGTCCGAGGCCCCTTCTGAAACCCCGTTCCCGTTGAGCACAAGGGCCACTCCCTTGAGAGGTTTTTTGTTAGCGGTGACCTTGCCGGATATGGAATAGTTTCCGGGCAGTTGCAGGGAGAACAGGGCCTGGCTGGCGGTGATGCCGCCGGATGCTACGCCGCCCATGCCCTTTCCTATGCCGTCTCCCAACCCCTGGGCCGCGTAAAGAGAGGCGGGCAAAAAGACCAACAACGCCAATATAAGCAGTCGTTTCATTTTTTTTCTCCTGAAAAATAATTAAAAAAAAATTGGAACCCGTGTTATTAATATAACTCTTCGCTCGCATGGCCGCAACTAAAATAAATTTCGATAGGACAGGAATTTCCATTTTTATCGCTTATGAATCAAAGACTTGCATATTAGCGACATCAGGTTATAGTCAATAGTCATTTGCCATTGATAAGCAGGAAGACCCCCTAATGACCAGTGACCAATGACTCTTTAAAGTCCGCCCTAAGGGCGTTAAGTTCATCCCCAATCAATGCGCCTCGTCCCAATTCGCTCCGGAATGAAGGTCAACAACCAACGGGACCTTCAGCGGATGGACCTGCTCCATTTCCCTGCGAACCAACTCCATCATAACATCCTTTTCCGGTTCCGGGACCTCGAAAACCAGTTCATCATGGACCTGTAGGACCATCCTGGACAGAAGCTGTTCTTCCCTCATCCGATTATGGATACGGATCATCGCGATTTTTATCAGGTCCGCGGCCGACCCTTGAATAGGGGTGTTAACAGCCATCCTTGCGCCGAATTCACGCAGGCCCTTTACCGGGCTGGCCAACTCCGGGATGCCACGCCTCCTTCCCATGATGGTGGAAACAAAACCCGTTGCGCGCGCCTTCTCAACGGTCGTATCAATAAAATTCTGGACCTTCTTGTACAATCGGAAGTAATTGTCGATAAACTCCCTGGCCTCCCTCTGGCCCACCCCTAGCTCTTTTGCCAATCCGAAGGCGGACATCCCGTAAATGATTCCGAAATTAACCGCCTTGGCCATCCGTCTCATCTCAGGAGTGACCATTTCCGGGAGGACGTGAAAGACCTCCGAGGCGGTCCTTGAATGGATGTCCTCTCCGGCCTTGAAGGACTCCATCAGGTGCTCGTCCTCCGAGAGATGGGCCAGGAGGCGCAGCTCCACCTGGGAATAGTCCGCCGAGAGGATCAAATGCCCTTTCCCGGCCACGAACGCCTTTCGCACCTCCCTTCCAATCTCGGTCTGGACCGGAATATTCTGCACGTTGGGGTCCGTGCTGCTGAGGCGTCCCGTGGCCGCGACAGTCTGGTTGAAGGAGGTATGGACCCGGCCGGTTTCCGGATGGACAAGCGCCGGCAAGGCGTCAACGTAAGTGGATTTCAGCTTGCTCAGCTTTCTGTAATTCAATACCTCCGCAGGAAGTTCATGCCGCGCGGCCAGGCTTTCCAGCACCTCTTCGTCCGTGGAAAACCCGCTCTTGGTCTTTCTTTGCGCAGGGAGTTGGAGTTTCTCGAAGAGGATTTGGGCCAGTTGCTTGGGGGAGTTGATGTTGAATTCCTCTCCGGCGATTTTATGTATGCGGTCAGTAAGCAGATTCAACTGGGTTTCAAGGCACGTTGACATCTCGCGCAGAAGGCCGCTGTCGATCCCGACCCCGTTCATTTCCATTTCCGCCAGCACCTCCAAAAGGGGCAGCTCGATATCGCGGAAGAGTTCCTCCAGGCCCTGGGACCGGAGCATGGGCCGGAGCTTTTGAGTGAGCAGGAAGGTGACGTCAGCGTCCTCGCAGGAATAATCAGTGGCCGCCTGTATGGACACTTGAGAAAAAGGGACCTCCTTTTGCCCTGTCCCAGCCACTTCCTTGTAGGTGGTGGTCTTGTGGTCCAGGTACTCCAGGGCCAGGGAGTCCAGATTATGGTTCCTCTTGTTCGGCTCCAGGAGATAAGAGGCGATCATTGTGTCAAAGTCTATTCCCCGCAATTCTATCCCAGCGTTCCGGAGGACGATTTTTTCGTATTTGATATTTTGTCCGAATTTATTTATTCCCGGATCTTCGAGAACGGGCCTGAGTTTCTTCAACACCGCCGCGCGGCCAAGCTGTTGTGGACATCCTAAGTAATCATGGGCCAGGGGGATGTAAAAGGCCTGATGCGGCTGGAAGGAAAGGGATATCCCCACTATCTTCGCGAAGACGGGCCGGATGCTGGTGGTTTCGAGGTCCAGGGCGAAGGAACCAGCCTCTATTATTTTATTAAGTACCTCCTCCAATTCCTCCCAAAGGAAAATGGTCCGGTAATTTTTTTCAGGCCTTTCCGCTGGCGAGGCGGCAAGCGATAATTCCTGAAGCAGGGTGGAGAACTCCAACTCCTTGAACAGCCGGGCCACAGCCTCGCGGTCAACCTCCCGTCTCTTCAGGTCCTCCGGCCTCACGGCCAGTTCCAGGCCGGTGTCAATGGTCACGAGCCTCCTGCTAAGCCGCGCATGTTCCGCGAATTGGGAAAGCTTTTCCCGGACGCTTTTTTTCTTGATCTCCCCTGCATGGGCAATGGCGTTTTCCATGTCCCCGAATTCCAGGACCAATTCCAGGGCGGTCTTTGGGCCGATCCCCGGGACGCCTGGAATGTTGTCAGAGGAATCCCCCATGAGGCCCATCAGGTCTATGACCTTTTCCGGGCCGACGCCTAACTTCTCCTTGACCTCCGCCGGACCTATCCTCTTATCCTTCATTGTGTCCAGCATGGTGACGCCGTCCCCGACAAGCTGCATCATGTCCTTGTCGCCGCTTACTATAGTGACGTCGAAGCCTTCTTGTCTCGACTTCACGGCGAGGGTCCCGATGATGTCATCCGCCTCGACCCCCTCCAGGCACACGACCCCGATGTTGAATGATTTCACTAACTCATGGATGTATGGGATCTGCGGCGCAAGTTCTTCAGGCATGGCGGCGCGGTTGGCCTTGTATTCCGGATAGTATCCGTGCCTGGTCGTCTTCCCGCCGGAATCGAAAACCACGGCCAGGTAGTCCGGTTGTTCGTCCCGGATGACTTTCAGCAGCATCCGCGCGAAGCCGTAGACGGCGTTGGTGGGGGTTCCCTTTGAATTGGCAAGGGAGGTCCGGATGGCATAAAAGGCCCGGAATATATAGGAACTGCCGTCTATAAGGAAGATTTTATGGGGCATGGGTTTTAATAGTATAGGAATTTCCATTTTTTCCGCTTATGAATCAAACAGTTGCATATTAGCGACATCAGATAATAGTCATTGGTCAATAGTCATTGATAAACAGAAAGATACCATAATGACCCGTGACTAATGACTATTAACTTCGCCAGAAGGGCGTTAAGTTCATCAATCCTTGCTCCAGATACAGAAGCCTTCTCTTGATCTCCAGCCCTCCTGCGTAACCAACCAACCGGCCGTCCGATCCCACCACTCTGTGGCAGGGGACTATTATGGCAACGGGGTTCCGGTTACATGCCATTCCCGCGGCCCTTGCCGCCTTTGGACTTCCCGCCTTGGCCGCTATCTGGCCATAGGAGCGTGTCTCGCCGTATGGAATTCCTATAAGCTCCTTCCAAACGGCTAGTTGAAAAGGAGTCCCCTGAAGATCCAACGGAGCGGAAAATTTTTTCCCCCGTCCGGCCAGATATTCCAATACCTCTTGCCGGACCTCCCTCAAGAGCTTGGACTCGCCGTTGATCACTGCCTTCGGATAGCTAAGCGCCAGCTCTTCCAATGCCTCTCCACTGCTTGCCCCTTCCTCCATTATATGCAACCGGCATAATCCACTTGGCGTGGACGCGGTGAAAATTTTTCCAAACGCGGATGTGAAAACGGCATGGTTGATTTGCATAAGCGCGGCGTGTCCGCAAACAAAATAAATTTCGATGTATTCAAACATTCAAGTGGCGAAAGATGTTCCTAAGCGATTATACTAGAAAACAGTGTGCGGGGGACAGTTGTCAGTTACCAGGAGTCAGGTTTCAGGGATCAGGCGTCAGGAAAGATATGCGGCTCCTTGTCCCACTGCCCCCTGAAACCTGATAACTGATAACTATAAAGGTTTTATTATGTGCGGCATCTGCGGATTTTTCAGCAAGGGAAAGAACCTGGGTAAAGAGGCCCTGGAAAAGATGAACGTTGCCCAATCCCACCGGGGACCGGATGACTCCGGCCTCTTCCTCGACCACGGCGCAGGCCTGGGCCACAGGAGATTGAGCGTCATCGACCTGAGCCAAAACGGCCATCAACCGATGTTCAACGAGGACAAAAGCCTTGCCGTGGTATTCAACGGCACTATCTTTAATTTCCGGCCCTTGCGCGAGGAGCTTTTGAAAAAGGGGCACAGGTTTCTTTCCCAATCAGACACCGAGGTCCTTCTTCATCTGTATGAAGAGGAAGGGGAAGGGACGCCGGAGAAATTGAAGGGCCAGTTCGCCTTCGCGATATGGGACTCCAGGAAGAAACAACTGATGCTGGCAAGGGACAGGCTTGGGATCAAGCCTGTCTACTTTGCCAGAAGGGGGGATACGGTAATCTTCGCCTCAGAGGCGCGGGCGGTCCTGGCTTCGGGTTTCTTACCCAAGGAATTGGACCCGAACGGCCTGGTTTCCTTTCTGGAGTGTAACTCCGTTGCCCCGCCCCACACAATATACAAGGGGATCGAAACCCTGCCGGCGGGCCACTATCTGATTTTCGATGGAAAAAGAATCCGGGTCCGCTGCTACTGGGACATGAAATTCCGCTCCGGCAAGGAGGGGCCTTCCTTCGAGGAATATAAAACGAGATTGAGGAAATCCCTTTTCGATTCAGTGGACTCCATGCTGGTGGGCGACGTCCCGGTCGGGGTTTTCCTGAGCGGAGGCGTGGACTCAAGCGTCATAGCCGGCATACTTCGCGAATTGGGCCGGACGGATATCGAGACCTTTTCCATCGGCTTCCCGGAAGGGGAATTCAACGAACTTCCATACGCCCGCAAGGTGGCGGAAAAAAATTCAAGCAGGCATAACGAAATAGAGATCACGGCGCGGGACCTGATTGAGGAATTGCCGCTGATAATCCGCGCCATGGACCAGCCTTCCGGCGACGGCCTCAACACCTATCTTATTTCCAAATACACCAAAAAGCGCGTCACCGTGGCCTTGTCCGGCCTGGGTGGAGACGAGCTTTTTTTCGGATACCATATCTTTCAGATGATGCACCGGGTCCTTTCCATGACCACGCCGCTCTTCTCTCTTCCCAACGGCGTCCGGCGCGGGGCCTTTTCGCTGGCAAAGGGCATGGCCGAGGCCTTCGGACTGAACGGAAGGCTGCCGGAGGTGTTGAATGGGCCCGACCCCTTTTCCGCCGCTTACCGGGCCATGAGAATGGTCTTTTCCGGGGACTCGATTAAAAGGTCCCTGGCCGGACCAGCGCCGGAGCGGTTTCCCTTCCAGGAACTGCTTGCCTGTTACTCAGGGGCGAGGAAGGGGCTTGATCCCAGGGAGGCGGTCTCCTGCATGGAGCTGAAGACCTATATGCAGAACACCCTGCTGCGGGACTCTGACGTCATGGCAATGGCCCACGCCCTGGAGGTCCGCTTCCCGCTACTTGATGAGGACATACTGGACTTGGCCGGGGAGATGCCCCCTTCCTTCAAGGACGGAAAAAGGATATTTATCGAGTCCATCAAGGACCTGATCCCGCCGGAGGCGCATGAAAGGAAGAAGATGGGATTCAGTTTCCCCATTCCTTTGTGGATGAAAGGTCCATTGAAGCCCTGGATCATGAAAAACCTTTCGGCGGAGAATGTGAAGAGGGCCGGGATTTTCAATCACCACGCGGTGGCAGGGCTGCTGGACGATTTTTACTCCAGGGGCAGCGCGGACTTCCGATTGGTCTGGTCCCTCTTCCTCTTTGATTTGTGGCGCCGGACCCATATTGAAGGGTAGGAGGTTTTTAGTGGCGAGTGACAAGTTTCCAGTTGCCGGTTAACGGTTAACGGTTTTCAGTTTCCATTAACCCTTTGCCTTTTGCCCTTAGCCCTTAACCTTTGCCTTGCCAAAAACTCCCCCACGGTAAATTTGTTCTACCATATCTCACACGCCATTAAGGGTGCAGGAGTTTTTTGTCATGCGCAGGTAATCGAAGACCAACCTGGCGCTACGGTGTAGTTGCCTCATCTTTTGCGCGACATTGGAGACACCTTT
>JACRGO010000088.1 GCA_016212295.1 Nitrospinota bacterium | reverse complement strand
TTTATGTGCATTTTTTGGATTTTTTGAAAGAATTTTACAAATTAAATTCCGCGATTATTTTAGGCTAAAAACCTAACTTATTGTTTTTATTGTATTTTTAAAAATAGATTTGCTGATTTTTAATTTATGCGTAGGCTCTATAAAGAGAAAAAACTTGCCACAAATCTAAAATCACAAATCTAAAATCCAAAATGTTTCCTAATGAACTACCAGGACCTGAAAAAAAACATAAGGGACGCGGCCAGGGGCGTGAAGAAAGGCATGGAGGACGTCAAGGTGATGATAGTGGAGCATGAAGACGTGTCCTCCAACATGCTTTTTAACGCGCTGAAAAACATCGGGTTCGTTAAAATAGAAAAGTGCAGGAGGACCGCCCATGCCTTGGACCTTATGGAGCGGGCCGATTTCGACCTTTATTTCATAAACTACAGGCTGAGGGGGGAGGACATGGGAATAAACCTCATTGACCACCTTTACGCCTATGGCTACCAGGAAAAGGCCCTGGCGTTCCTGCTCCTCAGGGACAAGGAAAAGATACCGGCCGACTTTCCCCCGGAGTACAATTCCGACGGGATACTACAAAAGCCCTTCAAAACCGCTAAAATCTGCTCCCTGGTCAGCGACGCCTGCTCAAAGAAAATTGTCCGGATGGAAACAGTCCAACTTATCGGACAAAACAAGCACCGCGAGGCAATCATCCTGAACCTCCAATCCAGCGGCCAGGACAAAAACAAGATATGGGGCACTCTGTTCGCCGGGGACGTGTACGAGCGGTTGAATAAATTCCAGGACGCGGTGACGCTCTACAGGGCCATTCTTAAATATTTTCCAAATTGCGCCATTGCCTATGACGCTATCGGACTCGTTTTAAGGAAGCTGGGCCGCAACAGCGAGGCGGAGTATAATTTCATAACCTCGGCGGACAAAAACCCTTACTATCTCCGCGCCAAGCACCACTTGGCGGAGCTTTATTACTGGAACGGAAACAAGGAAAAGGCCAAGGAGATACTGAAGCTGGCGCTGCGGATAAATCCGCTCAGCGTCCTTATCAACAAGGACTTTGCCCGCGTCTCAATTGACCTGGGGGAATACGAGGCCGCGAAGAAGGCCCTGAAACTTGTCCTGCAAAATCCCAGGGAGGCGGAAAACCCGGATGTGCTGATCGACTACGGCAACGCCCTGATGATGAACAAGGAACTGGAGGAGGCCCTGGAAAACTTTAACAGGTCCATTGACAAGAGCAGGACCCAGGAAAACGTTGAGGAGCAATGCAAAATCCTTAAAAAGGCATTGACCGCCAAGGGCGCCTGCTACCTTAAATACGAGGACCCGGAAAAAAAGAAGCTGGCCGAGGGCTGTTTCAACGCGGCGGAAAAGGCAATGGGCAAGACGGCGGCTTCACAGGAGGATCTGGACGAATTCGCCCTGTCCGTGGGAAAATCATATTTTGAGCACGGCATGGAGGAGGAAGGCGAGAAGAGGCTTTCAAGGTTCATTGAAAAAGACCCCAAAAATAAAGGCAGACAGGAAAAGATAAAAGGCGTTTTTCAGTTGTTCAACAAGGTCAAGAAGGCCATGGAGTTGATAGAGCAGGCGATCCAGAAGGCTGTGGACGATATTGAGGAGCGCGACAAGGAAAACAGGCGGCTGAGGAAACTGGGCAGATTCAAGGAGGCGGTGGAAAGTTACGAGGAACTTCTCGGACGCTACCCCTCAGACGACGGGCTGCATTTTAATTGCGGGAGGACCTGCATGGAATGGTCTAAGAGCCTGGACGCGGACCCGGAGGCTGGAAGGGAAAAACAGAACAAGGCGTACTCGCATTTTCTCTCCGCCCTGAAACTCGATCCGGAAAGGATACCACCGGCCTTGCGGACCCTTGGGGTGGACGAAAACGCAATGAATGAATACAGCGCGGCCCTTGGCGGCAATCAAATTTGTAACACCTGATTTTTTCATTTACAATAAAAAAACAAAGTTTTAAAAGTTTGCGCCACGGAGAAAACCCATGATAGCAACCTACAAAATTGAGTCCGCTAAACTCGCGCAATGTGAAAAAGACGAGGCAAGCGTATTAGTGTACTACCAGCCGACGGATTCCGAGAAAGAAGATTTGCAGCAGTTGTTTGACTTGGATCCGCTTGACCTGGAAGCGATCTACGACCAGGACGAAGTCCCGCGCGTGGAAAGCTCCAGGGACAGCACATTCATAATCTGGAAACGCCCGGACAACGTTTCTTCCCGCGCTGACGCGATTCAATTCGAGGTGTCATCGGTCGGCATAGTGCTCAGGCAAAACAAGATGGCGCTCATACTGCCTTGCGGCGAGCTCCCGATGGCCGGGCGGGATTTCAAGCGGGTCGAATCAGTCGGGGACTGCGCCCTTCGCATTCTTTTGCACACCGTGCACCACTACCAGGGGCACCTCAAGGCCATCAAGATGATATCGCAGGAGCTGCAAGCCAAGCTGATCACGTCCATGGAGAACCGTTACCTCCTGCAGATGTTCGCGTTAGGCGAGAGCCTTGTTTATTACCATGACGCCCTTGAGGCCAACTTCACGGTCCTGTCGAAATTGCGCGGCGCTCCAGACAGGCTCAAACTCACGTCGGAACAGGTCGGTTTTCTGGATGACGTCATCATCGAGAGCCAGCAGGCAAGCAAACAGGCCAGTATTTATTCGACGGTCCTGTCCGGCCTCATGGACGCGCGCGGCACGATCATCAACAACAACATGAACGTCTTGCTGAAGAACCTCACCATTATAAACGTGGTGTTTCTCCCTCTTAACCTTATAGCCGGCATCTTTGGAATGTCTGAATACAGCATGATCATGCGGGACTTGGACTGGCGCATTTCATACGGGGTGTTCACATTGGCGATGGCGGCTCTGGGATGGGCTACGTGGTGGTGGCTGGTGAAGGCCATTGACCGCAATCAAAACCGGAATGGACGGAAGGCGGAATAGAAAGTCCGCCCGAAGGGCGATAAACTCAGCCTTGCCCCACTAAATGGAAATAATCCTCCAACTGCCGTTCCAGCGTTTGCTGGTCCAACTTTTTCAGAGCTACAAGCGCGTCTCCCAATAGAGGCCCTTCCTTTTTTTGTATGTCCAGAAGGTTTCTCACGTCCTCCTTTTTCAAGAAACCCAGGTCCACGGCGATTTCCCCGAACAGCTTGTGGGTGTCGCACTGCTCATTAAGGATCTTTACCACCTGCTTCATTGTAAGCATTTTTCTCAACAAGGCTATCTTGCCGATCGGCGGGCGCGTTTTGCGTTGATAATCAAGGGCCGCCAGTATGTCCTCTTCCTGAACAATGCCTCTATTAACCAGAAAACTTCCGAATCTTTCCGATGGCATGACATTAATCTCCTTTTTTTAAGTTTGCCAGACGTCAGGTCCTTAAACCGTAATCATTCGTGGGCTATTATACATAATCCTATAACCATCTGTAAAATAACGCAATGGCGGTATCAATTCACAAAAGTTCTTGTTTGACAGCAAAATTTCACGGACTTATAATCTTTACACGATAAAGCCTTATGGAGTTAACGGCATAATCCGATGTATTTAAAAATCCTGGCGGGAGGCAATAATGTTAAAAAAGGCATTGGTTATAGATGATGTTCCAAACTCGTTTCGTCCTGTCCCGCTCAATGAGGACGAGCTGGATTCCTTTCATGTGGAAACCGGGGAGGCCAGGGACAGTTACATTTCCTTTATCGACGAGATTACAGACAAACTGCGTACCCCGAATATCAAGCTCCTCTTCGCGGGGCATCGGGGTTCGGGGAAATCCACGGAGCTGAACCGGCTTAGAAGGATGATAAGGGGCGAATATTTCACCATCACCTTCTCCGTCAGGGACGAACTGGACATATACAACATAGACTATATTGACCTCATATTCACCCTGATGGAAAAGATTTTTTCCGAGGGCAAAAGGGCGGGGTATATCAGGAACCAGAAATTAATCGAAAACATCCACTCATGGCTTGGCGAAACGACCGAGATCAAGCTCGAAGAGACCGCTTATGGAATGGAGATAGCCACTGGCGTCAAGGCCGGCGGGGGACTGCTTGAAAACATCTTCGGACTGATCGCGGAAGTAAAAAACCATTTTAAAATGTCAGGCAAGACCCAGACGGAGATGAGGAGAAAGATCGAACCCGGCATAAGCGCCTTGAAAAACTACTGCAATCTCCTTATAAACGAGATGGAATTGTCCTTGAAGAAGGAGAATAAGTCCCTTCTGATAATCATAGAGGACGCGGACAAACTGGAGTGCGGAAAGGCAAGGGACATATTCTACGAGCACTCCGGCATCCTGAGCGAGGTCAACACCAGGATGATATTCAGCATACACATCTTTTTCCTTAACTCCCCTTTCTACAAGAACCTTGAATCCAAATACGAGAAAGTCACTTTCCCCATGATAAAGATAAACAATCGCGACGGAAGCCCTTCCAAGGAAGGCAGGGACATCCTGGAGGCCATAGTGGGAAAAAGGATGGATTTGTCCTTGATGGATGGCGACGCCAGGAAACTCGCCCTGGAAAAATCAGGAGGAAACATAAGAGACCTTTTCAAGATAATAGAAAACGCTTCAATGGCGGGCAAAAGCAAGAAAGAATCCACTATCAAAAGGGACAAGATCGAATACGGCATAGATAAGGTCAAGGCGGATTATAACAGGACGATTGTTGACGTCAATGAATCCGGCTTTGAGGTCACCGCGTCCGCGCTCTACGAGAGACTTGTGAAGATTCACAGGGACAATAATAAAATCCTTGAAATGGACAATCCCATCCTTGTCCTCCTTAATACCCAGGCGGTCCTTGAATACAACGGCAGGCAGTGGTTTGACATCCATCCCATAGTGGTCGACCTTCTCAGGGACATGAAAAAGATATGATAGATTTAAAAGAGTTCGGCGTCCTGGCCCATTCCCTCCTGTGCAAGGACAGCGGCCTGTTCCTGATCGAGACAGGCAGCAGGGAAATAGAAGAGGACATTATGCGCAGGATAAGGATAGAGGCTGGAAAGGGAGGCAAAAGGGTCGTGGACGCGGATTTGAAAGCCAGGAACAGGGAAGACGGCGTGTCGGAATTCCTGCGGGAGATTATAAAAAAGCAGGAGGCGGACATATTGTTTGTCTATAATCTCGACTCCGGGCTGCCGGGAGAGGAGGAAAAAAAGGGTTTTATCAGGAGATTGAACTACAGCAGGGAGCCCATGCACGAACTCGACAAGGAGGTGGTGTTTTTTGCTTCCCCTGATATGTCCCGCCTCCTTCAGAAATACGCCCCGGACCTTTACCACTGGATAAGCCAGAAATACAGCTTTCAGCAGGAAGGCATTATTGCATCCGAAACCGGGACAACAGAGGCATTCAGGCAGGACAGGGGACGGATGGAAAGATTCGCCCAGGAGACTGCGGGCAAAAAAAAGGAGACTGAGTTTGCGATAAAGATGTATGAGAAGCAATTGAGGAAAGGAGGAGAGGAAGGGCTTAAGGAGGACTTCCTGGTCCCGAATATAATGGAACCCCTTGCCGGGTTATATTACGAGACTGGAAATTATGAACGCGCCATAAAGACCTTTAATGAGGTAATGCCTTATTACAGGGGCCTTAATAAAGCGGAAAAGATCGGCTCTCTCCTGAACAATCTTGGGAATGCCTATTGCGATTTACCCACAGGGGACAGGGTGGAGAATCTTGAAAACGCGATCCATTGCTTCAAGGAGGCCCTGGCTATCTATAGCAAAAATTCATTTCCTGTTCAATACGCAACGACAATGAACAATCTTGGAATTGCCTATAGTAATTTACCAGCGGGGGACAGGGGGGAGAACCTTGAAAACGCGATCCATTGCTACAAGGAGGCCCTGGCTATCACAACAAAGGATTCATTTCCCGTTGATTACGCTGCAACAATGAACAATCTTGGGAATGCCTATTGGAATTTACCCACAGGGGATAGGGGGGAGAATCTTGAAAACGCAATCCATTGCTACAAGGAGGCCCTGTCTATCAGGACAAAGGATTCATTTCCTGTTCAATACGCAATGACAATGAACAATCTTGGATCTGCTTATAGTGATTTACCTACAGGGGACAGGGGGGAGAATCTTGAAAACGCGATCCATTGCTTCAAGGAGGCCCTGGGTATCAGAACAAAGGATTTATTTCCTGTGGATTACGCAATGACAATGAACAATCTTGGAACTGCCTATAGTAATTTACCCGCGGGGGACAGGGGGGAGAATCTTGAAAACGCGATCCATTGCTTCAAGGAGGCACTGGCTATAAGAACAAAGGATTTATTTCCTGTTGATTACGCAATGACAATGAACAATCTTGGAACTGCCTATGAAAATCTATTCATGGCAGGCGGGAAGGATTTTAAAAATAAGGCAATCGAAGCCTACAGGGAAGCCCTTACCATATACAGCAAAATCGCCTTCCCGGTGGAATATAAAAGGATTATGGAGAGATTGAAAGACTTAGAAATTAAAAATTAACCGCGGAGACGCGAAGAAAAATATAGACATCAAGGACACTGGTTTTAAAAAAAAATTGTGGATATCTGTACTGCAAATCCATAAAACTTTGTTTTTTTAGCAAAGTTTTTTAAATGCGTAACACGAATTCACGAATGAGAAGAAGCTTGTTTACACACCCCGGCCTTCGGCCACCCCTCACAACAGGGGAATTGATAAAAAGGTGTAAT
>JACRGO010000087.1 GCA_016212295.1 Nitrospinota bacterium | reverse complement strand
CATAACGGCCTGTAAAATAGCCATGCCTGTAAATGAGCATAAGCATGGAAGGTGAAATTTTTACAATTTTTTTATCCAATAAAAAAGAATACCTTGTTGATTTAAAAGACTTTTTCTTATTTATGCGTAGGCTCTATAACCGAAAATGTCCTCCGCCGCGGGATTGAAGGACCAGATAACTCCCGAATCATCAATGGCCATGATCCCGTCCACCACGTTTTCGAAAACCAAACGCGCCCTTGTTTCGCTTTCCTTCACCCGTTTCATCAGTGCCCGCGCCATGAAGAAGGCAATAGCCAGGAGAACCACCAACACGCATAATCCTCCGGCCCATGGGGATTTCCCTGAATGTCCGACGGCAAATCCCATCAAACCTGTAATTGCGGCCACCGGGAGTAAAAAAGTATGAGGAATAAAAGGGCTTGAGCTTTGAAAGGCGGCCATTGGTTTTCTCCTGTTAAGAGAGATACTTTTGAAATTCTGGGATTAATTTAAACCAAAAGGCGGGCAATGTAAATACGTAGAACTACGTATTTTGACTAAGTATAACTACTTATATTACTGTGTCGGAATTTCAAAGTTTTTATTTGAAAATCAACGGGATTGCAGCGCGAGTGACTAAAGTGAGCTATAGTTTCAAGTGACTAAAGTTAATGAAATCAATAAACTTGCGAAGCTATGTTCTTGGCTCCAAGAGCAGTTTGATTCCCTCTATAATTTGCCTTATACGGGATTCAGAAAGCGCTCCTATTTTTTCCTTCAAATCAGACTTATCAATTGTTATAATTTGAGATATATTTACTACGCTATCCTTGGGAAGATTTGCTTCGCCCTTCGGCAATAACACATTTCCAGGCGCTTTCGAGCGCTTGAGATTGGAGGTCAAGGCACAAACAACCACGGTGTTAATCCTGCTTTGATTAAAAATATTATTCTGGATTACCACATGAGGATGCTTGAAACCAGGCGCGGAACCTGATGGAGGGCCCAAATCCACCCAAAATATATCGCCCTGCTTAATTACCATTTTTCCATGCCGGCTAGTTTAGAATATTGCTTTTTACCCTTGTCCCTAATATCCGATTCCTGTTTTGTTTCCTCTTCCGAATAAACCGCGTTCAGGGTTTCAAGCATCTTCAGGTTTTTTTGCTTTTCTATGTATTCTTTCGCGGCATCCGCTATTACCTTGCTTCGCGAGCGCTTTAACTCCTTTGATAATTGCTCTATATCCTTGAATATTTCGTCAGGTATGGAAATGGCGGCCTTCATTTATTCACCCTTGGAGTAATATTAAAATTCATACTAACAGTATAGCTTTTTGTATTATTAAGTTCAATGTTTTATTTGCGACATCAAGAACGACAACTCCGGACTCTTCATGAGGCGGTGAATTAAAAAATACAGGAGTATTGATACGATGACTGTAAGCCCTATGACGCCGGATTTTAAAAGGGTGTCTCCGGGTTCGTTCCAGGGAAAAAAAATGGACACCCAAAAACCGGCCAGGGCGATTGGAACAGCCGCGAAAGTGGAACGGGCCGCGGCCTCCAGGACCTCTTTTAAATAAAATTCATTTTTTTTCCTGAACCGGTACAGGAGAAAGGTCAGGTTAGCCATGGAGGACAAAGAGGTGGAAAGGGCCAGGCCGCGGTGCTCCAGAAAGGGCATAAGGGCCAGGCTCGTGGCAATGCCGACGGCTACGGACAGGACCGCGGCCTTCATTGGGGTCTTGGTGTCCTGCAGGGAATAAAACGCCTGGGTCACCACCCTCACCGAGGCATAGGACCAAAGCCCCACGGAGTAATGCAAAATCGCGCCTGCTGTCCCCACCGTGGCGTCGAAATCGAACTGGCCCCGCTGTAGAAGCAGATTCACCAGCGGGACCCGCAGGAAAATCAGCCCCACCATGGCAGGGACCGTGATGAATAAAACGAACCGCAATCCGAAGCCAAGGGTATCAGTAAGGCCCTTCACGTCTTTCCTGGCGGCCATTGCGGCAAAGGAGGGAAGAATGGCGGTGGAGATGGCGATCCCCAGAATGCCGAGGGGAAAATGGACCAGGCGCATCCCGTAATAGAGGTAACTCACGCTCCCCACGGCAAGGAAGGAAGCCAGGATGGTGTTCACGAAAAGGTTGACTTGCGTGACCGAAAGGCCCCCCACCACCGGACCCATGAGCCTGAAAATCTTCCTGACCCCGGGGTGGGCGCGAAAGGAACGGATTCGAGGGAGCATCCCCTTTTTTTTCAGAAAGGGGACCTGGAATAAAAACTGGAAAAGGCCCCCGAGAACAACCCCGTAAGCGACAGCCGAGACCGGAGGGTCCACTATCGGGGCCAGGATGATGATAGTGGAGATGATGATTATGTTCAGGACAACCGGCGTAAGCGCGGGGACAAAAAATATGCCGAGGGAATTAAGCATCCCCATTGCCAGTGCGGCGAGGCTGATGAAGAGCAGGTAGGGGAACATCAGGCGGGCCATGAAAACCGTTTCGGTAAACTTCACGGGATCGGCGGTAAAGCCGGGGGCAATGGCCATTACCATATAGGAAGCGGCGATGATCCCTATCCCCACCACCACTGCAACGGAAAGCAGGAGCGCGGAAAAGGCCCCTGACGCGAGTTCCCTGGCCTCTTCCTTGTCCTTTGTGGTCAGGTACTCTGTGAAAACCGGGACAAAGGCGGCGGACATGGTGCCCTCGGCGAAAAGCTCGCGGAACAGGTTTGGTATCCTGAAGGCCACGTAAAAGGAGTCCGCCGAGGCAGTGGCCCCGAAGAAGCGCGCGACTATCATGTCCCGGATAAATCCCAGAGTCCGGCTAAGCAGGGTGGCCCCGGCTATGGAGCCCGCGGCCTTTAGGATTTTTTTGTTCTCGGTATTTTCCATGAATAACAGGCGCCGGGGATCAGGTGTCAGCTCTTGGATATTTACGCGGAATATCTTTGAAGCTGTCTTGAAAAAAACATTAAGGCTTGCAAGCAAATAGCCGGAGAAATTCTTAACACACCCCGGCCTTCGGCCACCCCTCTCAAGAGGGGAATTTATATATGACGGCGCCTTTTCAACAGGCCATTATATTATTACGTTCATGTACAGGAAATTATAAAAATTGTTCAGAAATTTGAGTTGTCAGCGGCGTCTGAAAATTTGTTTTTAAAAAATTCCCCTCTTGAGAGGGGTGGCCGAAGGCCGGGGTGTGTTAAGGGGCTTCTTATTCATGCCTCAGTATAAACATTTTTTCAAGACAGCTTCT
>JACRGO010000084.1 GCA_016212295.1 Nitrospinota bacterium | reverse complement strand
TCATAACGGCCTGTAAAATAGCCATGCCTGTAAATGAGCATAAGCATGGAAGGTGAAATTTTTACAATTTTTTTATCCAATAAAAAAGAATACCTTGTTGATTTAAAAGACTTTTTCTTATTTATGCGTAGGCTCTATAGAATAAGCCCGAATCCCAAATTGCAAATAAATCACAAATTACTATTAGTTGACTATAATAACAGAAGAACACATGGAAAATATATTGGTTGTGGATGACGAAAAAAGCATGCGCGACTTTTTGCGGATCATGCTGGAGAAGGAAGGATATGACGTAAGCACGGCCGAAAATGGTGAAGAGGCCCTTCACCTTATCCGGAATGAATCCTTTGATCTTGTCTTGACGGACATAAAAATGCCGAAATCCGGCGGCATGGACCTCCTGGGCGCAATCAAGGAGTTTTCCCCTCAAACGCCAGTGGTCCTTATTACCGCTTATGGCACAACGGAGTCGGCCGTTGAGGCCATGAAGAGGGGCGCGTATGATTACATTACAAAGCCGTTCAATGTTGATGAGATCAAGCTGGTTATCCAAAAAGGCCTGGAAAGGAAAAGGCTGGCCGAGGAAAATATTTTTCTAAAGGGGGAACTGCGGGAGAAATATGTATTTTCAAATATCATCGGCAGAAGTCCTGAGATGCTGCGCGTCTTTGACCTCATACGCAAGGTCGCCGACGCCAGGACCAGCGTTCTGATCACAGGGAAGAGCGGCACAGGCAAGGAACTGGTCGCGAAGGCTATTCATTACAACAGCAGGAGAAGGAACGGGCCTTTTGTCTCGATAAGTTGCGGCGCCATGCCGGAGACCCTGCTGGAAAGCGAATTGTTCGGATACCAGAAGGGGGCCTTCACCGGCGCGGACGCCAACAAGGCGGGTCTTCTGGAAATGGCGGACGGCGGCACTTTTTTCCTGGATGAGATAGGGGACGCGCCCTTGTCCGTCCAGGTGAAGCTGCTCCGCGTGCTACAGGAGATGGAATTCAAGCGGGTAGGGGGGACCAAGGACATACATGTTGACGTGCGGATTTTGGCCGCAACGAACAGGGACCTGCTGGAATGCGTTAAAAACGGGACGTTTCGCGAGGATCTTTATTATCGGTTGAACGTCATTATCATCAACCTTGCTCCCCTGAGCGAAAGAAAAGAGGATATTCCGCATCTCGTGGAGCATTTCATAAAAAAATACTGCCTGTCCGAGGGGAAGGAGATCAAGGGCATTTCCAAGAAGGCCATGGCGGCCCTGGAGGGCTACCATTGGCCCGGCAACGTCCGTGAGTTGGAGAATGTGATTGAGAGGATGGTTGTGCTGGAAGCAGGCCAGGTCATCATAGAAGAAAGCCTTCCGGAAAATATCCGGGACGCCAGGCTGGGAAGCGGGAGCGGCCAAGCCATTATAGAGGAAGCGGACCTCAGGGGGGAAAACAAAATAGACTTGGAAAAGTTATTGAAATCCACTGAAAAAAATCTTATTCTTAAGGCCATGGATTCCGCCGGCGGATCCATTAAAAAAGCCGGTGAATTGCTGGGCCTTAGTTTCCGGTCCATGCGATATAAACTTCATAAACATGGCTTCAAAAAAAAAACAAATCCTGACCCGGACGAGCTGGAACCAAAAGGATAAGTATTTTGATGCCCATGAAATTCCATTCTGTCAATCCATGAAGAGAAAGGATAGCCAACGCTTTTTAAAAAGCGTTGACTATCCAGCCGGATGTTAGAGCGGCTCATGTATACTTATTTTTTGCGTTTACTATAAATCTTTTAAAAACTGGAGGCGCGGCATGAAAAAAATTTGCGTATCAGCGCTCATTTTCCTGTCCATTTATATAGGATATGGATGGTGTGTTGAAGATATGCCTCCGATTTGGGAGGCTTCTTATACAAAAACGCCGCCGATTATTGATGGGAAGATGGATGAAATATGGGAAAAGGCCAAACCCCTCACCGTTACAGTAAGGGAAGCGATAGGGGGTGGCAATCCAAAGCCAGTCATGCTTCGCGCCCTTTATACCAGCGGCGCCTTCTATATGTCGGCTCAATGGCAAGACGCAACCAAGAGCGATATGCGCGATCCATATGTGTGGAGCGCTGAAAGGAAAGAGTATGAACGACCGTCAAAACCGGACGACCAGTTCGCTCTGGAATTTCCAATGGCAGGGCAATTTGACGTCAAGATGCTGACTCTGGATCATGAGTACACCGCCGATGTGTGGCACTGGAAGGCTGGACGGGGTAATCCGGCCGGCTGGGTGGATGACAAGCGGCATATCATCAGCCAGAAACCAATCCGTGGCGGCGCTGAATACTCAATGGGCGGACATGGAGCGGTCTATATAGCCCGTATTCCGGATGGTGGAGCGCCTTCCTATAGCCTTAAACCCAAACCAGCGGCCTTTGAGGGCGAAATAGTGGATTCGTTTGAACACGGCCAGCCAACAGACAGCTTGGCGGATGTTCGCGGTAAAGGATTACATGACGGGAAGACATGGACACTGGAAATGTCACGCAAATTCCATACAGGACACGATGATGACGCTGTGATTGAACCGTCCAAGGATAACATTTGCGCTATTGCGGTTCTTAATGATGAACTCTATTGGAAACACTTGGTCTCCCAGATGATTACCTTGCGATTTGCCGGCGAAGAAGCGCTTAGTGAATCCCATTTATGGAACTTTGATAAGGAAACCGCCGGAAAGCCGCCCAAGGGATTTTCAAATCAGGCTGCTGGCCCAGAAAACCCCGGCCGCTGGAAAGTGGTTGAAGACAAAACCGCGCCTACTCCACCGCATGCATTCGCGCAAGCCTCAAGTGAAAACTCCGGCGACCGCTTTAACTTAGCGGTGATTGAGGACACGGAATATGGAAATCTCGCGTTGGAGATAAAGCTTAAGGCTGTTTCAGGCAAGGAAGATCAAGGCGGCGGCCCAATTTGGCGCTATCAAGACCCTGATAACTACTATATCGCCAGGGTCAATCCTTTAGAAAATAACTTTCGGGTGTACAAAGTGGTGAATGGCAACCGCAAGCAACTATCCACGGCAAACCTAAAGATCGCCTCTGGTGAATGGCATACAATAAAAATTATAAATAAAGATGACAAAATTGAGTGTTATTATGATGAGAGGCTTTATTTAGAAGCAAGGGACGGCGCTTTTAAAAAAGGTAAAATCGGCCTCTGGACGAAGGCGGATGCCATAACGTATTTCGATAATTTAGAGGTGGAGGGGCATTGAGGCGTTTTAAATGGGATGGCCGGTTGTGAGGTATAAAAATCAACTGTTTATTATTGTAGGGCTTATCTTTTTAATGGTTTTTTCAGGTTGTGATGGAAGGACCGCCGGCAAGGTTGTGGCCTATGTCTCTGAAGACCGTGTGTTTTCCGAACCAATCCTGATGGACTTTGAAAGGGATACGGGGATAGAAATAAAGGCCGTCTATGATACAGAGGAAACGAAAAGCACGGGCGTTATGAATCGTTTGATTGCGGAAAGGGATAATCCTCAGGCCGATGTATATTGGGCTAACGAACCCATACGCGCTGTTGTGTTAAAAAGGAAAGGCATATCCGAATCCTATCTCTCGCCCAATGCCGCGGGAATCCCCTCGGTTTTTAAAGACCGGGAGGGCTATTGGACCGGTTTTTCCGCAAGAGCAAGGGTTTTGATTGTAAGCGGAGAAGGGGGCGCCCCCAAATCAATTTTCGCCTACATCGATAAGGAATGGAAAAATAAAAGTGTTATTGCCAACCCGCTTTTCGGAACGACTACTTCCTGGGTTTCAGCGCTTTTTAGTATCTGGGGCGATGTGAAGGCAAAAGACTTTATGGAAGGAATGAAGGCAAATGGGGCTAAGGTAGCCGCCAGCAATGGCGAGTCAACCGCCCTCGTTATTAATAAGGAGTTCGTTTTCAGCCTGGTTGACAGCGATGATGCCGCGAATGCAATAAGAGAAGGAAAGCCTGTTAAGCAAATTTATCCCGACCAGGAAGAAGGTGGAATAGGCTGTCTTGTTTTGCCTAATGCCGCAGTTTTGATAAAAGGAGGGCCTGATCCCGAAAACGGCAAAAAATTAATGGATTATCTCCTGTCCACCGAGACAGAACGTAAATTAGCCTTTGCCAATTGCGCTCAGATTCCTTTGCATAAAGGCGTTGAAATGCCATCTGGTGTGGGAAACATGGAAAAAATTAGAGTTATGAATGTTGATTATGAGTCCGTTATGGAAAAAATGCTGGAAATCCAGCCGTATTTGAAGAAATGGGCTGGATACTGATCCTTGCATGAAAAATTATTGCTTTTTAAAAAGCGTTGGCTATAATGGCAAGGAAATGCGTCTTTTGGATAACTATCCTTTTATTTATAATGATAGGGCTTGCTCCTGTTGCGGCAATGCTTGTTAAATCAATATTTGTCAGCGGCGAGTTATCACTGAAAAATTATGCAATGTTGTTTAAATCAAAAAGAGAATGGACGCTATTATTTAATAGCCTAGTTCTATCAGGCGCCACAACGCTTATAACAATCTTATTAGGCGTTCCCCTGGGTGTGCTCTTCGCAAAAACTGACCTTCCATTTAAAAGGTTGTTTGCTGTTCTTTTTGTGGTTCCCCTGATTATTCCGTCGTATATCATAGCCGTTGCCTGGTTCTACTTTTTAGGCCGATCGGGGACCATAGCGGGGATTTTTGGCTCCAAGGCCGGCATTCTTGCATCGAGTTTCCTTTTTAGCTTCCCCGGCACGCTTTTTGTGACGGCATCGGTGTTTCTTCCAATAGTCATTATCCTTACCATGACTTATCTGCGCATGGTCAACCCGCGGTTGGAAGAAGCGGCAAAACTCTCCGCCGCATGGTTTTTGATTTTAAGGAGGATTTCCATTCCCATAATAAAGCCCGGTATTTTTTTGGCGGGGCTCATTGTTTTTATTTTAACCGCTGGTGAGTTTGGAGTCCCATCTTTCCTGCGTTTTGATGTTTTTCCTGTTGAGTCGTTCATCCAATTTTCGGCGTTTTATAATTTCAATACAGCAACGGCCGCAGCAATACCCCTGGGTATAATTACCTTAATTGTTTTAGTTGTGGAGAGGCTTTTTTTGCGTAAGAAAATATTCCAGTTTAGATTGACAAAAGAGGCAATGATAATGGCGCCTCTCGGAAAAACGAAACCATTGTTTTTTGCGGCCGTCTGCGCGCTTGTTTTCATTCTTGTGTTAATTCCTTTGGGCGTATTGTCGGCGAAGTCGTTTTCTCCTTGGGCATACCGTGAGGCTTTTATCCGTTCAATAGACAGTATTTTTCGAAGCTTGCTCTATGCTTCAATCGGCGCGACATGCTTGGTTTTATTTAGTTTTATTCTCGGTTATCTTCTTGAGCGCAAGGCCATTCGCTTTTATTATGCCGTTGACTCAGCGGCTATCTTTCTCTTTGCCTTGCCTGGCACGGTTACCGGCATTGGGCTGATTAGTTTATGGAATACGCAAGCGACAAATTTTATATACGCTTCCATGTGTATTATTTTATTTGGTTATATCGCCCAATACACGGCGTTAGGGGAGAGAATCATGGCGGCAACCTTTTCTCAGATACCACATTCAATGGAAGAGGCGGCTCAAGTTGTTGGAGCGGGTTGGTTTCGCAGGTTGTCCGGCATTTTGATTCCACTGGCGAAAAGGGGATTAGTCGCGGCATGGTTTGCCGGGTTTATTTTTTGCTTAAGAGACCTTGGCCTTGCCACGATGGTTTCCCCGCCGGATCATGATACGCTCCCTGTGCGTATTTTCACGCTTATGGCGAATAGCCCTGATGAAGTTACCGCCGCTTTATGCATTATTATGGTGGTTATTGCATTTTTGCCGCTTTGCGCGCTGGCGCTGGCTGTAAAATACATAGCGCGGCATGGCCGCAACCAAAATAAATTTAGATGTGCTCAAACGTTGCCGCGCGCGATGCGCAGGCAGGCGGAAAACGCGAATTTCTGAACGTAATAATTTAAAGGAGAAAAGACATGAAAAAAGAGCATTCGGCAAAACAGTTTTTTATTTTGTCTCTCGTCTTCGTCGCGGCTACAACCTTCGGCTTGGACGGGTACGGCGAGGCGAAAGAGCATATCTTTTCGCCTGAGAACACAAAGGTCGGCTTTCGCCTAGACTCCACCCTGCACCGCATGGTGAGCGGGACCGCGCGTAAATTTAATGGAAAGGTGGCGATTCCCCGGGGCCTGGACCCAAAAGGTTACTACACGGAGATCATCGTGTCAGTGAAGGACATGGACACCGCCAATGAGGATAGGGACAAGAAGATGCATGAAACCTGTTTCGAGGCTGGCAAGAACCCGGATATTATTTTCCGGTCAACCGAATTCAAGAATTTCCCCGCCCGGCTGGAAAAGGGGAAGGAATTTGAATTTTTACTCGTGGGCAACCTCACAATAAAAGGCGTCACGAAAAACGTGGCCATTCCGGTCAAGGTCCAATACAGGGCGAACGGCTACAGTTTCCACGGGACCGTATGGCTTAACTATCTACAGGACTTCAATATTCCTGACCCGTCCGTATTCATCTTCAGGGTGGCCAAGAGGGTGGAGGTATTTTTTGAAACTGATATCCCGTCTTCCCTGTTTGAAAGCCGGGACGCTGTTTCCCAATAAGCCGGGTATTGTTAATATGCATGGCGGAAAATGAGATACGATTCTTTGCGGCTTCGTGTGAGAATAAATGTGAATCAATTAAATGGAGGAGGACCATCATGAGAATTAGAATTAAAAAAAAATTTGGAAAGGTATTGATTCCTGCCATTTTCATGGCCTTACTCCGCCTTTGGGGGATCGGGACCGGCAATCTTCTGTTCGCCGAACCCGGCCAGGGCGCTGGACCAATTGAACCAAGGCACGGAGGCACGGAGGCGCGGAGGCACAAAGAACCAACCGAACCAATCAAACTAAAAAAGCTTTCCGCCTTAACCGCTTATCCCATTGTGAAATTCAACGGCGTTGCCGCGGAAGTGGCGTCCAGTTCCGACACTGAAATCCAGGCCAAGGTTCCGGTGGGCGCGGCTACAGGCCCCATCTCGGTGGAGACATCGGACGGCAATCTCAAGCTGGGCGCCGGGGATTTTCAGGTCGTCACCCACCCGTCAGCCCCCTTCAATAACGGGGCTCGGGAAAAAGGGAAGGCGCTATCGGTCCCGGCGAATTCTTCCATGGCCTTTTCCCCGAAATCAGGGAAGCCTGGGGACGTGGTTACTATAACCGGGGATTTTCCCACAAAAAGCTCCATGCTGAAACTCCCGGACACGGGCCAGACGACCTGTTACGACAATTCCGTCTTCATTCCCTGTCCTTCCACCGGAGGCGACTTTTACGGCCAGGACGCCAATTATACCATCAATCCCCCCTCCTATACGGATAATGGGGACGGGACCGTGACGGACAACGTCACCACTCTCGTTTGGCAGCAGAAGGATGACGCCATAGGCAGAACTTGGGATGAGGCAGGGACATATTGCGGCGCTTTGTCCTTGGGAGGTTATGACGACTGGCGGCTCCCATCTATTAATGAGCTTGAAAGCATCGTGGATTCCAGGGCGCGAATTCCCTCGATAAACGCGGCCTATTTCCCCAATGCGAATTCGTCCTTCTATTGGTCGTCCACCACGGTCGCAAACTTCACGTCCCTGGCGTGGTACGTCTATTTCTACTATGGCTACATCAACTTCAATCTTGAGTCAGACAGCGACTACGTCCTGTGCGTTCGCGGCGGAAACTGAGCCGGTTATTTGGTTATTGGGGGCGAAGGGCGAAGGGCGGAAAGAGGCAAAGGGTGAAGGCGAAGGACTGAGGACAAAGGGAAGCCGGCGGTTGCCGGGGTTTTTGCCGGGAACTGGATTGCGGAATAGGGATTTAAAATCCCAAATCTAAAATTCGAAATAGAAAGGGGCATTACCAATCCGGCCTGAAGAAGCGGGCAATTACGGGAAAATTGACAATTTATAAGGGAGGCAAAAGAATGAAAAAATGGATGGCCTTTATTTTATCCGCGATTTTTTTGACTGGCGTAAGCGCCCATGCCGGAAACTTCACGGACAATGGAAACGACACGGTAACGGATAATAACACCGGGCTGGCATGGCAGAAGACCGAAGGGGGCGCAATGGCCTGGGAGTCCGCCATATCTTATTGCAAGACCCTCAGTCTTGCCGGACAGTCCGGCTGGCGGCTGCCGAACAAAAGGGAACTCATGTCCATTGTGAATTATGGCAAAAACAACCCTGCCATTGACACTGCTTCTTTCCCCAATGCGAATTCGTCCCTCTATTGGTCGTCTACCACAACCGCGGGCGGCGCATCCAGCGCATGGTACGTCGATTTCTACCTTGGCGGCGTCAGCTACAACGATAAGTCACACGACAGCTATGTCCGGTGCGTTCGCGGCGGGCAATGAGAAAGGCAGTTGACGGCTGATAGGGACCGGTTTAGATAACAGTGCGAGCGGCTAAAGTGAGGCTGGATATGCTTGTGGAGATTGAAAATATTTTTAAGTCGTTCGATGGGTTGCCGGCTATTAATGGGGTTTCACTAAATATCGAGAAGGGCGAACGAGTCGTAATTTTGGGTCCTTCTGGCTGTGGCAAGACAACCCTTTTAAGGATGATAGCAGGATTTATTCACCCTGGAAAAGGCAGATTGGCTATAGATGGCATTGCTGTAGCCGATAATGGAAGATGCCTCATTGAGTCCGAGGATAGACAGGTTGGCATGGTTTTTCAAGACCTCGCGCTCTGGCCCCACCTGAATGTTTATGGGAACCTTGAATTCGGATTGACGGCAAAGAAGACGCCAAGGTTGGAAAGGGGAAAACGGATTGATGCAATACTCGAAATGGTTCAAATGATCCAATTTAAAAATGCCTTTCCAGGAGACCTCTCCGGCGGGCAACAACAGAGAGTGGCGCTTGCCAGAGCGCTCGTTATGCAACCCAAAATACTCCTGATGGACGAGCCTTTGTCAAACCTTGATATTGACCTTAATCTGCGATTGAGAAAGGAAATCTTAAGATTACAAAATGAACTTGGCATAACAATGCTTTATGTTACTCACGACAGGGACGAGGCATTTTTTTTGGCCACAAGAATAGTGGTTATGGGCGGTGGAAAAATTCAAAAGACAGGCACGGTTAATGAGGTATCGGAGTATCTGTCAAAATTATCCGGCGATTGAGCCTCTTGCAAAAGCGCCTTTTTAAAGCTTGTCATGCCCGAATGTTCTTGCCGGGCGCCAATAAGCCATTGATTTTGCAAGAACCGGATTTCCGATAAACACTTCGGGAATGATATTTTGGAGTTTTGCAAGAGCCTCGTTTAACATTTTGTTTTTGCCGCTTCAGATTTTCGCGCATAATTGCGTATGAAAAATCCAGTCAAAACAAAAACAAAGTTTTTCCTGCCGCTCTTCTTCTGGGTTCTCGCGGGTATTCTGGAAGGCGGATATTGCATGGGGCAGCCCTCAGGCGAAACAGGTCCGGTTTTCAGCTCCGCGGAAAAATTTTTTTTTGAGGGAAAGCTTTCCGCGGCCAAGGAACAATACGCCGCTTTCCTCTCAAACAATCCCCAGTTAGGGCTTATTGACGACGCCCTGTACAGGCTTGGGGAAATCGCCAAGGCCCAGAATGATTTTCGTATTGCCTTGAGGTATTTCGACATTGTTTCAGAGCAGTTCAGGAATTCCGAACTGGCTGAGCTCGCGAAACTGGAAAAGGCGTTTTGCAAATTCAGTTTGAAGGAAAATCAGGAGGCGGTCGGCCTTTTGAAGGAATTTTTAACGAAAAACTTCGACCCGGATTTAAGACGCAGGGCTTATATGCTGCTTGGCGACTGCTGGAGTTCCCTGGATGATCCGGCAAAGGCCGTGGAAAATTACAGGAATGCCCTACCCTTCGCTCCCAAGGAAAAAGAAGAAGTAGCCGGTTTGATCCAAAAAGCCATTGAAAAGGAGAAAGACCTTGAAAAGCTGTTAAACTTTTCGAAGTCCGGGACGGACGCGTTCCCTTATGGCGATGCCCTTTTCAGGCTCCTTTCCCTGTGCTTTGATGAGCGGAATTTCTCGAAATTTTCCGAATACGCCCCGCTTTTCCTTCAACATTTCCCTGGACATTCCAAGCATGGCGTTGTCACGGGACTGCTTGCCGGACTCAAGGCAAATCCCTATCAGTATAAAACCAAAATAGGCATAATCCTCCCCCTCACCGGGAACGCTGCCCTCCAGGGTGAAATGATTTTAAGAGGAGTGCAACTGGCATTCAGTTCAATCTCCTCCGGGGAGGATATTGAACTGGCCATCAAGGATTCCGCCGGAGATCCCCATACGGCGCGAGCGGCGATGGAAGAACTGGCAAGGGATACTTCGGTGATTGCCATACTGGGACCTGTCTTCAGTAAAGTGGCGGAGGAGGTGGCGCCTCTTTCTAAAAAAATGGAAATTCCCATGCTTTCGCCCGCCTCCCCGTCTTATTCCATCGCTGCTGGAAATAAAAACCCCTTCTTTTTCAGAAATGGAATTACCGGAATTGCCCAAGGCGCCGCGATGGCGGAATTCGCGATGAATAATCTGGATTTGAAAAGATTCGCGGTGATTTGCCAGGACGATAACTTTGGCCGGGAGCTAAGCGGCTCTTTTATCGAAAACGTCGCGGCCATGGGCGGAGAGGTCGTGGCAGTGGAAAAATATTCCGCTGACGTCGTTGATTTCAAGGATTTGATTAAAAAGGTTGGCGGAATGGAGGACGACGATCTTAAAAAGGAGGCCGTTTCCCACGCCAAGAATTTGAAAGGCAGGGAGTCCACAATGGAAGACGGGGACCGGCTGAGCGTCCCCATTTACGATGGAGTGGGGAGCGGCGTCGGCAAGGACCAAATCAGGGCCCATTTGAACCTGGGTTACGAGGCGATTTTCGTTCCCGGCTTTTATGAAAAAATCGCGCTTGTCCTTCCCCAATTGGAATTCTTTAATATTGAAAACGTAAAACTTTTGGGCACGAGCGGCTGGAATTCCGGGGACATAGCCAACCTGTCCAGAAGCCATGCCAGGGATTTGTACTTCGTGGATGGATTTTTTCTGGATTCGGAATCCAAGCCGGCGCGGGATTTCGTGGAGCAGTATAAATCCTTTTTCGGGGAACCCCCGGACGTCCTTTCAGCCCAGGCTTATGACGCCGCGAATATGCTCCTGAAAATCCACCAGTCCGGCAAGAGGAACCGTCAGGGCATGAGAGAGGGTCTCCTGGAGATCAAGGACTTTCCAGGTGTTTCAGGAAGGACTTCTTTTACCGTTTCAGGCGATTCCGAGAAGGAATTGTTTGTTTTGACAGTGAGAAAGAATAAAATAGTTGAAACAAAGGGAGGGGAAAGCCATGGAGATTGACAAGGGCCTGCCGTTGATCCAGGACGCTGACCTGGAAGGAAAAGTCGTATTGGTCCGCGTGGACCACAACGTTGTGAAAAAGGGGTTGATAGTCGACCCTTACCGCATTGACGCCACCTTCGGCACTCTTTATAACATAGTGGAAAGAGGGGGACGCATTATACTGATGACCCATGTCGGAAGGACCAGGGACAAAAAAACAGGGAAGATCAAAATCTCCAATGAGACCTCCGTGTCCCCGATAGTGGATTATATCGAGACAAAGCTCCACGCAAGATTCCTGGTCCCGGAATTCCGCGAGGAAGAGCAGAGCAGGGGATATTCCGGGATCGACACCTCAATCAATCTGATGATCAAAGACCTTAAAAAAAGAAAGATAGGCGGTATTTATCTTCCAAATACGCGATGGTTCCAGGGAGAAGAGGGCGATGAATCCGGCAAGGACCGCCTGGCCAGGCAACTGGCGGGACTAGCCGATGTGTTCGTGAACGACGCCTTCGGCTCATGGCAGCCCCATGCCTCCACAGTGGACGTGGCCCGCCACCTTCCCTCCTTTGCCGGGTTTCTCATGCAGAAGGAGATATCCAACCTGAACTATGTTCTCTCCCCCAATAAGCCCTTTCTGGCTGTCGTGGCGGGCGCGAAATTCGACACGAAGATAGGGCCCTTGAAGGAGATCTATAAAAAAGTGGACCACCTGATTCTTGGCGGGGTGATTTATAACGCCTATCTCTGCGCCAAGTACGGGGTAAGGATAGCGGGCGTTCCGGAAGAGGACATAGAATCAGCCAGGGACCTCCTGGCCCTGGATTCCGGGAAGGGGAAAATCCTGGAATTGAAGCACATGATTGAATCCGATACCCTGGATGGGAAATCAGAGGGACACTTCAGGGAAATTTGCACGGAACATTTCAAGGAAGGGGATACTTATGGTTATATCCTTGACGTTTCCCCGAGGTCCTTTTCCCAAAAGGAAGTGGAGGACATAATGCGGTCGGCCAAGACCATCTTCGTGAACGCGGTAATGGGATTCACCCCGCATTTCTGGGAAGGCTCCAAGGCCCTGGACGAGGCCATTGATAAAAACGCCGGCGCAATGAAATTGTATGGAGGAGGGGACACCCTCCAGGAATTCAAGAACCTGTGCCCGGGGCTGTACTTGCAGGTCCTGGATAATTCACAGTATTACTTTTTCACAGGGGGAGGGACGGTGCTCACCGCGATTCAGCACAACTCCCCTTATGACCTGCCCCCTATCAGGGCGCTGATGGAAAGGAAGGGAAAATGAAGGCACTGATTCTTGCCGCCGGGGAAGGAAGGGACGTTGTCCCTTTTACCTCCACGCGGCCCAAGCCGATGATCAGAATAGCAGGCAGATATTTACTGGAGCATACCATCCAGAAGCTCAATGAGTGCGGGATAAACGACGTGAACATCGTGGTCGGGCACATGCAGAATAAGGTCATCGATACCTTCCAGGGAGGGGGGGATTTCGGCACCAACATTCATTACGTCAGGCAGCAAGACGCAAGGGCAGGGATCGGCCAGGCAGTATCAGAGGCCAAGGACCGTTTTATTCCCGGCGAGTATTTCATGCTGATCTATGGCGACGTCCTGGCGTCGCAAAATATTTTCAGGCACACCCTTCAGGCGTTCGGGGTTTCCAGATCGGCAGTGGCGTCAGTCAACCTCACCCCTTCCCCGGAGATGTTCGGGAACGTATACCTGGACCCCAGGATGAAGATCACCAGGATCATAGAAAAACCTCTTAAGGAGCACCGGGGAAATTATGTCCTCTCCGGGGTCTTTATCCTGCCCTATAGCTTTTTCAGCGTTCTGGAGGAAGCAGGCAACAGCATGGAGTTGGCCCTTTCGCAAATGGCCGGTAAAAATCAACTGAACGCCTCTATATGGGAAGGGGGCTGGATTGACGTGGCCTATCCCTGGGACATCCTGAATGCCAATCAGCTCCTGATGAATGAATGGGAAAAGGCCGTTATAGACAAAACGGTTGCATTGAAAGGGAATGTGACCATTGAAGGCCCGGTGATCATCGAAGAGGGGGTTGAGATCCGCTCCGGGACCATTATCCAGGGCCCGGCCTTTATAGGGCGAAACTCCTTCATAGGGAACAACGTCCTGATCCGCAACTTCACCGCCGTCGGGCCGGAATCCACCATCGGCTACGGCGTGGAGCTTAAAAACTGCATCATGTTCGGGCGCTCCACCGTGGGCAGGCTGTCATTTATCGGCGATTCGGTGATCGGGACCGGCGTGGATATCGGTTCCGGGACCATGACCATCAATAGGGGGGAACTAGGCAAGAGCGTAAAGACAAGGGTCCATGAGGCCGTAATAGATACAGGATTGAAAAAACTCGGGGCCTTCGTCGGTGACGACGTCATCATCGGGGCAGGCAACACAATAATCGCGGGGACCGTCATTAACGCAGGCGTCTCCATTCCTCATAACCATTCCTATCCAATGTAAAAAAGGCATTGTTGATAAGGAATTATTTGTGCTTCTTTGTGGCTTTGTGTCTTAGTGGCAAAAAAAGATATAGCCACAAAGTCACGAAGACACCAAGGTTCACTAAGTTTAAAATATGAATTACCATACCAAACTAACAAGGAAATAAAAAATATGTGCGGAATCAGCGGGATTATAGGCTCAAAAAATATATCCGGACAACTCCTCAACAGCATCCGCAATCTGGAATATCGCGGTTACGACTCCTGCGGCATGGCCCTCAATAACGGCAAGGGAATATCCGTCAAAAAGAACGTTGGCTTCGTGGATGACGTGGAAAGGAAAGAGGGCCTCTCGCGAATGGGCGGCAAAATGGGAATCGCCCACACAAGATGGGCGACCCACGGTTCCGTGTCCCAGGCCAATACCCATCCCCACCTCAGTTGCCGGGGGGATTTCGCCTGCGTCCACAACGGGATCATTTCAAACTACCGCGCGCTCAGGGAATCCCTGCAAAAGGAAGGGCACAAATTTTTATCAGAGACGGACACGGAGGTCATCCCCCATTTGATGGAGAAAAATTTTGAAAGCTTGAAGGACGTGGAAAAGGCCTTCGTCGCCACCTTGCGGCAATTGGAGGGGACCTTCGCCATCGCGATGATCTCGATTTATGAACAGGACCGCATTTATTGCGCGAAGTTTGAAAGCCCCCTTATCCTCGGACTCGGCAAGGACGCCAATTATATAGGGTCCGACTTCAACGCCTTCATCGAATACACCAAGACAGCGGTGATCCTTGACTCCGGGGAATACGCCATAGTGACCGGTGACAGTTTCACGGTCAAGGAGAGCCTTGGCATGGAGCCTGTGGAAAAGGAGACCATCAATATCTCGTGGGACGTGGAGATGTCAAAGAAGGGCGGTTATCCCCATTACATGCTCAAGGAGATTTATGAACAGCCCCAGGCCATCGTCAATGCGATGGGAGTGGACAGGGAAAAGATCCGGGAAATAGCCGAGGCCATGGCGCGAAGCGAACGGACGTATCTGCTGGGAGTCGGGACCACTTTTTACGTCGCCAAATACGGGCAATATTGTTTTTCCGATATCAGCGGATGTTTTCTGCCGAGCATCAGTTCGGACGAATTTACAAACCTTGCCGAAGTGGACGAAAAAACAACCGTCCTGGCCCTTTCGCAATCAGGGGAGACGTACGACACCCTGAGCGCGGTCCGTTTCGCAAAGGAAAGGGGGGCAAAAATTGCGGTCGTGGTGAATGTGATAGGCTCCTCCCTTTCGCGGCTGGCGGATTACACGGTATTGCAGGGGTCAGGACCGGAAATCTGCGTGATCAGCACAAAGGCCGCCGTCTCCCAAATGGTTATTCTGACAAGGCTTGCCGCGGAATTTGCTTGCGCGCGGGGAAAAATCAATGAAAGCCAACGGGACGAAATAGAAAAAAATCTTTTGCAATTGCCTGAGACGATCCAAAGGATGCTGAACGAAAAATCCGGTTTTATCCACACCCTGGCGCATAAATATTCGCATATAAAAAATTGGCTTTATTTGGGGCGTGGGATATATTATCCCGTTGCCCTGGAATCGGCCTTGAAAATGAAGGAGGTCTCCTATGTGCATGCCGAGGGCATGCCGGGCGGGTTCTTGAAACACGGGACAATCGCCATGATCGATTCCGAGCACTATGCGGTGGTGTTCGTGCCTCCAAAGGAAGACAAGAAGCTGTTCGACCTGACAATGGGGAGTATTGAGGAAATCAAGGCCAGAAAGGGTTTCGTGCTTGGGTTTTATTTCAACAGCCTGGACATGAACAATGACCTGTTTGACGAAAGAATAACCCTTCCTTCCATCAACGCGGTTTCGGCCCCGTTCCTGCAGCTTGTGGCCGCGCAGCTCTTCGCCTATTTCACCGCCACCGCCCTCAAGCGGAATATCGATAAGCCGAGGTCCCTGGCCAAGTCGGTCACGGTGGCGTGAGGCTTTCCGGGCACGAGCCTTGAATATTAGTAATAGTCCATGGCGCGGCTTCGCCGCAACCAAAATTTTTTAACCACAGATTCCGCAGATGACACAGATGAACTTATCGCCCTTCGGGCGGGCTTTAAAGAATTGACATCCCCCTAGCCCCCTTTTTTAAGGGGGAATATTTCAAAAATTCCCCCCTGGCAAGGGGGGATCAAGGGGGGTGTGCCTCATATATCTATTTGATTTTAAAAGATTAAAAATGGAAATTCCTATACTATTAAAAACTTTGCTAAAAAAACAAAGTGTTATAAGTTTGTAGTACAGGTGTCAGGCGCCAGGGATCAGGGGGCCGGTTTTCTCCATGGACCTTAGCCTTAATCCCTTCGACTTTTATCCCTTCACCCTTGCGATCGCGATGGTGTAGTTTCCCTTCTTAATTTTTTCCCGCAGCAAGAAATCGCCACCGGAATCAAGGAGCGCCGCCGGTTCCGCGACGCCTTGGGCGCCCACATGCTCCAGGGCCGCTTCCGAGGGATTGGGGACCTTCACGCTGTTCAATTCCGAGGCGCTGTAATAGGAAATGGGAATACCGTATTTTTTTGAAAAGGCCAGAAACGATGGTTCCTCTCTTTTTTGGTCGATTGTGGCAAGGTTCCTGATACTATAGAAGGAAAGCCTGTTCTCCTCCAACACAGCCGTGAGCGCCTCCTCCAACTCTTCCAATGGCGCGCCCTTGTTGCACCCAACGCCTATCACCAGGCTTTTGGGCCTGTATACCAATGTCTTTTCCGCCAAGGCGTCCAATTGTCCGTCCTCGATAAGTTGGTCCGTTATGATCAGCAGCGATTCCGGTTTTTCCGCTTGGGCCTCCTCAATGGATGAGAACAAGGAAATATTTTCAGGAAGGGGGCGGCTTTCAGGCCAATCACTTTCGCCGCAGGTCTGGACCAGTCCCACTTTTTCGCCGTTTACAACGTCCGCGCTCACCTTTGTTATGTTTTCCAATTTCTCCACGCGCCAGCCCATATCCCGGCCCAAGAGGTCCACTGCAAGTGTGCCGGATACATCGGACGCGGTTGTAATCACAGGTATTGCTCCAAGTATGGAGGCCACTTTCCCGGCCAGGATGTTGGCCCCGCCTATATGGCCTGAAACAACGCTCACCGCGAACCTCGCGCATTCGTCCAGCGCAACCACGGCCGGGTCTGTTTTCTTGTCCCTGAGTAGCGGGGCTATCAACCGCGCCATGGCCCCGACGGCGCAGAACCCGATGATTTCCCTGTATTCTATGAAGAATTTTTCCATCATGCCCGCAAGGGGGCTTGAAAAAAAATTCGCGCCTGAGGCTGCGCATCCTTCCCGGAATTTTTCAGGCAGGAAGAGGTCACCTCCGATCCTGGAGTGAAGGAGGACGGCGTTTTCCGAGCCTTTGCGCGTCAAGGCGAATATAAGAAGCCCTTTCTTTGTCGATGGCGGCATGGGTTTCATTGCTCAATAAAATTACTCAATGTCCGAAACAATTTCATTTCCTTGTTTACTCCTTTTAATTTTGGGTAACCGTTCACGGTTTCAGGTTCAGGGTTCCGGGTTTTATAAAACCCTGTACCCACGCAGATTTTTGTTGAGCGGCGCTATAACAAAGGTGGAATGCCCTAAAAAATCCCTTGCAATATTGCCGTGGTTCACGCCCTTTTTCAACCTTGAACCCTGAACCCGTGAACGACTACAATTTTGGTTATTGAGATTTATTTGTTATTTGGGTTTTGTTTATTGGGATTTTTATTTCTTGACAATAAGCAGGGAAAAATAATTTGGCTGCGCCTTTCTCAATTCCCCGGCGTTTCTGATGATCCGTTCCCCCGCGGCGCCGCACCTCTCGACATAGACGAATTTGTCTCCGCGCCCCATTTTCTCGATTGTATCCAAAAGAAAAGGGAGCGACTTATGGACCTTCAGAAAAACCACGGTATCAAATTTTTCCAGCGCGTCCTCCACATGGTCCTTGCCGTAGGCCGCGGGAAGCACCGCGAGTTTGGCCTCCCCGTTCACTATTGGAAACATCGCGGCCGAGGCCGAGGCGCAAAAGGAGGTCACGCCGGGCACGATTTCCAGCCGGTCCTCCGGGACTTTTTCCAGGAGCCGCGCATGGAGATAAATAAAAGTGCTGTAGAAAAAAGGGTCTCCTTCAGTGATGAAGGCCGAATCAATCCCTTGCTCGGCCACGCGGAGGATTTCCTCCACCGCGTTCTCCCAGTACGGGACCAGGGTCCCCTGGTCCCTTTTCATTGGAAATAGAAGATTGATCCGCTTTTGTCTGGCGAGGTCCAGATGCCTCTCCACGATGCCGAAGGCGTAACTTTCCTTACCCTCGGAACTGACGGGAATGAACACCACCGGCACAGCCTTCAGGATATTCAACGCCTTCAAGGTGATGAGTTCCGGATCGCCTGGACCCACCCCCAGGCCGTAAATTTTTCCGTGATTTTTTTTCATTTGAAAATCATTTTATTAACATTCTCAAAATAGTATTGATAAACCCACCCCGGCGCTCCGCGCCACCCCTCCAAGGAGGGGAATTTTTATGTGCGTTCGATTTTTTGAGACGGTTAAGATATCTAAATTGGACGATTTAGGTTATAGAGCCTACGCATAAATAAGAAAAAGTCTTTTAAATCAACAAGGTATTCTTTTTTATTGGATAAAAAAATTGTAAAAATTTCACCTTCCATGCTTATGCTCATTTACAGGCATGGCTATTTTACAGGCCGTTATG
>JACRGO010000085.1 GCA_016212295.1 Nitrospinota bacterium | reverse complement strand
GTTGTCACAGACTCCTGGCCTTTATATCCCTCAAGATGGAACTGGTTTGGAGAGCAAATCCAGTTGGAAAGGTGAATGCAAACCTCCCTTTCTTTAAGCAATTAAAAGAAAGAGAATTTACACAAAATTGTTGACACTATCTAGGCTATAATGGTGAATCATTTATTGGTTTTGGTTCCTGGCAAGCCACAACGCCAAGCACTACTTGTATAATGCATCAAAACTACAATCTTGAAATGGTTGTTACTAATCAAAATGAAATGAAAAGGTTTATTGTTGCGCCGTTTTCAGCAGATTGGCGCAATTCATTCCAGCATTTTGTATTGGTTTATGATGGAGTAAATGGAACTATAAAAGGTTATCATAACGGAGTATTGCTTGGAACGAGTACAATGTCTTCTGGAGCAATATCAAATTATGGGTCAACTGCTGGAATTGGCAAGCATTGGTGGGATAATGCAAGGCAAAGCTCAACACTATTTAATGGAATTTTCGACGACATCCGCATCTACAACCGTGCCCTGACCGCTTCCGACATAAGCGAGCTTTACGGAAATTATAGCGGCGGAGGGACCACCACAACCACCGACACCACCTCCCCCACCGGAAGCGTGAGCGGGATCAGCGGCAGTTACACCAGTGGAAACACCGTCTCTTACTCCGTGAGCGGGAGCGACAATTCTTCACTGAGTTCCCTGGCCTTTGCCGTCACGGACAGTTACGGTTCCACCAAGCACAGCCAATCCTATACCGTGAGCGGGACCTCGACGGCCCAGAGCAACTCCTTTTCCACCTCCGGCTGGTCAGCAGGCACGTACTCTTATTCCCTTACCGTCACGGACAGCGCCGGAAACGCCAAGACCTATACCGGCAGCTTCAGCCTCACCAGCTCAACAGGGAACGGTGGAGAAACCGGCAATACAGGCAATGGCGGCTCCACTTCAACCGGCGACTCTGAAACTCTTACCTCCGGCAAAAAGAAGTCCGGTTATGCCGCCGCTAACGAGTGGCGATACTACACAATAACGTCAAGCGTCATGGACGCGCAAATAGACGTCGCGGTCCAAATCACCTCAGGCGACGCGGATTTATTTATCAGGGAAGGCGATAAACCCACGGAAAAGATTTATGACTGCATGTCCGCTGAAGGCGGCAGGACCCCGGAAAACTGCTCGCAACCCAATACCGGCGCCGTCACTTGGCACATCGGGGTAAGGGGATACAAGGACTCGAATTATAAAGTAACCGCCACCCTTAGCAAGAGTTCCGCGGCCCAGGAGGAATGCGACGTTTCCGGAAGCGTCCTCGACACTGACGGCTATCCAGTTGTAAAGGCGCTGGCAACTCTTAGCAGGGGTAGGACGACCCTGAAGGACGAGACCGACGCTGAGGGGTATTTCTGCTTCGATACTATCAGAAAAGGGACCTACAGGCTGTATATCGCCAAACGGAGTTATGATACGAATAGGAGCATGGTTAATTTCCGGGGCGATCCCATCAATAACGATTACACGCTGAAATCGCGAAGCGTGAAGAGCAAGCTAATCCTGGAGATAAGGCAAGCCGCGCCGAATTAGAAAGGCGGGAGTCAGGGATCAGGGATCAGGTTTCAGGTTTCAGGGATCAGGGGGCAGGAGAAGAGGCGAAAGGCAGAGGGCGGAAGACAGAAGGCGAAGGGCAGACCCATGACGCATGACACAGAGGACAGTTGCAGGGTAAGGCAATACAATTAGCAATTTCTCATTCAGGGAGCAATGTGATAAACTTATCGCCCTTAACATCGAACGTCCAACATCGAACACTGAACGTCGAAATGAGTCATGCGTGGTGCGTCATGCGCCTACGGACCCATGACCCATGACGCATCAAACTTTGAACTATTAAGGAATAACCAAACATGATACCAATGCCGGCCATAGACCTGGGAAGCATCTCCCCCATGATCATCCTCTCTCTTATGGGGATGTTCATTCTGGTGGCGGACCTCTTCATGGGCAGGAAAAAGGGGTTCCTGGCCTTCATCGCCCTGGCGGGTCTCGCGGCGGCGCTCGTTTTTTCCTGTGGACGGGAAACCGTCCACGCGGTATATTCCTTTAACGGCGCCTTCGTGGTGGACAAGTTCAGCCTCTTCTTCAACCTCATCTTCTGCGTTTCCACGGCGCTTGTTGTCCTGATTTCGCTACAATATCTCGACCGGGAAAATCTCCACCTCGGAGAATATTACGCGCTGCTGCTCTTCGGGACAGTTGGAATGATGATGGTCGCGGGGGCGGCGGACATGATCATGGTCTTTCTGGGCATAGAGGTCCTCTCAATATGCCTGTATGTCCTGGCGGGAATGAACCGCAGGCAACCGAGGTCCGCTGAATCGGCCATGAAATATTTTCTCCTGGGGGCCTTCGCCACCGGGTTCCTGCTATACGGAATCGCGTTGATCTACGGCGTCACAGGGAGCATCAACTTCCAGAAGATAGCCGAGGCCCTCAAGGATGAGAGACTGCTGTTGAGTCCCATGCTCTATATAGGGACCGCCTTTGTCATCATAGGAATAGGATTCAAGGCTGCCCTGGCCCCGTTCCATCAATGGACCCCGGACGTGTACGAGGGCGCTCCGACCACGGTGACAGCCTTCATGGCCGTTGGCCCAAAGGCCGCGGCCATAGCGGCCCTGTTCCGCGTCCTGTGGATACCCCTGGCCGCGATGGGGGAGGAATGGAAGGCCCTGCTGTGGGTCCTGGCTGTCCTTACCATGACCGTTGGCAACGTGGCCGCGCTGGCGCAGGACAACATCAAGCGAATGCTGGCCTTCTCCGGCATCGCCCACGCCGGATACATCCTAGTCGCGGTGATCACCGGCAGCAAAATGGGAAGTTCATCGGTCCTGTATTACCTCCTTGCCTACGCCTTCATGAATATCGGGGCCTTCGGCGTTGTGGCGCTTTTAGGCGGCAAGGGGGATGAATACCTGAACATCGATGATTACGCCGGGATGGGATTCAAGATGCCGGGCATTGCCTTCGCCATGTCGGTCTTCATGTTCTCCATGGCCGGGATTCCGCCACTGGCCGGGTTCGTGGGAAAATTTTATATCTTCTCCGCCGCGGTTGACGCAGGCTACATCGGACTCGCGATCATAGGCGTAATCAACAGCGTGGTCTCCGCCTACTACTATCTCCGCGTGACAGTCGTCATGTACATGAAGGAGCCGGTCCGCGGCTTCGACGGTATAGCCCTCAAGGGCCTTCCCATTCTCGCGCTCGCGATCTCCGTCATCGGGATAGTCTATCTGGGAGTCGTCCCCGCCGCCATCATGGAGCTTGCCCGCCAATCCGCGATTTTCTGATTAAATAAAAATTCAAAATATACCGCGGAGACGCAGTCGCGCGGAAAAAGCGGTATATTTTAAATTTCTAAGCCCCTAACCGCCATGAATTCGCGTTTTCCGCTTGCGCTCCTCTCTGGCCTCCTGCTCAATCTTATTTTTCCCAAATGGGAACTATATTTTTTAGCCTGGGTCGCCTTGGTCCCTCTGTTTTGGGCCCTCGCCAAAAGTCCATCCTGTAAAAATTCCTTTCTCCTTGGCCTTTCCTGCGGGTTGGTCTACTTTACCGGAAGCTGTTTTTGGATCACCAACACCATGACCAATTACGGCGGTTTGCCCTTTTGGGCCAGTTTCCTGGCGCTTCTTTTGCTCACTTTTTACATGGCGCTTTATGTGGCCGCGTTCTCCGCCCTTTTTTCATTTTTCCGGGAAAGAGCAGGCGTTTTCCCGGCCTTGCTCTTGTCTCCTTTCCTCTGGGCCTTGCTGGAATATGCCAGGACTTTTCTTCTCACCGGCTTTCCATGGAACTTTCTGGGATACTCTCAGTACAAGAATTACACTGTAATTCAAATCGCGGATCTTGCCGGCATTTATGGGGTTTCTTTTTTTGTCTGCTTCATTAATGCCTTCATTTTTTTTCTCATACTTAGTTTTTCAGCAGGAAAGAAGAAAGTCAATGGCCTTAATTTAAGGGGAAGGGGCTTAGCCGTTTTTTCGGCTGCCGCCTTACTATTTATTATAGGAGTTGTTTATTACGGCAAGGCGAAACTTTCCCAATATTCCCTCCATGAGGGAGGCGACGCCTTAAATGTCTGCCTGGTGCAAGGGAATATAGAGCAAGGGGAAAAATGGGACCCGGCGCAAAGAAAAAAGATTTTTGAAATATACGAGGCTCTCACCCTTGATTCACTAAAGGACAAAACAGATTTGGTGGTATGGCCGGAAACCGCCACCCCGTTTTTTTTCAATTTCGACGCCTCAAAGGCTGAGTGGGTTTCGGCCCTGGCGAAAAGGACCGGGACCTATCTACTGACCGGCAGTCCATCCCTTGAACGTGACGGCGACAAGAGCCTGCTGGCCAACAGCGCCTACTTTCTTTCCGGGGAAGGGAGCGTCCTTGAGAGGTACGACAAGATAAAACTGGTTCCCTTCGGCGAATACGTGCCCCTTGGAAAACTGTTGTGGTTCGTGGAAAAATTGGTGGTGGGAATAGGAGACTTTCAGGCCGGGCAGGAACCAAAAATCATGCGGCACCCCAAGGGACCTTTCGGGGTCCTGATCTGTTTTGAAATCATCTTCCCTCAACTGGCAAGATGGAACGCGATGCAAGGCGCGGGATTTCTCGTGAACATCACCAATGACGCCTGGTTCGGAAGGAGCGCCGGACCCTACCAGCACCTGTCCATGGCCGTCTTCCGGGCTGTGGAGGAGCGGATGCCGGTTGTCCGCGCCGCAAATACCGGGATCTCCGCCATAATCAACCAAAATGGCCGGATAGAGTCAGCGTCCGGTATTTTTTCACGGGAGGTTGTGCGTGGAGGGATTTTCCCGGCCAAGGGTCCTGGATCTTTTTATGCGCGGCATGGAGACCTTTTTTCCTGGTTGTGCTGTACCGTGGTTTTAATCGCCCTTTTTGCCATGCTGTTCTTTAAAAATAAAAATCTTTTTAGTCATGGGCCATGAGTCATGGGCGTTGTGATATAATGATTTGCCTTTTAAAAAAAGTTTACAGTTCACTGTTTACGGTTAGAGGACACAAAACCGTAAACCGTGAACTGATAACCGTGAACGTTTTTTTTAATTAGATCACTAATGGAAAAGAAAAAAATACTTGTAGTTGACGACGACCGCATGGGCGGAATCATGCTCCAGGAATTTCTGGAGCGGGAAGGCTATGAAGCCGCGGCGGTGGAAAGCGGGGAACTGGCGTTGGCGGAGTTTAAAAAGTCGCCCTGCGATCTGGCCCTCGTGGATTTGATGATGCCGGGGATGAACGGGATGGAACTTCTTGTGGAGTTAAAGGCCCTGAAACCGGATCTTCCGGTTATTATCCTTACCGCCCATAATGAAATCGGCTCTTACATCAAGGCCAAGGAACTGGGGGCCTTTGAGTATGTGGTCAAACCGGTTGATTTCATTGTCTTGCAACAGATGCTCTTCAGCATTTTCGCTTCCGTGGATACATATCATGAAAAACCTCCATCACGTTATTCAAAAGATCCTTTGGTGAAAAGGGCTTGAGTAAAAACCGGTCGGCGTAGAGAAGCGCCTCCTTGATTTCCTTTGGATTTAATTTCTTGGCGGTTTGTATTATCAGTCTGGCGTCCTTCAGTTCCACGTCGCTTTTAATTTTTTTCGCCGCATCCATCCCGTTCATCTGGGGCATGAAAATGTCCATCAACACAATGTCCGGTTTTTCGGTCCTCATTTTTTCCAGGCACTCCACGCCGTTTGACGCGAAAATAACCTGAAAATTCTTCCTGATGCTCATCTCGGCCAAACGCCTTATATGCTCATCGTCATCCACCACCAGCACCTTGCCCAAAATAGTCTTTTCTTCCTCCGCCTTCCCGGTTTCGTCTTTTGCATCATGGCCCTCATGCGGCAGGAATTTGGAGATATCCGACAGGTCCGATATGAGTTTTTCTATATTCTCCCCTTCTGACTGGATTATGTCCAGGAACTCTTTTTCCCTTGCCGGGCTAATTTTGCCGGCGCCTTTTTCCTGGATCAACTTTGTGAATCCCAGGATGGATGTAATGGAACTGCGTATTTTGTAATGCACGTCCTCGGCGCCTTCGGCCCCCAACCGCATCAGGATCACGAGGATAAAGAAAATCATGAAAGCCTGCCCCACCAAAAGCAGGCCGTCAATGGTCCTCCCGTTTTTCAGCACAATGGCGCTGATGCCCAATGAAAGGGCCAAAAAATAGATAAACAAAACGGTCTGCTTGTTGCTCAGGCCGAGATTATTCAGCCTGTGGTGCAGGTGGTCCTTTCCCACGTAAGAGACCCATTCGCGGAAATTGGCCACCTTTCCCGACGAAAATCTGGCAATGGTGATATAGGTCATGTCAAAGATAAGGATGGCCAGGATCAAGGCGGGCATGCTGTATGCCTTGACAGGATTGTTGGTGGCCCACCCGGTCATGACCGTAATGCTGCCGAGCAGGAACCCCATGAAATTTGAGCCTGAGTCACCCAGGAAGATGGAGGCGGGCCTTTTAGGGCGGAAATTGAATGGAAGAAAGCCCAAGGCGCTTCCGCACAGCGCCACGGAAAGGAACATAACAAAGCCCTGTTCAGATTGTATAGCCACCAGGCTTATGTAAAAAGAGGCTATGGCGGTGAGCCCGGCTGCCAGGCCGTCCATTCCGTCGAGAAAGTTCAAGGAGTTTGTAATCCCGATGATCCATATAAAGGTCACCAGGATTTCAAAAAATGTAAAATACCACGCCGTATTGGGGAGAAAGGTAAGGTTGACTCCGTAATAACAGGCAAGGGAAACGGCTAAAAGCTGGGCAAGGAGGCGGATGCGGGCGGAGAGGCCCCATATATCGTCCGCCAGCCCCGACACCATGATAAGGGTGCTTCCCAGGGCAATCCCCTTCAGAGGGTCCGAAAAATGAAAATTGTAAATAACGGTTATGGCGAAGGAGATGTAAACCGCCGCGCCGCCTAGTAAGGCCGTGGGCCTGGCGTGGACCTTCCGCGGGTCCGGGACGTCAAGGACATTAAACCTGTATGACGCCCATCGGAAAAAGGGAGTTGAGACAAAAGAAATAAAAAAGGAAAGTGTAAATAGGTAAAACCAAAGATAAGGGCTATACTCGAAAAATCCGCGTACCTGGGGCAGGGCCAGGAAAAGGAGAATAACGCCTGGTATAAAATACCGGATGCTATAAGAAAATAAATTTTTCATATCAGCCGTTAATTCTACTGCATTTCCGCCTGAACTCAAAGTCTGAATTTATAGTATCTGTGGAATTCAGGATACACGATACAGGATTCAGAAAAACCTCTCATGGCTAATTTCGACGTTCAATGTTCGATGTATTCAAAGGACCCTCAACACCGCCTCGGCCAAAACCTTCGCCGCCTTTCGGGAATTCTCCCTCATGGCCAGCAGCCTTGGAATATCCCCTGGATGCGAAACAGCGTAAAGACCTGCCTTCCACCTGGAAACCTCTCCATCCGCGCCGGTCAATTTATCCACGTCCACAATGGAATCATTGAAGGCATCCGATATGGCCCTGAAGGCGGTCACCGGGACCCCTTTCTTTTCCGCTTCCTCCGCTATGGAAAAGGTTTCCATCTCCACCGCATCCGCCGGATATATCCCGCCGAGCCATTTTTTTTCCTCCGCTGAATCAATGACCCTGTTTACCGTGAGGAGCCCGCCCTTCCTGAAGCCCATTCCACTCCTGGAGATTTTTCCAACAGCTTCGGACGTCCTTGCCGGGTCCATGTCTTTTCTGGCCAAGGTCCTCGCCTTCCCTTCCTTAAACCCGGTTTCTCCGTTGTCCCAAAAGGCCGCGTCGCAGACCAAAAGATCCCCCACGTTTAAATATTCCTTCACGCCCCCCGCGAATCCAATGGAGATGATCCAATCAACTATAAAATTCTCGAGGAGGTATCTGGTCATATTCCCGGCCTTAACCGGCCCGACCCCTGTTTCCACTATAAAGACCTCCTGGCCGGACAAACAGCCGGCGAGGATTTTTCCTTTAAGGAACCTTTCGGTGATCCTGGTCCTTTGTTTAAGTCCGGCCGTTTCGTCCTTAAGCGCGGCCAATATGGCAATTCTGTTGGTTTTCATTACTTAAATAGTATAGGTTCAGAGGGGGGAGGTTTCAGGGGGCAGGGGAAAACAGGAATACGTCATGAGACATGTGTCGTTAGCCCTTCGCACAACGCATGGACGCACAGCGCACGACGTCTAACCGGGGCCTTCCTGATAGCTGCCCCCTGACAACTGCCCCCTTGAACTATTAAGATTTTTTCCCTTCAGTAATTCTGAAAAATGCCGAAAAGATAATTAAAGAGACCAGTAAAAGAGGAGAACGGACATGAGCGCGGTAAAAATGGTTTTCCAGCACAATTACAACAACTTCCTCATGAGCGTGTCCCTGTATTGCCATCTTTATAAGGAAGGATCGGTGTCAGGCTCCCAATTTATGGTGGGCCTATTGAAAAGCGTCAGGGAAAGAATGAAGATCTACCACTGGTCCCTTTCAAATTTCTAACCTAACTTCTCAAAAAACTTAGGTTAAAAACGCCTTTTCCAAGGGACAATATCCCTTCCCCAAGGATTCAGCCACGGCCCTGTGTGTCAAATGTCCGCGGGCCACATTCACTCCCCTAGCCAAGGGTTTAATGTTCATAACGGCCTTTTCTATCCCCAAATCAGCGATCTTCCTCGCGTAAGGAAAGGTGGCGTTGGTGAGCGCGAAGGTGGAAGTCCTGGAAACCACCCCCGGCATATTAGCCACGCAATAATGGATGACACCGTCCACAACATAAACCGGATCGCTATGCGAGGTGGGCCTGGAAGTTTCAACGCATCCCCCCTGGTCGATACAAACATCCACGATCACCGAACCGCTCTTCATGGTCTTCAACATCCCGCGAGTGAGCAGATAAGGCGCCTTGGCGCCAGGGATAAGGACCGCCCCCACCACCAAGTCCGCTGCCCTTACCGCGGCCTCGATATTATGATGGTTCGACATCAAGGTCTTCACCCTTCCCTTGAAAATGTCATCAATATAGCGAAGCCTGTTTAAATTTATATCAATAAGGGTAACGTCCGCCCCCGCGCCAACGGCCATTTTCGCCGCGTTGAATCCCACGACTCCTCCTCCGAGAATGGCCACCTTGCCGGGCTCCACCCCAGGGACGCCGCCTAAAAGAATCCCCCTGCCACCTTTTTCCCGCTCCAGGTATTTCCCTCCCTCGTGGATGGCCATCCTTCCGGCTACTTCACTCATGGGGACCAGCAAGGGAAGGGAACCGTCCTCTTCCTGAACGGTCTCATAGGCCACTCCGATTATTTTTTTCTCCAGCAGCATGGCGGCCAATTCTGGCGCTGCCGCCAAGTGCAAATAGGTGTAGAGGATTTGGCCTTCCCGAAGGAAAGGATATTCCTGGGGAAGGGGTTCCTTTACCTTCATGACCATATCGGAAAGGGCGAAAATCTTTTCAGATTTCTCAACGACTTCCGCCCCTTCCCTTTGGTATTCCTCGTCCTCAATGCCGCTCCCGACGCCCGCGCCCTTCTCAATCAAGACCTTGTGGCCGTCTGACGCCAGGGACTTCACCCCTGATGGGGCGATGGCGACGCGGTATTCGTCCTGCTTGATCTCTCTTGGGATTCCGATAATCATTAGGAAATGCTAGCACAAAGAGTTGGTCTGGTCAATACCCTCTGCCAGGATCCCGCCGGGGGCTTTCACCCCCGGCGGGCCCTTTTTTTATCTGGTTAAAAAATCGCCTGTCAGTTGTTCCTGGCGCCTTCCGCGATCCACTGCCTGATCGCCTTGTAGTCAGCGCTGTCAACGGTCCAGAACTTCCCGCCGGCATGGCCGGTGCTGTCCTTGATAGGGACGGCCAGCAGCGCGCTTGCATCGGGACTGCCCTTGTCCACCACGTCAGCTATCCCCTTGGCAGATAAGGCGTCTTTTTCATAAGCGGTTAGGTCGAGCCCGCCGCTATAATCAAAGGTATACCCGGTTGGATACGTGGCCTTCGGATTGGCAGCGCCGGGCATGTGGCAGGTCTTGCACTTGTTCCTTAATATCGGCAAGACGTGGTTTTTATAGCTGAGGTCCGATGATGGATAGGACGGCAAGGTCCTCAAGCCGCCGGGGAGAAGAGCCCCGCGCGATCCTGTCGGACCGTGGTGCATGCCGCAGCCCATCCGCGCCGTGGACATCCCTCCCACGGGAGCTATGGTGGCCATTGAAGTGACAAACCCGTCATATTTAATCCACGCCTTGTATCTCCAATTGCCGGGGTTGGTTTCGTCAAAGGCCCCTTGAGACAGAGAGTCCCAGCCGTTGTAGTCCGATTTGATGGGAGTGTAGGTGAAAAAATTCCCGGCGGCGTTGCTGGTCATGCTGATAACGCCTCCCTGCGCGTCCTTCAGGATGATTTCCGCTCCCTCCAGGGGTTCCCTGCCGGTCCTGTCCTTGTAAATTGTCCCGCTTATGGAAAAATTGAATCTGCTTGCCTTGCCTGTCGTATTGTGGCAGATGCCGCAATCCTCTCCGGGCATGTGGAAGCGGTTCCCCCTGGATTGGCCGGAATCCACGCCGTTGTCCTTGCCCGGAACGTGCCCTGCCGGGACCGGCGCCCATTTTTGGCTTTCGGCTGAAAAAACGCCGCCCCAGCTTATATCAACGCGGCACAGGACCATGAATATGGCCAGGACCGCTAAGATTGTCCTTGAAAAAATCCTACGCATGTAAATCTCCTTTCATATTATTATTACGTATGAAAATTTGCGTTTTCCGCGCAAATTTTCTAACCATTTCCCGGAGCGCGCATGGCCGCGCATATTCTTCCAATCTGAAATCTGAAATCCAAAATCTGAAATATCTTCCGCCATGTCAGTTTGCCCGTTGTCCGGTCTGTATTCTTGTATGGCATGCCATCCCGGCGTTGTTGTCCACAAGGGGCGCGCCTGTAAAAAAGACGTCTTCGGAGCAGCACAACACGTTCCCGTATTCGCCGCTCGCGGTCGTGATGGAATATCCTTTCCTGGCGCGTGACGGGGTAAGGACCGCGCTTGGGTCTTCCAGAAGTATTTCCCCATGGAACAGATAGACCTTGCCGGAGAGCAAGGTGGAGCTTTCGGTCCCGCCGGACGCCCATCTCGCGCCCACCAGAATGTCAGGGGTCCCTTTGCCGTCAATGTCCCCTGCCAGGGCTATGGAGGAGCCGAACCTGTCCCCCACTGAGTCGCCCAGGATTTTGGAAAGCCTGTAATTGGAGTCGTCCTCGAAAAACTCCGATGGGAGGCCGGCGGACCCTTTAAAGATGTAGACGCTCCCTTTATTGTCGTAGGTGGCGGGAGTGGATCTGTTGGGGTTCCCTATGGCGACGTCATCAATCCCGTCGCCGTTGACGTCCCCAAGGCACGCTATGGACGTCCCGAAACCGGAGCCGCTCTTGCCGCCGGTATCGCTCCTTATCGTCACGTCCGGCGAGTCGTCGTTCTCGATTTTGGCCTTGAATTTTTTCGCTCCATAGTAGACAAGGACCTTGGCCCCGGCGTTTATGAAAATATCGTCATGCCCGTCGCCGTTGATATCGCCCGAGGCCACGGTCTTTCCGATGTTGGCGTTTACCGAGGGGCCGCCGATCACGGCGCTGGGGGAGGTGGATATGGCCTTGCCGCCGTAATAGACATAGACCGCGCCGGATTGGAAGTAACCGCTTGCGGCATAAGGAGCGCCGACAATTACGTCATTGGTCCCGTCCCCATTAATGTCCCCTCCGGCCAGGGAGAAGCCGAATTTGTCAAGGGGCATTTTCCCGCCCAGTTTTGCCAGCAGGACCGGGGGATTTTGCCCTCCCTGGTAAACATACACAGCGCCGCTCAGTGACGCCTCGCCGGCGGCGTTCACCGCGGCCACGGCGAAGTCGTCCTCCCCGTCTCCATTCACGTCGCCTACATTCGCGGCGGCGGAACCGAAGGAGTCCCCGTTTTTCTCGCCGGCGGCGAGGAGGGAATATTCGGAGGACAGGCGCTTGGCGGACTTCCGGAGATAAACCAGCGCGGCCCCTTTTTTGACCTTGGAACCGTTTCCGCCGGTTGCGCCAGCAACCAGGTCCTCAAGGCCGTCTCCGTTGACGTCGACAAAGCACCCAGAGGACCCAAGCCTGCTGCCCGTGAGGTCCATATTGCTTCCCCGCAGGGCGTTGCTCTCCGGCAGCATCCCGAGCTTCAGGGAATTCAGCGCGGCGCCTTCCTTCATGGAGGCGACCCCGTAGTAGGTGGTGTCGTCCGTTGATGTCCCGTTGTTATTTCCGGAAACCATGCTGTAATAAAACTTGACCGCGCCGGTCCCGGCCTTGGGGGCGGTCCACTTGAAAGTCCACGAAGAAACCTTCGTAACGCCGTGAGTATTTTCTATAAGCTCCACGGCCTTCTTCGCCTCTGAGGCTTCGTACACCTGGCTGTTTTCGCCCCCGGTGAATGTCCCAACGCTGTTTCCCCTTGCGTCCCTGGCCGACATCTGGAACCCATTTATCGCGCCCGGCACAGGGGCGGTGAGGGTCAGGGTATGCTCCTGGCCCGGAACATAGATGGACAATTTTCTGGCAGCGCCATTTTTTTTCTCCTTGAGGAGGTTGCTTTTCTTGACGCCCATTTCCAGAAACGCGGGGTCATGGCACGTCGGCCATGCCGCGTGGCATGCCGGACCGGCGGCGCAATTTCCCTTGGACTTCAGCGAACCGTCGCACACGTCCTGCCAAAGAAGCCCGCCGGCAAGCGATATCTTTGTCTGGGAAAGATTATAAGCCTCGGCTTTTTTTGAGGTCCAGGCTGAAGCGGACAACGCCAGGACGAGGGAAAAAGCCAAACCTGCTCTTAATAGCGGTTTCATCTGATCTTCTCCTTGATTGGTGTATAGTCAACGCTTTTTAAAAAGCGCCATGATTTTCAGGCAAAGAAAATGCTTTTACTATTAACAAGGAAAAGTAATTTTGGGGGGATATTCAATGCCGTCCGTGAATCCGGCGGGATGGGCCCCCTTGTGAATGGGCAGGAAGCGGTCCTGTGGGGCAAAGTGGTTGATGACTATGGAAGGAAAAATAAATTCATGGTTGTAATGGCTTGGGGAGGCGTCCGGCCTGGACCCGCCGCAATCACTGGAAATGGAACATGCGGCCAATGGCGAGGCCGGGCCGCCAGTGCCGTGGCATTGATGGGAATTCAGTTCGCAAAAATGGTTCGGCGGACAAAAGGGATGGTGCTTGCAACTCTTGTGGCCGGGGCCTGCCTGGTTTAGGCCGCCATGATCATGGTTTTCGTGGCTTTGCCCAGGGGGCGCGGCTTGGCCGTTATGCCCGTGGCCTTTATGCTCGTGATGGACAGAGGCCGCTGCCGGATTGGTCCACGAGACGAAAAAACAAAGCAAGGACGCCAGGAAAATTGTTTTGCGGATGCGGTTATTCATTTTAGTAAAAAGCATCAATGGCACAATTTCAAGTTTGAAGTGACTAAAGTTTAAAGTGAGCTAAAGTTGTGGTAGAAAAGCAATTTTTTATTTTTAATTTCAGTCACTTTAGATCACTTTAGGCACTTTTAATTTGGTTGCGGCGGAGCCGCGCGGTGCTTCCTTGTGTCTTCGTGTCTTAGTGGCAAAAAAAATAATGTCACAAAGGCACTAAGACACTAAGGTTCACTAAGTTTAAAATATGAATTGCGCGACGAGGCCACATAAATCGACATCCCCCTTGCCCCATGGCCGCGAAAGGCCAAGGGGCAAGGGAGGACGCTTCATATATTCATTTGGTGATTAAAAAATAAAAAGACCTACGCTCCTATATACTTATCGCAGACCTCTGCGCACTTCTTGCAAGCGTTGGCGCAGTCAAGGCACTGCTGGTATTCCTTGTGCTTGAGGCACTGCTCTTCGCAGGAAAGACAAACCTGCTTGGCGACCATCGCCATCTGCTTAAGATGCTTGGTCCCCGTCGCCGCTGTCTTCATGAGCGCAGCGCAGACCGCTGAAAGTTCTATGATCGACTCCGCGCACTCCCGCATTGTCTTGTCGCCCGCGCCAAGGACCTCCAGGCAGCTAGCAAGGCAAGGCTCGGCGGTCAGCACGCAATCATTGGCGGATTTTACGAGATCAACATTTTTGTTCGCCGTCTTTATATGCTGATGCCCATGTTCATGCGCAGGCTCAGCGGCGAATGCCTGTCCGGTTGCCGCGGCCAAAACCGCCCCACCGGATGCCAGCAACATTTCCCTTCTTTTCATAAACCGTCTCCTATTTTATAAATTTAATAATTCCCCCCGCGCGCAGCGAGAGGGTTGCCTTCGGTTCTCGTCCATGCCGCTTGCGCAAATAATATTTGTCACCTCCTTCCGCCTTATCAATGACAATTGACCAATGACTATTTAATCATTCCGCTGATCAAATCATAAGCGGCGTTGGAGTCCCACTCCCTCGCCCCCACAGCCATCCCTTCCAGCCGCCCTTCCCTGTTAACGAGGTATGAGGCAGGCAGCGCCTTGATCCCATAGGAGCGAAGGGCGCTCCCATACTGGTCCACGAGCACTGGAAAGCCGATATCTTCCTTTTTCGCGAACGCCTCCGCCGCCTTATGGCTGTCCTCCGCTATGGCCAGGACCACGAAGTCCTTGTCCTTAAGCCTTTGCCAGAGGGCCTTTATCTTGGGGAACTCGTCCCTGCATGGTAGGCACCACGAGGCCCAGAAATGGAGCAGGACCACCTTTCCCCTGTAGCCGCTCAGGCTCGCCGGGTTACCGTTCAAGTCATTAAGAGCTATGTCCGGCGCGACCGCAGCTTCTCCCGGAGGGGTCAGCTCCAGGGAAGGAATAGGCCCTCCTTCCACAAGCGTCGGCGCTGCCACGGCAATGATAAATAAAATTAATGCGCGCAATGTTTTTGACATTAATATTTTTGAATCAGGGAAAACAAAATCCCAAATGACAAATAGCAAATTACAAATAAATTACAAATTACAATTACTGAATATCCAAAACAACTGAACTTGTTTCAGGGTCTCATAACGCATTGTTATTATTAGATGCTGAAACAAGTTCAGCATGACAAAATGCACGGTTTTTGGAAAAACTAACCTGTTACCATTTATCTGTCTGAGTAGAATTAAATCCCAAATCTCAAATCATAAATCATAAATCGAATTCATTAAAACGCCCATGAGGTGGACATCAATATCCTCCAATCCACAACCTGCTGAAGGCCGTTTACTTCCTGAAAAACCGGGGTCTGGTACTTTACCTGAACGCTGCCTCCTGTATTGGGTATCTTTATTTGAAAGTGCGGTGACAGGAAGATGGAGTTCAAGCCAGTGTAGTCCGGGTTATCCATCATGGACGAGAGGGGATGGGAATATTTCCCGTCATGGTCCTTGTCCCGCCATGCGTGGATGCCGTTGATCTCCAACCCAAGGTTTATATAGTTATGCGCCTGAAGCCGCGCTATGAGGTCGTAAGATAACTGGTCCCCGTACTCGTACCCCTCGTCGCCCTTGTTTGACAGGTGATACAAAAGATTGGCCTGGAGGATAAGCGGGTAAAAGGCGCGCATATAGTTGGCCAGGAAAAGGGGGTCCCAGGAGCCGGAACCAGGCTGCATCATGGCATGCACCATTGCGCCGGTTGAGGTCCTTTCGTCGTTTTTCCCGGTGGGCGTCTTCAGCCCCAGGCCAAGGGTCAGCCTCCGGCTCGGCCTTATTGGGGCGTCCGTGTACGCCGTGTACAACCCCAAAAGGCTTATGTCCCCAAGGCCGTCCACTGTGTCCATCCTGTGCCTCATCACCGTGCCCGTGCTGCTTTTCATAAGCATGTCCATATTGTTTTTAACGTATGGAAGTATCCCAAGGAATTGCAGCCTCTCCGTTGCCGGGTATGCGGCCGTGAGGGTGTACTTTTCCATGATCATGTTGTCCGGCACGGTGTAATACCCGCCTCTCTTCCAATTTTGGTTCAGGGCGCCAGTTGGGCTGATCTCCCGCCCGCCATCCAGTATGGACTCCATGTGCATGTATTCATACTGAAAGGACAGGCCAAGATTTTCCGCTAGGGCGCCGCCGGAATTAACGGCGCCGCCGATGCAGCAGGAAAGTCCGCACTCGCCAAAGGCCCAGGCAGTTGAAGAATGAACGAGCGCCAGCCAAAAAATTATCAAAGGTATGTATCGTTTCATAATGTGTCATGTGTCATGCGTGGTGTGTCATGCGCTCATGACGCATAACATATGATTCATGACATCCTTCAATGTTCAAGTGTTTTCGATTCCTTCAAAAGACCTTCTATAAGGTTTAAAATTTCGGGTCCGGCCCAGTCCCCTGGACCCATTGCCCTTCCCACGATCCACCCCTTTTTGTCAATGAAATAGGTCACGGGCACGCCCCATGTCCAGTACCTGTCCGTTATATTGCCTGGCCGCGCCAAATATACGGGAAAGCTGGCGCCAAGCCTTTTCGCGAAGGCGTCTATTTCTTCCTGGGTCGCTTTTGCGTCTATGGAAACCGGCAGAAACACCGCGTCCTTATCCTTAAGCCCCTGAAGCATTTTTTCGAAGAGAGGGAACTCTTCCATGCACGGCTTGCACCATGTGGCCCAGAAATGGAGTATGGCCACCTTGCCGGCGCAATCCGCAAGGCTGATTGTCCGGCCGTCCATTTTCAGACTGAAATCAGGGGCTTTTTGCCGCATTTCCTGCAGCCCGGCCTTGGAGAGCAGCGCCTTATCCATGCCGTGAGACGCGGATGCCGGGAAAACGGACAATAAGGCCACGGTTGCGATAGCGGCTAAGATTTTTGGCATTGGTAATTTGGCATTATGATTCATATTTAAAACTTAGCGAACCTTGGCGTCTTCGCGGCAATCAAATTTAAAGTGCCTAAAGTTAACTAAAGTTAAAAAATAAAAAATTGCTTTTCGACCGCAACTTTAGCTCACTCTAAACTTTAGTCACTTTATTTAAACTGGAACTGGAAAAAACCTTGCTAAAAAAGATACGTCACTCCTCCCACTAAGCGATAATCCTCCCCCATTTGTACGCCGTAAAGATTGTGGTATATGGGGTGCTGGTACTGGATTTCCGCTATCCAGCGCGGAGGCAGGGCAAGCCTTATAGCCGGCGAGAGATATATAGTGGAACCGCCGGAATCGGCCAAGGCCACGCCATTTTCCTTTTCCCTTTGCCTTGTCTCGCCGTTTAAGCCAAAAGCCAGAAAGACCTGCGAAATTGTCGGAGCAAGCTCGAAGGGGTGGACTCGATACATGGCCGTTACGTCATAGTTAATGCTGTTCCCGAAACGGTGTCTTGTGTCTCCAGCCTCGCCTTCAGTGGTCAGCGCCGCAAGTATGTTGGCGGACAGGGAAAATCTCGCCAGGGCGTAGCTTGATGAGAGGCCGAGAAGAAAATCCGTGGACCCGGTGCCGGTCTGCAAGTGGCTGTCAAGGTACTCCGCGCCATCGTCCGTTTTGCCGCCGGTTCCGCCAGTGGGGAATTTTACCCCAAAGACGCCCGCTAAAATCGTGGTAGCGTCAAGGGTATGGTTCTTAAAAAATGTATACCGTCCCAGCGCAGCCACATCGCCCAATCCTGTTACTCCTCCCTTCATATCGCTGTGCGCCTCCAAGTCTCCATCCTCATGCACGTGGAGATGCGCGTTTTGCCTGGTGTTTTTTAAAGGCAGCACCGCAAGGAGCATTATGTCTTCAGTCACGCTGTAAAAGCCCGTGAACTCAGTTGTCCAGTATTCCTCTTTCGCGCCGGGATTAGTTACTTCATCCGTGCCCTTATAAACGCTGTTTAAACGGGTATATCTCTCGTTTATCCGGATGCCTGATCCTCTGAAGGTTTCCAGCGGCGAGACGCCTTGCGACAAAAGACAGAAGTCGCAGGCAAAACCCACGCCGGTTAATGACATAAAAAATCCAATCGCATATAACGCGGACGATATTGTTTTCTTCATGGTTTCTCCTTATTTTATTCCCCCTTAACAAAGGGGGACCAAGGGGGATGTAAAAAAATGTTCAACAAATACCCCGCCGCTTGCGGCTGGGACCATTTATAGAGCCTTCCATGCCAACCCGCAACGGCAATGGCGGCCGGCCCAGGCATGGGACAAGCCAGCGTGGACAACACAGGGGCGGATTACTCCCGGACCTGAAAATTCAGGGCGAGCGGAAGCAGTGCCCTTCCGGGTCACAGGCAAAATAAAATTTTTTTGCTTGGAATCAGCGAATATTAAAGGAGGGGGAAGACCCTGGGAGGGTCTTCCGGCTCACCGGTAAAACCGGCGAGGCTGAACTCCTTCGGGGGACGAAGGAGGTAACAGGCAAAAGAGATATCCTGGGAAAACATGGCACTATGGATAAAATCCTTGGAAATGGACTGGGAATTCCCCTGGCCGCCGGAACTCTTTCCGCAATCATTGGCTATGGAGCAGGTCTGGCCGGGGTTTCCGGCGCCGTGCTCGCAGCCGCGCATTAACATCGCGCAAAGGCCTCCCATGTAGCAGATGCCGTTGTGCAGGCATTTTTTCTGGTCCTGGCGCTCCGGACAGTGAGGCTTGCCGGCATTCTGCTTGGAATGCGCGGAATGGTCAATGGCCGTCCCGTGGTTATGCCCGTGGTTGTGGCCATTGGCCGCCAGGGCCGGGACCGGCATCAGGCAACCCAAGGCGCCAAGCGCTAGCAGGATAATGATTTTTTTAAATTTAAACATTCCAGTAAAATCTTATTTTGGATTTATAATTTCAAATATCTTTTACGAAGTTTTACATTCTATACCAACTTCCCGTCCGCCGCAAGAAAGATTCGCCTCACGCAAAGAAGAACGTCAAGCATTGGGGGGTTAATTCTTTTTGCAACGGCGAAGCCCTGTGGAGCCCCAATGCCCTAAGCTGACACAGTATGGCTCCATAGCCCTGACGGGATTATGGAGCCAGCAAGGAATTTTTTTCATATTCTGACTCCTGGCTCCTGGCTCCTGACCCCTGATTCTTTTTGTCCACCCAAAGGGCGCTAAGTTCATCCAAACATTTTTCAAGCGCCCCGCCTTGCCTTGCCACGGCGTCCGCCGCCGCCCTGCCTGCCTTGGCTGCCTTCTCCGGGTTTTCGAGAAGTTTCATGATGGAGAAGTGGATCTCCTCATGTGACCCTACCTCAATCCCTCCTCCGCTTTCCTTTAAAATCATGGCCTCCTCCTGGAAGTTGCCCATGTGCCTGCCGAAGAGGACCGGTATTCCGAAGGCCGCTGGCTCTAAAACGTTCTGGCCCCCGAAGGGAAGCAGGCTCCCTCCTATGAATGCCGCGGCGCAGATGCCGTAAAGCGGGAAAAGCCTTCCCATTTGGTCGAGCAACGCCACATCCTCTGTTTTTCTTTCCTTTCCAGCCGCCAACTCAGACCATAACGCGGTGGAAATCCCGGCTTGGCCCAGCAGCCTCGCGATCTCCCTGGTCCTCTCCACGTGCCTGGGGGCGATGATGACAGAGGCGGTCCCTGCTTCGAGAAATTTTTTAATGGCCGGGACCAAAAGCGCCTCTTCCCCTTCCCTTGTGTTTCCAAAAACAACTATCTTCTCACCTGTACGCGGCTTGAAAATTTCCCTGAGCGGCCCAGGGTCCTCCTTCTTCCATTCGGACAGGACCCCGTCGTATTTCATGTTGCCAACGACCCTTACCCTGTCTTGCGGGACACCTAAGGCTATGATCCTGTCAGCGTCCGCGCGGGTCCTCATGCAGGCGAGGTCCAATTGGAGAAGGACATTTTTTAATAAGAAGCGGAATTTCAGGTATCGTTTAAATGACCTTTCGGAGACGCGGCCGTTCATCAAAATCACCGGCGTCCCGGCTTTTTTCAATTCAAAAAAAAGGTTAGGCCAGAATTCGGATTCGATGGGGAAAAAAAAGTCGGGCCGGATCCTTTTCAGGGCCGGCCGTATGAATAGGGAAAAGTCCAGCGGGAGGAGTGAAACTTCCGAGACGCCGGAAATTTTTTCAGCCTCGCGGAGTCCGGTAATGGTAAAGGTGGAAAGGAATATTTCGGAATGGGGGAAGCGGCTGTGGAGTCCAGCGGCAAGGGTCCTGGCGACCTTCACCTCTCCCACTGAGGCCGCGTGTATCCAAAAACGTTTTTTCCCGGAGCCTATGGGCGGCTTTACTTTAGAGAAGGGCCGAAGTCTTTGGGAAAGTCCCTCCAGGATATTCTTTTTTTTTTGAAGCCCGTAAAAAAAGATAACCGGCAGCGACAGAGGGAATAATAAAGCAAGCAGGATGTTATAAATAAGAAGGGTCGGGTTCAACTGGCTCTGCATGATGCCCTTTACTTGCCACCATGAGTTTATCGAAGGGTCACTTTTTTAACGCGGCGGCAGCCGCCTTGTAAACTCAGTAAAATTTTGTAACCGTTGCCAAAGTTTTCCCGGGATTTTCCATGCCGGAAAGGGCGGCATGCGCCGTCAGGCTTACCTGGAACCATTGCGCGCTATTTACACCCACGCAAAACCTTGCGTTAGCATGATGATTATCCCACTTCATAATGCAGGAACGCAATATGCCGTCGTATATAAGGATCACGCGCTTGGGAAACTTCTGCGTCAGCGTAAGGATGAAATGCAGCCGGCTTCACGAGATGCCCGCCCTCACTCAGCGAAGCACTTCTTCGGCAGAAATTTCAGCGGAAAAGGCAAGACCCCTGGAAGCATGCTCCACAGGGGTCTTGCAATGAATTATAACCGCCTGGTTAGACGGGTTGTTTTTTTTGGCTCCGGTGGTAGGATTCGAACCTACAACAAATCGGTTAACAGCCGATTGCGCTGCCATTGCGCCACACCGGAACAACGGTTTTGTTGAGGGGGACAAACCATTCAGCGGAAGTTTTTTCCGCTTGCTTGAAGAAATCAGTTTAACGGTTTCCTGAAAAAAAGTCAAAACCTAGGCCCATATCTGCACGGTAAATTTGTTCTACCATATCTCACACGCCATTAAGGGTGCAGGAGTTTTTTGTCATGCGCAGGTAATCGAAGACCAACCTGGCGCTACGGTGTAGTTGCCTCATCTTTTGCGCGACATTGGAGACACCTTTGG
>JACRGO010000011.1 GCA_016212295.1 Nitrospinota bacterium | reverse complement strand
GAGATGGTCATGCCCGGCGACAACGTGAGCATGACGGTCAAGCTCATTACCCCCATAGCAATGGATAAGGAACTCCGGTTCGCTATCCGCGAAGGCGGCAGGACCGTGGGCGCCGGCGTTATCAGCGAGGTATTGGAATAATGAGAGAAATTGTTACGTTAGCTTGCTCGGATTGCAAACGCAGAAATTACACAACAACGAAGAACAAGAAGAAGACGACTTCCAAGTTGGAATTTAAAAAATATTGCAAGTTTTGCAGAAAACATACTTTGCATAGGGAGATAAAGTAATTTTTTGCGGTTTGATTTGGGTATGAAGGCCAGTAGCTCTAACGGCTAGAGCACCGGACTCCAAATCCGGGTGTTGGGGGTTCGAATCCCTCCTGGCCTGCCATTCATATAATATTTCTTTACTTCCACCCAATATAAATTAAAAGTTTTTCCATCCGGAGGGTTTTTATTCCCTTTTTTCAGGGTGTGCTGTTTGGAGAACATGGAATTCCATCATGACGGTATATTTTGCCAAGGCGAAGCAGTTTTTTTCCGATGTGCGGCTGGAGCTGAACAAAGTGACTTGGCTTGGCCGCAAGGAGGTTATCTCCATCACTATAGTGGTTCTTGTTACCGTATTTTTTATTGCGGCGTTTTTAGGAGTCGTTGATATTGGCTTGGCCAATCTGATCAAAAAAATTCTTCATTAGATCGTACACTATGAACAAAAAGACGTGGTATGTAATTCATACTTATTCCGGATACGAATCCAAGGTCAAGGCCAATATTGAGGAAAGAGTAAAGGAAAAAGGCATGGAAAATAAGATCTCCCAGGTCATTATTCCCACGGAGGATGTAGTGGAAGTGAGCGGGGGAAAGAAAAGAATATCGGAAAGAAAGTTTTATCCCGGCTATGTTTTCGTTGAAATGGAGATGGACGAGGAAACATGGTATTTTATAAAAAATATTCCAAAGGTCACCGGATTTTTAGGCGGACATAACGAGCCGACCCCTGTCACCGAGGCGGAAATAAAGGATTTGATGGAGCAGATGAAGGGGGGGGACACTTCCAAGCCCAGGCCCAAGTATTCTTTCCTTCAAGGGGAAAATGTGCGGGTAGTGGAAGGCCCATTCAATAATTTTGTCGGCGTGGTGGAAGAGGTGAATTCGGAGCGGGGCAAGGTAAAGATCATGGTCAATATATTTGGAAGGGCCACGCCATTGGAATTGGAGTTTTCCCAGATAGAGAAAGTTTAAGCAATTTTCTCCTGTATTGCTAATGTATAGTTCTTTGTGCTTCTTTGTGGCTTTGTGTCTTAGTGGCAAAAAAATGATAGCCACAAAGCCACGAAGACACTAAGGTTCGCTAAGTTTTAAAAAGGAGTTTTGAATGGCTAAAAAGGTTATAGCAGAGGTTAAACTTCAATGTAAAGGCGGGCAAGCCACGCCGTCCCCTCCAGTTGGCCCGGCCTTGGGGCAACATGGCGTCAATATCATGGAGTTTTGCAAGGCGTTCAACGCCAAAACCCAAGGCAAGGAAGGAATGGTTATACCTGTTATTATAACCATTTTCGCGGACAGGACTTTTACCTTTATCTTAAAGTCCCCTCCCGCCTCGGTCCTTTTGAAGCAGGCCGCCCAAATCGCCAAGGGGTCGAGCGAGCCTAACAAGAATATAGTGGGAGAGGTAGCGCGTGACAAAGTCAGGGAGATCGTGAATATCAAAAAGGCGGACCTGAGCGCGGTGGATGAGGAAGCGGCAATGAAGATAATCGAAGGCACCGCCCGAAGCATGGGAATCAGGGTAGTGTGATTTTTTTTTTGGAGAAGGATGCGATGAAACGAAGAGGAAAGAAATATAAAGGGGCGTTGCAGAAAATCGGGCCTAAAAAAGCCTTGAAACTTGAAGAGGCCCTGCAATTGTCCAAGGAAAACGCCTATGCCAAATTCAATGAAACCTTGGACATGGCTGTTTGTTTGGGAGTGGACCCGCGGAAGGCGGACCAGAACATCCGCGGAAGCGTCACCTTGCCGCATGGCACCGGGAAAAAGGTGGTAATCCTTGTTTTGGCGGATGGCGAAAAGATAAAGGAAGCCGAGGAAGCCGGGGCTGATTTCGCCGGCGGAAAAGAATTGATTGAAAAAATAGAAAAGGGATGGATGGAATTTGACAGGGTCGTCGCCACCCCTAATATGATGGGAGCGGTCGGCAAGATCGGAAAGATACTTGGCCCGCGAGGTCTGATGCCTAATCCTAAAACCGGGACCGTGACATTTGAGGTCTCAAAGGTCATCAATGAAATTCGGGCAGGCAAGGTGGATTTCAGGGTGGATAAGGCGGGGATTGTCCACGCGCCCATAGGAAAAGTAAGCTTTTCTCTTGAGGCCCTGGTGGAAAACGCCAAGTCGTTCCTGGAAATTTTGATGAAATTAAAGCCATCTTCAAGCAAGGGACATTATATGAAAGGGCTTTCGGTATCGTCAACAATGGGTATGGGTTTGAAGATCGATCCCGCTTTAACTCAGAAATTATTATAATAAACCTTTAAAATTATTTTTTGGAAAGGGGGTATATAAAATTGCCCGATCCTAAAAAAACAAGAATCATTGAAGATTTGCATGAAAAATTCACACGGGTGAAAGGCGCTGTCATTTCTGATTTTCAAGGGATGAGCGTGAAGCAATTGGAAACTCTCCGTAGGGAACTGAGGGAGAAATCCGTTGAGTTGCGCGTCGTGAAAAACACCCTTGCTAAAAGGGCCATGGAGGAAACCCCCTTTAATGTTCTTTCGGATTATTTCAAGGGATCGACCGTTATCGCCTTCAGCTATAATGACCCTATCTCGCCTGCCAAGGTTTTCGCGGAATTCGTCAAGAAGGAACCGAAGCTGAAAATAACAGCAGGCTTCGTGGAGGGGAAAAAAGTTGATGCAGCCGGGCTTAAGGAATTGGCCGACCTTCCGTCCAGGGAAATTCTTTTGGGCAAGATGTTATCGACAGTGAATGGTCCGGCGCGCGGTTTTGTCGGGACCCTTAACGCCATAACGGTGAATTTTGTCGGGGTTTTGAACGCAATAAAAGAGAAAAAAGAGAGTTCCTCTTAATATAAATAACAACGATAACCTTTTTTGAAAAGGAGAGAAAAAATGGCGGTTACCAAGGAAGAAGTTGTTTCGTTTATTGACAATATGTCCGTTTTGGAAATGTCCCAGTTCGTAAAGGAACTGGAGACAAGATATGGAGTAACAGCGGCCGCCCCAATGGCCATGGCCGCAGTGATGCCCGCTGGAGGCGGCGCCGTCGCGGAGGAGAAGACTGAGTTTGATGTTATTCTCGCTTCCGCCGGTGATAAAAAAATCAATGTGATTAAAGAGGTCAGGGCGGTTACCGGCCTTGGCTTGAAGGAAGCCAAGGACCTCGTGGAAGGCGCCCCAAAAACAGTAAAGGAAGGCGTGAAAAAGGAAGAAGCAGCGGAAATCAAGAAAAAACTGGAAGAAGCCGGGGCAAAGGTGGAAATCAAGTAATTCAGCTTTCCAAACCGCTGTTCGTTACATAGGGCGGCATGGCCGCAACCAAAATAAATTTCGATGTATTCAAACATTCGATGATGGTCCAAGCAAAGACAAAGGCGAAATGGGAGCTTACTAAATGGCCAAAGAAAAAGTTAGAAAGCGAAGGGACAGAAAAAACTTCGCTAAAATTCCCGACATAGTTTCTATTCCAAACCTGATTGAGATTCAAAAGAAATCTTTTGAACGCTTTTTACAATTGGATAGTCTCCCCTCCCGGCGCGGGTTTTGCGGGCTGGAGGAGGTTTTTAAGTCCGTTTTCCCGATAAACGATATCAATAAAACAAATTCCCTGGAATATGTGGGGTATGAGATCGGGAGTTGGGAGTGTGAGTGCGGCGACTACGCGGGTCTGGGCTCCAGCGCGGTGGTTTGTGGAAAATGCAAGAAAAAACTGACGCATAAGTTGAAATATAGCATTGATGAGTGCCACCAAAAAGGCATGACCTATGCCGACCCGATCAAGGTCTTGGTCAGGCTTGCTCAATATGATAAGGAAAAAATTGAATGCCCCTCTCATTTGGATCCAAGCCTGGTGGGCAAATTCGCCTGCGATGATATCTCGGACCGCAAAACAGGCAGGCTGATTTTCCCCGCCGGCCACAAGTTCCTTAAGGAGGATTTGGGCGTTCTCGAAAAGGAATACTCCGGCGAGTTGACGGTAAGGAGCATCCGGGAAATAAAGGAGCAGAAGATTTATTTGGGCGAAATACCCCTCATGACGGACAACGGCACTTTTGTCGTTAATGGGGTTGAGAGGGTCATTGTAAGCCAGATGCACCGGTCTCCTGGGACCTTTTTCAGCCACGATAAGGGAAAATCCCATCCCAGTGGAAAGTTTCTCTACTCAGCGCGGATTATCCCCTATAGGGGGTCATGGCTGGATTTCGAGTTTGACATAAAGGACATTCTTTTTGTAAGGATTGACCGCCGCAGAAAATTCCCGGCGACTGTCCTCCTCCAGGCCATCGGTTACAGCAATGCCGAATTGCTGGCCGAGTTTTATGATGTTTCCAGGATTTCCTGCGCGGACACCGGCGAATTATACATGAAGGCATCCGAGGTCTTGACAGGCATGAGAGTCAAGACCGATGTCCTTGATCCGCAAAACAAGGACGAGGTTTTGCTGAAGGCATTTAAAAAAGCCACTAAGGCTTCCCTGAAGAGAATAGGGAAGTTGAAAGACATCCCCACAGTGGCCGTGGATGACGGCGGATGGGAGTGCGGTTGCGGCGAATTTAAATTCAAGAAACCAGAAGGACAGGACGTAATATGCGGAAAATGCCACAAAAAGGCGGTGCGAAGGCCATCCGACATCGTTGGAAAAATATTTGCTTATGACGTGGTGGATGAAAGCACCGGATTGGTCATAGGAGAAGAAAATACCGCGGTTACTGAATCGCTGCTGGACAAGATGAAGGAGCTTAAAATCCAGGATTTTTATATCCTTCGCATTGATGAAAGCCACCCTGACACAGCGCTAAGGGACACGCTGGCGGTCAGCAAGGTCAGCACGACAGAAGAGGCCGTGGGCGAGATTTATAAGAGAATGAGGCCAGGGGACCCGCCATCGCTGGATGTCGCCAGGTCCTTATTGCGCGCCTTGTTTTTTGATATGGCCCGCTATGACCTCTCGGAAGTCGGCAGGCTTAAAATGAACGAGAGGCTTTGCCTCGATTTTCCTCTTGATCAGAGGACCTTGACGAAAGATGACATAATTGCCGTTGTCCGGTACTTGCTGAACCTTCGCCAGGGAATCGGCAATATTGACGACATTGACCACCTTGGAAACCGGAGGATACGGTCAGTGGGCGAGTCCATAGAAAACCAGTTCCGCGTCGGCATGGTCCGGATGGAAAGGGCCATAAGGGAGCGGATGAGCATAACCGACATGGCGGTAGCGATGCCGCATGATTTGATAAATTCAAAGCCTATTTCAGCGGCCATAAAGGAATTTTTCGGCAGCAGCCAATTGTCCCAGTTCATGGACCAAACCAATCCCCTTTCTGAAATAACCCACAAACGCCGGTTGAGCGCCTTGGGTCCTGGAGGATTGACCAGGGAACGCGCCGGATTCGAGGTCAGGGACGTCCATCCCACGCATTATGGACGGATATGTCCGGTGGAGACCCCTGAAGGGCCGAATATCGGTTTGATAGCATCATTGAGCGCCTTTGCGCGCGTCAACCAGTTCGGATTCATAGAAACCCCCTATCGAAGGGTGGAAAGCGGCAGGGCCACGGACACGGTTGATTTCCTCACCGCTTCCCAGGAAGAGAAGTTTGTAATCGCCCAGGCAAAAACGGAAATGGACAAGGGCAACCGTTTTACAAGCGAGATGATTTCGGCCAGGCACAGCGGGGAGTATGTGATGGTGGAGCCGGAAAAAATCCATTATATGGAAATTTCGCCAAAGCAGCTCATAAGCGTGGCCGCGTCCCTTATCCCGTTTTTGGAGCACGACGACGCCAATAGGGCCTTGATGGGCTCCAACATGCAGAGGCAGGCCGTTCCCCTTATGAGAACAGAGGCCCCCAGGGTAGGGACTGGCATGGAAGATATCGTCGCCAGGGACTCCGGGGCAGTGGTCGTGGCCAGGAATTCGGGCGAAATAGTGTTCGTGGACGCGCAAAGGATAGTCGTCCGCAAGAGCTTTACGGACAAGGACACGCTGAACCCTGAGTCCAACGTTGACATATATTCGCTGAAAAAATTCCAGAAATCCAACCAGAACACCTGCATTAACCAGAAGTCCATTGTGAAGATCGGGGAAAAGGTCAAAAGGGGCGATGTCATAGCCGATGGCTTTTGCACCGATAACGGCGAATTGGCGCTGGGGCGGAATGTGCGCGTCGCCTTTTTGCCGTGGGAAGGATACAATTTCGAAGACGCCATCATAGTCAGCGAAAAATTGGTAAGGGAAGACGTCTACACCTCCATTCACATCGAGGAGTTCGAGGTCGAGGCGCGCGACACCAAGCAGGGAAAGGAAGAAATCACGAGGGACATCCCTAATATAGGCGAGGAGGCCTTGAAGGACCTGGATGAAAGCGGAATCATAAGGCTTGGGGCCAAAATTCAGCCGGACGATATCCTGGTCGGCAAGATTACCCCCAAGGGCGAGACCCAGCTCAGCCCGGAGGAAAAGCTCCTGAAGGCGATCTTCGGAGAAAAAGCGGAGGACGTGCGGGACACGTCCCTCAGGGTTCCGCCCGGAGTGGAAGGAACGGTAATCAAGGTCCAGGTTTTCTCCAGAAGAGGCATGGAAAAGGACTCCAGGTCCCAGTCCATTGAGGAAGAAGAGATAACAGCCCTGGAAAACGATACCCTTGAGGAGATAAAGATCACCTTGATTGAGAGGGACAACCAGCTTCGTTCCTTTCTGGTGGACAAGGTCCTGGCCGAGCCTATCGAAGATCCAAAGTCTAAAAAAACGATCGCCGCCAAGGGAAAGCACCTGGCCGCTGAATTATTGAAGGAACTTTCCGGCAAGAACCTTACGTCCGTTGTACTGCGTAAATCCGATACGGAGGCAATTAAAAAATTCAATGAAATAATCGAGGCCTCGACCGACAAGGTAAAGCAGTTGAAGAACTCGATGAACGAAAAAATCTCCAGGCTTAAAAAGGGGGACGAACTGGCGCCGGGAGTTATAAAACTAGTCAAGGTATACGTCGCCATGAAAAGAAAGCTGTCGGTGGGCGACAAGATGGCTGGCCGGCATGGCAATAAGGGCGTGGTGTCAGTGATAGTCCCGGAAGAGGACATGCCGTTCATGGAGGACGGAACGCCAATCGAAATAATACTCAATCCGTTAGGCGTTCCATCAAGAATGAACGTCGGGCAGATATTGGAGACCTACCTTGGCATGGCGGCGGCGGCGCAAAATACTTTCGTTGCGAGCCCGGTTTTTGACGGGGCCACCGAGGAGGACATACGCAAAATGCTGAAGGAGTCCCATATCAATGAGTTTTGCCAAGTCACCCTCAATGATGGGAGATTCGGCAAAAAATTTGATCAACCGGTTACCGTCGGCGTTATCTACATGATGAAGCTTCATCACCTTGTGGACGACAAAATCCACGCCAGGTCCACCGGCCCCTATTCCCTCGTCACCCAGCAGCCGTTGGGCGGAAAGGCCCAATTCGGCGGACAGCGGCTTGGGGAAATGGAGGTTTGGGCGCTTGAGGCATATGGCTCCGCGTTTACCTTGCAAGAGATGCTTACCGTCAAGTCGGATGACGTGGAAGGCCGGAGGCGCATGTATGAGTCCATAGTCAAGGGAGAAAGCTCGATCCAGCCCAGCTTGCCGGAGTCCTTCAATGTCTTGGTGAAAGAGCTGCAAAGCCTGTCCCTGGACGTTGAGCTTTTGGAAAATAAAAAACAGTAGAAAAAACGGCGATCCGGCCTTTCTTCCCTAAAACCCCAAAATTTTAAAAAAAGGGAATTTATATGAAAGATTTTTTAAATCTTTTCGAAAAACCCAAGAACCCTCTGGATTTTAACTCCATTCGCATCCGGATAGCCTCTCCTGAAAAAACCAGATCATGGTCCTTCGGCGAAGTCAGAAAACCCGAAACCATCAACTACAGGACCTTCAAGCCGGAACGCGATGGTCTGTTCTGCGCCAAGATATTCGGTCCGATAAAGGATTGGCAGTGCAATTGCGGCAAGTACAAGCGCATGAAACACAAAGGGGTGATTTGCGAAAAGTGCGGCGTTGAGGTGACCCTCTCCAAATCAAGGAGAGAGCGCCTGGGCCATATAGAGCTTGCCAGCCCGGTGGCGCACATATGGTTTTTCAAGGGCCTCCCAAGCCGCATCGGCAATATGCTGGACATGACCCTGCGGGACCTGGAGCGCGTCCTTTATTTCGAGACCTTCGTCGTGATTTCTTCCGGCGATTCCGGGATGAAGGTGGGACAAATCCTGACCGATGAGCAGAGGGCCGAGGCGCAGGACAAATACGATGAAAATTTCAAGCTGGGGATCGGGGCGGAGGCCATTGAGGAAATGCTCAAGAATATTGACATCGACCAGCTTGCCATTGACTTGAAAAAGGACATCAAGGAAACCCATTCCGTCCAGAACAAAAGGAAATACACCAAGAGACTGAAAATCGTCCAGGCGTTTAAGAGTTCCGGCAATAAGCCGGAGTGGATGATTTTGAAGGTGATACCGGTCATTCCGCCGGAATTGAGGCCCTTGGTCCCCTTGGAAGGCGGCAGGTTCGCCACCTCCGATCTAAACGATCTGTATCGAAGGGTCATAAACCGGAACAACCGGCTCAAGAGGCTGTACGAATTAAGGGCCCCTAGCATCATCATCCGGAACGAGAAGAGGATGCTCCAGGAGGCCGTGTCCGCGTTGTATGATAACGGACGGAGGGGAAGAATCCTCAAGGGGTCCAACAAGCGGCCCTTGAAGTCCCTTAGCGATATGTTGAAGGGCAAGCAGGGCCGGTTCAGGCAGAACCTGCTCGGGAAAAGGGTCGATTACTCCGGCCGTTCCGTAATAGTGGTTGGACCTGAATTAAAGTTTCATCAATGCGGGCTCCCGAAAAAAATGGCACTTGAACTTTTTAAACCCTTTGTCTTCAACAAACTCGAGGAAAAAGGCTACGCCACCACCATAAAAAGCGCCAAGAAGATGGTGGACAAATGCCACCCGGAGGTCTGGAAGGTATTGGAAGAGGTCATCAAGGGACATCCCATACTGCTGAACAGGGCGCCCACCTTGCACAGGCTTGGCATACAGGCTTTTGAACCAGTGCTGATCGAGGGAAAGGCCATTAGAATTCATCCCCTGGTCTGCACGGCCTTCAACGCCGACTTCGACGGGGACCAGATGGCCGTTCACGTCCCGCTTTCCCTTGAAGCCAGGGCGGAGGCCAAGGTGCTCATGCTTGCGTCCCAGAACATCCTTTCCCCGGCGCATGGCAAGCCATTGACCGTTCCCACCCAGGACATCATCCTTGGATGCTATTACCTCACGAAAATCAGGGGCGGTCTGAAGGGCGAGGACAAGATATTTTCAAACTCCGATGAAGTAAGATCAGCTTACGACGCCGGAAAGATCGGCCTTCAGGCCAGGATCAGGGTCCGCATGAACGGAGAACTCGTTGTCACTTCCACAGGCAGGATCATCCTGTACGAGATATTCCCTAAGGAACTTCCCTTCAGGCTGGTGAACAGGGAAATGAACAAAAAGGTCCTGACCGAGCTCATAAGCGAAAGTTACTTGAAAGCCGGCAGGGAAACGACTGTAGTGTTTCTGGACAAACTGAAGGCGCTTGGATTCAAGCACGCCACCCAGGCCGGGATCTCCATTTCCATCCAGGACATGATAATCCCCAAGACCAAGGTCAGGATCGTTGACGAGGCGAAAAAGGAAGTCATCAAGGTGGAGAAACAATACCACAAGGGTCTTATAACAAACGGCGAGCGATACAATAAGGTCGTGGATATCTGGGCTCATTCAACGGAAAGGGTTTCAGAGGAAATGTTCAAGGAATTGGAACTGCAGGACGAGGCCCTGGTGGAAGGGACCGCCTCCGATGAAGCAAAGAAAAAGGGGTTCAACTCCATTTATATCATGGCCGATTCCGGCGCCAGGGGCAGTTCCCAGCAGATCCGGCAATTGGCCGGAATGCGTGGTTTGATGGCAAAGCCATCCGGTGAAATCATTGAGACCCCGATAACAGCCAATTTCCGCGAAGGGTTGACCGTGTTGCAGTATTTCATCTCCACTCACGGCGCCAGAAAAGGTTTGGCCGATACAGCGCTGAAGACCGCAAATTCAGGGTACCTCACCAGACGTTTGGTGGACGTTGCCCAGGATATCATTATTCTGGAAAGGGATTGCGGCACCATCAATGGAATTGAGATAAAACCCCTGGTGGAAGGCGGCGAAATCATTCAGACCCTTGGGGAAAGAATACTCGGGCGTATAGCCTGCGAGGACATCCAGGACCCCTTCACAGGTGACGTACTGCTCAAGGCCGGCGAGGAAATCAATGAAGGCCAGTTGGAGTTGATAGATAATGCCGGCATCGAAAAGGTAAAGATCCGCTCCGTTCTCACATGCGAGGCCAAGGACGGCGCATGCCAGCTCTGCTACGGAAGAAACCTGGCGACAGGCGAGCTGGTTATAATAGGGGAGGCTGTGGGAGTCGTGGCCGCCCAGTCCATAGGAGAGCCCGGGACACAGTTGACCATGAGGACCTTCCACATAGGCGGCACCGCAAGCCGGATCGTGGAGCAGACGACCTTGAAGACCCTGAAGGGCGGCATCGTGAAATACAGCGATCTCAGGACCGTGAAGAACAAGCACGGCGATATCGTGGCCATGAACAGGAACGGAAGCCTGATCGTTCAGGACGCCAATGGAAGGGAAAAGGAGAGGTTCACCGTTGTTTATGGCGCAAAAATAAAAATCAAGGAGGGATATGAGGTCAAGGAAGGGGACATCCTTGCGGAATGGGATCCCTATACCATGTCCATTCTCACTGAAATGGACGGGGTAATCGCCTTCGGGGACATCATCGAAGGACTGACCATGAAGGAAGAGGTGGACGAAATCACCGGCCTTTCCATGAAGGTCATCAAGGAGCATAAGGCAGAGGACAAGCATCCACGCGTTTCCATAAAGGACAAGGAAAAGAGGACCAAGACCATAGCCCGTTACCTGCTCCCGTCAGGGGCGCATTTGTCCGTGGCGGAAGGAGAAGAGGTGGCCGCCGGAGACGTAATCGCCAAGATCCCGCGGGAGACCACCAAGACAAAGGACATCACCGGGGGCTTGCCGAGGGTCGCTGAATTGTTTGAAGCCAGAAAGCCCCATGAGCAGGCCACTATTTCCGAAATTGACGGCGTGGTCTCGTTCGGCGGTTTTGAAAGAGGAATGAGGAAGGTCATAGTTGAGAATGAAGTAGGCGAGAGAAAGGAATACCTCATCAAGCGTGGAAAGCATATCAACGTCCACGAAGGCGACCGGGTCAAGGCCGGAGAGGCGCTCATGGACGGGGCCGCTAATCCCCACGACATCCTCGCGATATTGGGCGAGAAGGAACTGCAGAAATACCTGGTTAATGAAGTCCAGGAGGTCTACCGCCTCCAAGGCGTCCAGGTCAATGACAAGCACATCGAGGTTATTGTCAGGCAAATGCTCAAGCATGTGGTCATAGAGGAAGCTGGAGACACTCAATTCCTTGAAGGGGAAATGGCCACCAAGCAGCAGTTTCAAAACACGAACCAGGAAGTGGCGCAAGAGGGCGGCGTGCCTGCCAAGGGCAAACCCATCCTCCTGGGGATCACCAAGTCTTCCTTGAGCACTGAAAGCTTCATCTCCGCCGCCTCCTTCCAGGAAACCACCAGGGTCCTCACGGAGGTGAGCGTCTCCGGCAAGGTGGACTACCTGAAGGGCCTGAAGGAAAATGTCATCATGGGCAGGCCCATCCCGGCAGGGACAGGCGCCAGGGCTTATAGAACCGTTGAGTATAAGTCAGTGGCGAAGCAGCAGGAGGGAGACGAAACCATCCCCCCTGCCCAGTTGGAAGGCATCAAGGTCTTTGTGGGTTTAGGTGAATAAGAGGGGCCTTCACACAGAAAATTATTGACAAATTAAAGCCGCAAGCTGTTTCATAGCTTGCGGCTTTTTGGTTTTATGTTAAAATTATTATAAGACCCCAATATGCTGTCGCTTTTTCATTTTGATTCAGGCGAATTAAAGGGCCTGCCGGTCCCTCTGGAGGTCGCCTTGGTTTGCTCCGGCTGGAAGGGAAGCATAGGACGTTTTTTTCTCCTCAACCGATTTGTATCAAAGATGGCAGGACTCGTTTTTTACAGCAAGGCCATGTCCAGGTTTTTGTATTTCTCCGGCATTGCCAAAGCCATGAACGCGCAATTAAGCGAAACTTACGGCAAGTATAATTACGATAACCTCAATTCAGCCTTTATCCACCAATACGAAAGAGATATCTATCCTGCGGGTGACGCCTCGCAAGCAGATAAGGAAAAATTCATTTCTTCCCCTGCCGATTCCTATTTGAGCATCAGGGATATTGCTGGGGACACGGTGGAGTTTCTGCCCGGGGTTTTTCTTAATGTTCCAAAAATGATCGGGACAAACGACAATGAATTGTACCTTAATGGAAAGTTGTTTGTTTTCACGCTGAAACCCCACCACGGCCATACCGTTGATTTTCCGGTTTCCTCCAGGATACTTTCCGGCCCCAGGGAATACAATAAAAAGAGACTCTTCGTCGGCTCCACTGACCTTGAATTCATAAGGCATTCCCGGTCCCATAAAAAGGCGGTCCTGGACGAAAACCACAGGGTGGTAACCATCTTGGAGGCGGCCGCTTTCAGGGAAAAATACGTTTTCCTGGAGATAGGGGCCAACATCGTTAACTCCATTGAGCAGGATTTCGGTCCTAACGTTGCGATACATCCCAGGGGCAGCCAAAAATCCCATTTCAACTTCGGCTCCACGGTGGCAATGGTCCTTCCTGGGAGTTTCATGGAAAAGGTGAATATCATAAGCGAAATTCACTGGAATTCCACCGGTGATAAAGTCTGTGAAGTCAAAAGGGGGACCGCCCTTTTCTATTCCAGGGAGATAAAAAGCGGCGAATTCCAGGTCTCTGATGGAACGGCTATGGAGGTGTGGAGCGGAGGGGAAAAGATAAGGAGGAGGGTCGTGGAGTGAATTAACGTCTTTTCCCTTTCATGCTCGATGATCTTTCCAAGGGACTTAGAAATTAAAAATATACCGCGGAGACACAGAGACGCTGAGAAATTTTAATAGAACACGGATGACACTGATAAAACGGATTTGCACGGATTTTTTATGATTTTTATTTTCAATAATATTAAATCCGTGTAGATCCGTCTCATCCGCGTAATCCGCGTTCTATATCTTTTTTAAATTTTTCTATTTAAAGGTCCATTTTTCGTTTAATGTCAACGCTTCCGTGGCAAACGGTTACAATCTCTATAAAGTTCTCTTTGACTCTGTAAATAATTCTGTAATTCTGGAATATTATTTCCCGCAAATCCTGCCTGCTATATTCTGGAACAATGCGGCCAAGTAAGGGAAATTCTTTCAACTTTTTTGTGGACGCGAATAATTTCGCCCCAAATATTTGAGCATAATATTTGGAATCTTTCGAGATGTATTCAATAATCTCCTTTAGGTCAATTTTAGCTGAAGGCGACCAAATTACTTTACCCATTTGGCAAACTCTTCCTCAACTTGCTCCTGCGGTATGCCGAGACCTTCATCCAATTCTTGAAGGCCTTTATCTACTTTCATTTTAAAGAATATTTCAGCCATAATATCCGCGACTGAAGATTTATCCGGCATTTTTTCTATTAAACTAATAACTTCCTTTTTTAAGGTCTGCATGGTTTTGTCCTCCGCGGATTTTTATAGTAACAAAATTTTATTCTATTATTATGCTGTATTCAATAAACAGCAGCTCTTAGCGAAGTTTGGCGTTCCTGGTGGCCCGTGTCACTGATCCATGCGGAATAAGAGCCACCTTTTTTTTATCCAGCTTTTCTATTTTCACGAATTCCCCTATGCTTGCGGCCTTTGTAATGTTCATCCTTTTTAAAATATTGCCATTTCAGGAAAGTAGATAAGGCGGTCTGGCCGTTGATCCCAAAATTTTTCCTCAGGGCCTGGACAAAATCCTCCGGCTCAAAATTTCCTGGAGAGAAAATCCGGCAATCGCCCAGGTGGGAAGGATCTAAATCAAATGCCTGTTTGCCGTATGGGAAAGATATTTTGTCCATTGGCCAGTGTTCGATGTTCAAGTCTTTCCGGGCTTTAAGAACCGCGGTGGTTTACATCCGTGAAACAAGTGAAATGATGTCAGGCTCGTCTTGGTTCTCTCGCGAATTTATTGATTCCGAGCCATGCGTTATGAATTTTTTTACAATTGCCGGCTTATCGATTAAAATGGCATTTACCTTCTTGTTATCGTTAAGGGCCATATAAAACCGCGTGACTGACCTGAGATATGCCGGTGTCGGTTTGTGCTTTATAACTGCGTCAGCCAATTGATTGACATAACCAGACCAGCCAAAATACGCCATGTAGAGCATCAGGTCGGCGAGCTCGTCGGATGTTGGTATGTCAGAATATGTCTCTTGAAAGAACTGTTTTTCCATGAATTTAGGGTCTAAAAAAATTTTCCCGTCCTCAAGCTCCAAATTGGCGCCATTAGGCAGTTTCGTGTATTTAAAAACAAATTTTATCTTGGTCTCTCTTCGGTTCGATTCCAGGTTGATGCCATTTACCGCGCCCTTGCCGTGGCTAAATATATATCCTTCCTCTTCAAACGAAACCTTGCTCCACTCTTTTATAGACCCGGAAATAGGGTCAAGGGCCTGCTTTTCATTTTTCAAAAGCCTGCCTTTTGAATCCAGAACAAGATGGGAAAATAGTTTGTCCTGGCCCGGGAACTCAGTATTTTGAAAATGAAAACCGTCCGACCCTTTATAAGCGCGGAACTCCGCCGGTGCGCTTGATTTATTTTTGCCAGCGTCTTCAATCGCGAAAACAAACTCGTGTCCGCTCTCCAGATCCGAAAAATTTTTCTCCAATTCAACACATATTTTTTCCTTGTTAAGGAGGGGCTTTTCCGGAAAAACCTTACTTAAAAAACGCAAATGTCCGTAGTCCTTTAATGGGGCCAGTTTGTTGTATATGGTCTTTGCGACAATTTCAGCGCCCAGCTCATTGATATGCCGGTCCGATGGATCAATCCATAATTCAGATTCGTCCTTTCCCTTGAAGCCTTTGTTAAAAATATCTATGTATTCTATCTGCCTCCCCTCGCAATACCCCTTCAATTTTTTCTCAGGCTCCATGAAAGGATAGTCTCCGGCCAGTTTTTCCAGCGCCGGTATAGGGGCAAGCATCAGCTTTATTCCCTTTATCTTGCAAGCGATCCAAATAGAATCAAGATATATCCTTGCCATCTCCCATCCACGCGTCTCATAAAGTTCCTTAAGACAATCAGCGTAGGCGGCCTTTCCCCAATACTTTTCTAAAAATCTATTCACTCTTTGTTTCAAAAAGGAATAAAGCAGCGACTTATTCAAAAAAGCGTTTATTTTTTCGCTGGACTTAGCCAAATCCAGTTCGGAGCCGCTGCAATCAAAGAAAGAAGGAACAGGAATGTCATTAAAAAAATACGACACTATAACCATGTCCGGGTCAAAGGCCATGCCTGATTCATATAAAAAATACAATTCAGTATCGCTCCCCCATCCTGGCCCTGATGCGTTGATCACCTCAAAGCGCGTGAGCGGAGAGTTTTCATTCAGGCTCCTTTCAAGAAGTTTAGGAAAAGTGTTTTCCAGCCTGTTGATCCCATGTCCAAAGGTCATTGAATCTCCCAAAATCAGTATCCGGAACACTCCTTCAGGCTTTTCAAGGCTGTATTCACGATCACGCAAACCGTAAGAGTTCAAGGCCACATTCTCCTTGTGCCACCTCTTATAATCAAATTTTGGCGTCCATACGCTGGAAATTCTCAGAGAGGTCTCCGCCGCCCCAAGGAATAAAATCAAGAAAAAAGATAGGAATAAGGCCCCCTTCCAAATAGGAATGTTTGGTTTTTCCATGTTGCTATTTATTCAACAAAAATGTTCCACAACCTTATAACCCGCGTTGGACAAAAGATTGCATAAGGGCAGGGTCTCACGGTGCTTGATCCTGAAAGAGTACACCTCTTCGCCGTGTTTTTCAGAAACCTGGCCGATCCCGATCATTTTACAGTCCTTGGATTCCAAAAGACGCTTTATCTCTTCCACGTCCTCAAGGTTTTTTACCTGCACGTCGATTCTGGCCGATTTCTGGAGTCCGTCCATCAGTTCAATGAAGACCCCCAGGATATCCTGGTAGGTGATGATTCCCACCAGCTTTCCCTTGTCCACAACCGGAAACCCTCCGGTCTTTTTTATGTAGAGCAACCTGGCCGCGTCCTGGACAAAGGTCTTTGAGGTGACCGTGTCCAAATCGCGCTGCATCACGGATTCCACGGACACTGATTTCAGCTCGTGGACGTCGTTTTTCCCCTGATTTACGTTTAGCTTTACGTCTCTTGATGTGACTATGCCCAGGAGTTTTGATTTGTCCGTCTTGTCAACAACCGGCAGTTGCCGGACGTCATGCTTTACCATTAATTTAAGGGCGGCGCTGATCTTGTCATTGGGGAATAGGGTAATGAGTTCCTTGGACATTATTTCACCGACAAACATGGCATTTCTCCTTTAAAAAAAATTCAGTGGGCAATGAATATAAAATAACATGGAATCAGTTGAAAGGAAAACAAAAACCGGGAAACAAAACGTGTATTAATACCATCGAAGCGTTTGAATACGTCGAAATTTTATTTTGGTTGCGGCCACGTCGCGCTATGCTATTTAGGCGCTCAGCTTTTTGGAAAATCAGCTATTTTCATTAATCAGTTTGTGAAGCCATTCTATTCCTGCCGCCCTGTGAACGGCCGCGATTTTTCCTTGCTTGACTTCCTATTGAAAATTAAATAAAATTCATTCTCCTTGTGGGGGCCGCCCCATTCCTTTCTTATTCCTTATTTTGGAGGTTAGAGATATGGGATTAAACATCGTTCAGAAGATTTTTAAGAAGCATTTAAAATCAGGCAGTATAGCCCCTGGCGAGAAAATCAGCATCAAGATAGACCAGACCCTCACCCAGGACGCCACCGGGACCATGGCCTATCTTCAGTTCGAGGCCATAGGCATCCCCAAGGTAAAGACCAAGCTTTCAGTAAGTTACGTTGACCACAATACCCTCCAGACCGGCTTTGAAAACGCCGACGACCATCGCTTTCTCCAAACCATAGCCTCTAAACACGGTATATATTTCTCCCGGCCAGGAAACGGCATTTGCCACCAGGTCCACCTGGAGCGGTTCGGAAGGCCCGGAGAAACCTTGCTTGGGTCCGACAGCCATACCCCCACTCAAGGCGGCCTTGGAATGATCGCCATTGGGGCGGGCGGACTGGATGTGGCCCTTGCCATGGCAGGACAGCCTTTCCACCTTTCCATGCCGAAGGTCCTTAGGGTCAATTTGAAAAACAAGCTCTCCCCCTGGGTTTCCGCCAAGGACATTATTCTGGAAATTCTTCGCAGGCTCACCGTGAAAGGCGGGGTCGGGAAGGTGCTGGAATACAGCGGACCCGGAGTCGCCACCCTTTCAATTCCAGAGAGGGCGACCATAACCAACATGGGCGCCGAGTTGGGGGCCACCACCTCTATTTTCCCAAGTGACGGGGTCACCAAGGAATTCCTGAAGGCGCAGGGAAGATTGAATGACTGGGTGGAACTCGGACCGGACAAGAACGCCCAGTACGACGAGGAAATAGAAATCGACCTGAAGCAACTGGAGCCGATGATCGCCAAGCCGCACATGCCTGACAACGTTTGCACTGTCAAGGAACTCGCGGGGACAAAGGTCCATCAGGTCGCCATCGGAAGCTGCACGAATTCCTCCTTCAAGGACCTGATGACCGTTGCCAAGGCTTTAAAGGGCAAGACGGTCCATCCTGACGTCAGCGTGGTCATCTCCCCGGGTTCGAAGCAGGTTTTTAAGATGATAGCCGACAACGGCGCCTTGGCGGACCTTATCGCGTCAGGGGCAAGGATTCTGGAAAGCACCTGCGGTCCATGCATCGGAATGGGCCAAGCCCCCCAAACAGAGGCGGTTTCGGTGCGGACGTTCAACAGAAATTTCCAGGGAAGGAGCGGGACCAAAAACGCCCAGGTCTATCTCGCCAGCCCGGAAGTGGCGGCGGCCTGCGCACTGACCGGGGAAATAACCGATCCAAGGAAATTGGGGGCCAAGGCGCCGAAGATTCAAGAGCCTAAAAAGTATCTTATAGACGACAACCTGATAGTCGCGCCTTCCAATAAAAAAATTGAAGTCTTCCGGGGCCCGAATATAAAGCCCCTGCCCAAGAGCGTGGCCATGCCTGGCACACTATGCGGGTCAGTGCTTTTGAAAACCGGGGACAATATCACGACTGACCACATAATGCCCGCAGGGGCCAAGATACTCCCGCTCCGCTCAAACATCCCCGCCATTTCCGAGCATGTCTTTGCCAGCGTTGATCCGGAGTTTCCGAAACGCGCTAAGGAGAAAGGCGGCGGTTTCGTGCTTGGGGGGGCTAACTACGGCCAGGGTTCCAGCAGGGAACACGCGGCCCTGGCCCCGATGTATCTTGGAGTAAGGGCCGTAATTACCAAGTCCTTTGCCCGAATCCACTTGGCCAACCTGATCAACTTCGGCATTCTGCCCCTCACCTTCGTGAATGAAAAGGACTATGACAATGTCGCGCAAGGTGATGAATTGGAGCTTGCCGTGGCGAAACTGGACCCGCCTCTTGTCCTGAAAAACAAGACCAAGGGCACGGAATACAAAGTGACGCACTCCCTTGGGGACAGAGACATGGCCATTCTGAAAGCAGGCGGGGCCTTGGGATATGTAAAAGAAGGTAAAGACTAGGGCATTTGAGATTTTAAATTTCAGATTTCAGATTTCAGATTGCGGATTTCAGATTGCGGATTTTGGATTGTAGCTTGTAAGAGGGGCAACATATTCCCCCTTTGAAAAAGGGGGGGAGGGGGATTTTAAAAGAATTTTCAGATAAAAGGGAGAGGCATGAGAAAAAAAATCGCCGTGGTGGGCGCCGGACACGTGGGGGCCACAGTGGCCCAGTTGACAGCCTACAAGGAATTGGGCGACGTGGTGCTGGTGGACGTTGTCGAAGGGGTGCCACAGGGAAAGGGCCTCGACCTCCTGGAATCAGGGAGCCTTGAAGGCTTCGATTCCAATATCATCGGAACTAATGATTACAAGGACACGGCTAACTCCGACGTGGTGGTGATTACCGCCGGCATACCGCGCAAGCCTGGGATGAGCCGGGACGATCTCCTTTCCGTGAACGCTAAGATCGTCAAATCGGTCACGGAGTCAATAGTAAAGCATTCGCCGGACTGCATCATCATCGTGGTCTCAAATCCCCTGGACATCATGGCGTATCTTGCCCTCAAGGTGAGCGGATTTGAAAAGAACCGGGTCATCGGCATGGCCGGGGTCCTGGACTCGGCCCGTTTCCGCGCCTTTATAGCCATGGAACTTGGGGTCTCGCAGGAAGACGTCCAGGCCATGGTCATGGGGGGACATGGGGACTCAATGGTCCCGTTGTTGCGTTATTCCACGGTTTCCGGCATTCCCATAACCCAGTTGATGTCAGAGGAGCGCGCCAGCAAGCTAGCGGACAGGACCAGGAACGGCGGCGGGGAAATAGTTGGCCTTTTAAAAACAGGCAGCGCTTATTACGCCCCCGGCTCCTCAGCCGCCCAAATGGTGGAGTCCATCATAAGGGACAAGAAAAGGATTATTCCCTGCGCGGCCTATCTTGAGGGGGAATACGGCATAAACGGCTTGTTCGTGGGCGTCCCTGTGAAGCTAGGAGCAAAAGGCGTGGAAGAGATAATAAAGATTGAGCTGACCAGGGACGAACTTGCATCCCTCCTGAAATCAGCGGAGGACGTAAAGGAAAGCGTCGGCAAACTCGAATTTTAAAGTTCTTAATTAGTTCATGGCGCGGCTTCGCCGCAACCAAATGGAAAACAAAATCCCAAATGACAAATAGCAAATTACAAATAAATCACAATTACTGAATGTCCAAAACAACTCCATTTCCTTGTTTGTAATTTGTAATTTTGGTTATTGATATTTATTTGTTATTTGGCAATTGAGATTTGGAGTTTCATAAAACTTTGTTTTTTTAGCAAAGTTTTATTTGATTAATAACGAAACTCAGCCATTCGTGAGCCTATCTCTATGAGTTTAGCCAGTATTATGGCGAAATTGCAGGCAATATCTGTATCTTGCTCAAAAAGCAAAAGGATTAAAAGGTTGCTGAGATAGAAAAAGCCACATCATTTGGGTTTCAAAATTTGATGTAATGTGTTATTTATCAATTGGTTGCATTGCTTGCAAATAAGGCTGAAATTGGTTATTAATCAAAAAGTTTTATGTATTTGTTGTACAGGGGCCGAAAATAAGGACTTGGCTCTTATCTGTTCCCTCTGACCCCTGAAACCTGACCCCTGAAACCTGACTCCTGACTCCTGAAACCTGATACCTGTAAGCTATTACTAAATTTCTAACCTAGGAAAAATAATGGAAGTAGGAAAAAAAGTTAAATTTGATTTTGGCAAGAAAAAGGAAAAAAAAGAGGGAATTGTCACCAAGGTTTTTGACAAGACGGTTTACCTGAAGGTGGACTTCAAGAACCACAAGGGCAAAACAGTGGTCAAGAGAAAAAGCGAGATAAAATAATAAGTTTTTGGAAATAAGGTGTTGTTGATAATAATCTATGGCACTTTGTGTTTCTTTGTTTCTTAGCGGCAAAAAATAATAGCCACAAAGACACGAAGGCGCAAAGGTTCACTAAGTTAAAACAAGCAACCATTCAAATTGTAACATTGGGCAGGTTTATTCTTTTCGGTAAATCTCACGGCTTCATTTTAGTTTCCCACATGGATTTGAAAAAGTTTCATAGCCCGCTCAAAAGGCTGCTATAGCCTGATGAGCGGGCTTTTTTTGTCTTTTACTCACACAAAGGCACAAAGCCGCGAAGAAATGAATGTGAAAAATTCTTCCTTTATTCTGACTCCTGATGTGTTATCTTTTTTTGCTAATTTGATTGATAAGCTGATTGGGCTGCTCCCCGGACCAGGAGCAAAATACCTTTTTTTAAATCGGAATTTTTTATTCCTCGGAATCCGGCCACAAGCCGCATCTCTTCCAGGGAGAGGTCTCCAAAATTAAGCCGTCCCGGTTTTTCTTCCGTTTCGACGGCGAATCCGGGCCTTTCTCCCTCCTCTCCTATCAAATAGCCTAAAGGCGCCCTGAGCGCCTCGGCGATCTTTTGAAGCTTTTCGAGTGAGACCTTATTGGCCCCGCTTTCGTATTTTTGAATCTGCTGGAAGGAAATCCCCACAGCCTCGGCCAGCTTCATTTGAGAAATTCCCGCAGCCTTTCTCATTTTCCTTATTCTTGATCCGATGGATTTGTCGGCCACTGTCCGGAGTCCCCCTTGATTTTTTGAAAAATTATACAACCGGAGGTTGAAAACATCTATAAGCCGCAGGTTGAAAAATATTTGACAAATTCAATCTGTGGTTGTATAGTTACTGCTCATGGAACCTGAAAAAGTGGATTTTCTGATTCGTGTTGTGATCGGCGATCCTGAATTGAGCACAAGCGCTTATGAAATTGAGTACTTTTCTCTATTCACAACCGGCCAAAATAGTTGTACGCTTATACCCGTTAAAGATTGAACCTTATGTCTTTTCATAAAAAAAATTTTTTAAGGAGGGAAGACTATGTTGAAGAGAAACTGGCTTTTTTGTCTGCATCTAAAAAGAATTTTATTTGTCATTACTTTATTATTCGGAATGTTGCTTGGAAATTTCCTATGCCCGATTCATTCCGCATACGCTGAAAGCGTTGCTTTAGACAGTGGAGAAAAGGTTATTTCGGCAAACACAAGCTGCCACGAACCACTGAAGGACCTGCAGTTCGGAATTTTTAATAAAGGTTTTTTGCCCGTATTGTGGGCAAACAAAGCGACTGCGGAAATGAAAAAAAATGGCGTAATAAGCGAAAAAGAATACCGTGATGCTATGCTGATTGTGGCTACTGGCCTCCTCGATTTTCAAAAGGGGTTGGGCGTGAAAGGAGGAGCCAAAGAAGTGGCAATGGACATCGTACAAGACGGACTGAGATCCTATGGCGAAGGCACGGCTTCCGAATACACAAACGAGACACTTATTGGCGGATTGAGTGAAGCCTATGACGGCATTGCTGTATTGTCAAACCCAACACCTTTTGAAGTTGCCAAGCATTTGACCAGTAAAACATTCAGTATAGCCAATAATCTTTTCGCTACATGGAGCCTGTCAACTGCCAATAGAGAGTTTGTAATGGAAAGCTCCATTGAGAGAGTATTAACGAGAATGTATTCCGGTTGCGGCACTGACGGGCTTTCTGAAAAACTTGGGATTACCGATCCTTTTAATGGATGTTCTGGAACGCTTGTTCCCTGCATGGTAAAGGCTTTTATGGAACAAAAATATGGAGAGAAAGATGGGTGGTTTTATAGTATAGATATGGACTATATAAATCACACCGTCAATAGCACCACGGTAAATTTGTTCTACCATATCTCACACGCCATTAAGGGTGCAGGAGTTTTTTGTCATGCGCAGGTAATCGAAGACCAACCTGGCGCTACGGTGTAGTTGCCTCATCTTTTGCGCGACATTGGAGACACCTTTGG
>JACRGO010000086.1 GCA_016212295.1 Nitrospinota bacterium | reverse complement strand
TCATGTCCGCGGCGGCTGAAAATTTGTTTTTAAAAATTCCCCTCTTGAGAGGGGTGGCCGAAGGCCGGGGTGTGTTAAGGGGCTTCTTATTCAAGCCTCATATTCGCGCTTCAGTATAAACATTTTTTCAAGACAGCTTCTTAGTCGCTTTAGTTCACTTTAGTCACTTTTAACTTTAGTTCACTTTAAACTAATGCCCCTCCAAAACCGCTCTCCCGCTTCTTCCAAACTAGGAAAGATCGCCGGTCTTATAGATTTTCCAATCCAGCGAGTGCATCTTGAACTCACAAACGCCTGCAATTTCGACTGTTCCTTCTGTCCAAAAACCATAATGTCCCGCAAGCCGGGGATGATGGATACGGCCCTGGCGAAATCCGTTATCGATGACCTTGCGCGGAACAATATCACGGAAAAGGTCACCTTCCACATAATGGGGGAGCCCATGCTCCACCCCGATTTTTTTTTCATTGTGAAGCATGTCCGGGAGAGAGGACTGCGCGCCGGGGTCACAACAAACGGAAGTTTTCTGTCCACTGAAACCGCCGGGATGTTAAGGGAGTTGGAGGTGGACCAGGTGAATATCTCCTTGCAGACGCCGGATGAGAATTCTTTCGAGACCCGAAGGGCCAAGGGCATGACTTACGAGAAATACCGGCGGGGAATTCTTGACGCCATACAGGTCCTCCGCTCAAACGGCGGAAAGGCAGTCATCAAGATACACTTCCTGGTTACGAAGTTTAACAAATCAGTGAAAGAGGCCGTGGGGCGGTTGGATATCATTGACGATACCAGGGCTTTGAGAAGGGTTTTTTCCGAGTGGGCCAGGCTGTTTCACCAAATGCCCGGCATTGCCGGGGAGGTGAGCGAGAAAAAGGTATTGGACGCCTTGGCCGGGATTTCCATTAACAGATGGAATGTGCTGGAAGTGGCCCCGGGCATCCATCTTGAGACGTATCTATTGAACAGTTGGGGAAATACCTTCGGCAAGGGCGGCCGGAATATGGTTGAGTCCAGGTTCGGGTATTGCCCGGCCCTCACTGACCATTTCGGCATTCTCTGGAACGGGGACATGGTCCTGTGCTGCAAGGACTTTGACGGCAAGACCCGTGTGGGGAACGTCAGGGAATCGAGCGTGGCTGACCTTTTGAACTCCGATGTGGTCCTGTCCGTTGTGGAGGGATTTAAAAAGTGCCGTGTGGTCCACCCAAGATGCAGGGTATGCCTGGGCGGGAAGAATTATTTTTCGGCGCTCTCCAATCAGATGGGCTCCATCTTTTTTTTCAGGCTTATGAAATGGTTTTTTTATAATCAGAAAAGGCTTTATTGACTGTGGCTTTCGAAACTTACGTCATATCATGGAACGTCACCAAGCGCTGCGGGCTTCGCTGCGAGCATTGCTATCTGGACGCATACAGCCTTTCCGGCGAGACGGCGGACGAATTGTCGCTGGATGAGTGCCGCGTCCTCATCGGCCAGATGGCTGAGATCAATCCACAGGCGTGTCTCATCCTCACCGGCGGGGAACCGCTTTTGAGGCCGGATATTTTTGATATCGCCTCATGCGCCACAGCCAAGGGATTCATGGTGGTCGTTGGCTCCGGCGGAAACATAATCGATGGCGCAATGGCCCGAAGGCTTTCCCAAAGCGGCGTTAAGGGGGTTGGGGTTAGCATCGATTCCCTGGACCCTGAAACGCACGACAGGTTTCGCGGGGTCCCAGGGGCCTTGAACGGGACGCTGCAAGGTATTGAGGCCCTGAAGCGGGAAGGTCTGGATTTTCAGATTCAGACCACGGTGTCCACGAGGAATATAAATGAGATCGGTTCCATCATCAAGTTCGCCCACGAACTGGGGGCCGTGGCCTTTAATTGCTTTTTCCTGGTGTGCACAGGCAGGGGAGAGGAACTGACGGACATCACGCCGGAGCAGTACGAGGAGGTCCTGAAATTTCTTTACAACGCGCACGGGAAATATCCAGGGATGATGGTCAGGGCCAAGTGCGCTCCGCACTTCAAAAGGGTGGCGTACCAGGCGGACCCGGACTCACCGCTTCTTAAGGGATACGTCGGCGGGTGCAGGGCAGGGACCAATTATTGCCGCATATCTCCGGAAGGGGAGGTAACCCCATGCCCTTATATGTCAAAAAGCGCGGGAAACGTGAGGGAGAGGAGTTTCGCTGAAATCTGGAGGTCGTCATCCCTGTTTGGAAGTCTGCGGCGTCCAAAATATAACGGAAAATGCGAGGACTGCGAATTCAAGCTGCTCTGCGGAGGATGCAGGGCCAGGGCCCTGGCTAAGACCGGGGACTGCATGGGAGAGGATTTCTGGTGCGTGTACAATCCGGAAAAGGGCGGGGCGCAAGTGGTTAATATCGCCACGGAAATCCAGTTTGATTTGGTTCAGGGACAGCAGAGTAAAAATAACGGGCCACGGTGGACAGTGGAGGCAGAGGACCGTTTAAAAAGAGTGCCATTTTTCGCAAGGTCCATAGCAAGGAGGGGGGTGGAGGATTACGCGCTATCTAACGGCATTCCGGTCATCACCCCGGAGTTGATGGACAAGGTGAGAGAAAAGTTTTCCTCCAGCTTTGGAAAGAGAATTAAGTGAGGCATTTAAAATTTGAGATTTGAAATTTCAGATTTCAGATTTGAGAGACTAAAAAATTTGAGATGAACCGCGGAGGCCCAGAGACGCGGAGATTTTTTATAAAAGTTTTACACGGTCTTGCTGTTTTCATTTCTCGGCGTCTTCGCGGCCTCCGCAGTGCAAAAGTTTTTTAAATTATGAATATACGGCTCAGGGCGTCTTACCAACATTTTTCGAGGCTGGAATATGCAAGAGATATTCAGTGATCTTCTGCACTGCCTCCTTGGATTTATAAAGATTTGGCATGTTGACGAAAGGGTCGAATTCCTTTGGATGCCGGATGAAGGAAGCGATATAATCGGGCTGCATTCGTTCCCCGGCGGTGTAGAGTTCCGGCGCCAGTTTGCCTCCCAAATCCGGGGCAAGCTGATGGCAGGAAAGGCAGCCGTTATTGCGATAATAGGAGAGTCCGTCAGTAACGTTCTCCGGGTTGTTTTCATACAGGCCGGGAACAACCACATCAGCCGGGGCCTTTAAATTCATCATGGCCTGGGAAACGGCCTCGGCCTCATCACTGGAGAGGCTTAAGTGTAGGGAAGAAGGGTTTGATAGGTTTTTGCTGGTTACTTCGCCATAGCCGCCTGAAGGCCGTATTCTGGTTGGGCTTTGGAGCCATTTCACGAGCCATTCCCTGTTATATTTGCTTCCGGCGTAATAGAGGTCCTGTCCCTTGCGGCTAGACGTCCTGGTCCTTGAGAGGTTTTCCGGCTTGGAAAGGGCGTGGCATTCAGCGCATTTTCCCTTTAAAATTTCATCCCCTTGAGAGGCTGCGGAAAGGCCCGGCTGAAGCAAAAATCCGGCTATGGCTGTTATCAAAATTTTCTTTACCATTCTTTTTCTCCTTATGAAGGTTTTTGTAGCTATTCACCGCAAAGACGCAAAGAGCGCAAAGTGGATTTGGGGGAGAAATAAATTCAGGGAATTTGTACAGCGCCCCAACGTTCATGGCAAAAATCTCTTTTTGCTTTTTCTTGCAAAGCTTTCCTTTGCGAACTTTGCGTCTTTGCGGTTAGCTGAATAGCGACTTGAATTTCTTCAAGATAGCAAGACACATGCCGTAAACTCCATTCGTTTGCATAACAATAAGGTATGGCGTCACGCCCTTAATTTTTTTCCTTTCAGTCCTTTTTTTGTCCTTTGGCGTGGCAGACAAGATGTCCTGTCATTGGACATTAAATCGGGTTATAATTTTGCCATGTTGACAAAAAATAATTTGATCCTGGATTCCATGAAGCGTCTCGGCTGGGACGCAGTCCAGGCCATGGTGGCCGCGCGGGCCTTTTCAGAATCAGGGAGGCGGGAATGCCTGAAACTGGCGCCTCTGCCGGATTACCAAAGAGCCCTCGAAGCTTCCCAGGCGGCAGGGGAGATGGCGGCCCTGCTTCAATCCGATCCCTCGCCGCCTGCCTGCGTCTTCCATGACGTCCTTCCTCTTTTGGAAAAGGCGTCCAGGGCGATAGCGCTTGAGCCTAAGGAATTAAAGGCCCTGGCCGGTTTCCTTCAGATTTCCGAGGGCATGGCGCGTTACTTCAGGAAGATATCCCCTGAATCCATTCCATTTCTTTTTCCCCTGGCCTCCTCTCTTATGGAGGTCCCCGGCCTGCGCAAGAGGATCATGCAGACTATCAACGAAGAAGGGGAGTTAAGGGAAAACGCAAGCCCGGAATTGTCGGCCCTGAGAAAAAAAGCCGGCTCACTGCGCTCCGCCATCACTAAAAAAATTGAAAAGATTTTAGACTCTCCCCGCTTTGCGCCCCACCTGCAGGACAGATACTACACGGAAAGGGAGCAGAGATACGTCATTCCCATCAAGGTGGAAAGCCGCTCCAAGACGCCGGGGATCGTCCACGGGATGTCATCGTCCGGCGCGACGCTGTTCCTTGAGCCAGCCGAACTGGTTGATTTAAACAACAGCCTGAAGATAGTTGAAATGGAGATTGAGCGTGAGGCCTTGCGGATTTTAGAGAGCGTAACCAGGGAGGCGGCTCTGGCCGGAGACGCGCTAAGAGTTAATTTTCAATGCCTCACAAGGATGGATGTCATGCAGGCCATTGCCGGATTCGGCAGGGAAATGGATGCGTGTTATCCGGAACTTTTGAGGTCCGGCGGAATCCATCTGCTGAACGCCAGGCATCCGGTTCTCTTGGCTGAGAAAAAGACCGCGGCTATCGGTAACACAATAATAACCGGGGAAAATGTCCGTGGCGTCATCATTTCAGGACCCAACACAGGCGGGAAGACCGTGGCCCTGAAAATGATCGGATTGATGGCCTTGATGGCCGCGGCGGGACTCCCAGTCCCGGCCGGGACCGGCTCAAAGCTCCCATTTTTCCCGGAAGTCTACGCTGATATAGGGGATGAACAGAACATCCATTTGAATCTCTCCACCTTCTCGGCGCACTTGGCCAACATCATAGGCATAATGAATTCAGCAGGACCAGGCTCGCTGGTCCTATTGGACGAATTGATGGTTTCCACCGAGCCCCAGGAGGGGGCGGCATTGGCGGAGGCCATACTGGTTCATTTCACTCAAAGGAAAATAATGGTGGCGGTGACAACGCATTACAACTCACTTAAGGCGCTTGCGCAAACCAGGCCGGATTTTCTCAACATGGGCTTCGGGTTCGATCTGGAAAAGATGGCCCCCACCTACCGCCTGGCTCTGGGGCTGCCTGAAAGGAGTTCTCCCTTGGAGATCGCCTCAAGACTTGGAATGGACCAGGAAATTCTTGAGTTTTCCAAAAACTTGCTGGAAGGGAAGGACCGCAGACTGGATGGGCTTTTGGCCGGGTTGGGGGAGGAGAGGGAGAGGCTTGAAAGGGAAAGCGCCCGGGTTCAATCCTTGCGGGAAAAGCTGCGGGAGGACGTGGAGGAAGCGAGGAGGGCCTTGGAGGAAGCGCGCGGACAACTGGAAACCTTTAACAAGGACAAACGGAAGCGGCTAACCCAGGAAGTGGCGGACGCGAAAAAGGAGATACGAAGAGTATTGGAGGACTGGAAAGCCGGCCCGTCCAGGAAGGGGGCTGGAAAGGTGGAGGCCCGATTGAACGCCATGGTCCGTCCCCGGTTTGAATCCCTTTGCCCTCCCCAGGCCGATATTCCATTGCAATCACTAAAAACTGGGGATATAGTGGAAATACCCAGCATGAGGTTCCGGGGAGAATTGCTGGAAGCGCCTTCCGGCCAAGGGACCGTCAAGGTTAAAATGGGCAACTTTGAAACCTCGGTCCCCACGTCATTAATAAGAGGGTTTGAGAGGAAAACCGGTGAAAAGGGGAGGGAGAAAAAGAAAGAGACTACCATTCTTTTGGACCAGGCCCCAAGGTCCGCTTTTTCCGGAACATGCGACCTGCGTGGACTTCGCGCTGACGAGGCTGTCGGGGTATTGGCGGGTTTCATGGATTCCGCGATCCTTGCCGGGGCTTCAGAGGTGAAAATTATCCATGGCATTGGAACAGGGGCTGTTAAGGAAAAAGTATTGGGCTTTCTCAAGGAATTTCCCTCGCATCTTGGTTTTCGTCCAGGCTATCCCCATGAAGGCGGAAACGGGGTCACTGTGGTGGAGTTGGATAAATCCACAGGGGATAGTGGCGTTGTTTTTGCGTAAATGCGTGGTTGTGGCAAAAAACCAACGCGGTTATTCAGGAACAAAGGCGCATAGGCGCACAGGCGGAAGATTCAGAAGAAAATAATAAAGAAAAACTTTGAAAAATCCGATAAAATAGAGTAAGAGAATTTAAGAAATAAAAGGAGCTAAAAACAGTGTCGACCTTTTCTGTTTCAGGACTGTCCTCAGGCGTTGATTTCGCCAGCATGACCACAAAGCTTATGGACCTTGAGCGCAGGCCCGTTAACCTGCTGAAAGCCAAGCAGAATGACTATCAGGATCAACTGAAGACCTGGAGCGACGTCAAGGGCAAAATTTCCGAGTTGGAAACCATAGCCAATTCCATGAAAACCCTTTCCGACCTGAGTCCTATTACCAGTTCCTTTTCTAATAACAACTCCCAGGATACCAGGAGTGTTGTTTCAATTCTTTCCACTGGGGTGACCAGTGAACAAAACTTTGATATAACTGTTAATAGATTGGCCAAAAGCCACCGGATCATGAGCGCCGGCGTTGAGGATAGCGGGACCCTGCAGCCAGGGACCTTTTCCGTTGCCATGGGAGGGACCACGACCGATTTCACGATTTCACTGGACGGCACGAACAACACACTGGAAAAACTAAAGACTTCCATAAATGCCGCCAATTTGGGTTTGACCGCCTCTATTATTGATGACGGTTCCAGCGCAACGCCCAATCACCTCATCCTTACCTCTGATGAGGTCGGAGCGGCCAACGCAATTACTGTCCAGCACAGCGCCACGCCTTTTTCAGTGCTTGGGACTGATGTTTATCCCAATGCTGTCTTGAGTTTTTCAGAGTTGCAGGCGGCCCAGGACGCTCAAATCGTTTTTGGAGGCCAGACAATTGCAAGGCCAAGCAACACGTTCTCGGATTTGATCGACAAAACCACCATCCAGATCAATAACGCGGGGTCGGGGACCATTTCCTTTGCCAAGAACGACACATCCTTAAAGGAGAAAATCGTTAATTTCGTGTCGAAATTTAATGAGACCAAGCAGTTGATCCAGAAGAACACAAGTTATGACTATGCCGCCTTCGACCCGGCTAACAAGCCAAACCTCCCATTGTTCGGTGATTCAACCCTGCTGGGGGTCCTCTCCACCATGAATAATTTGGCGGCAAACGAAGTAACAGGCCTCACCGGGACTTATACCTCATTGGCTTCCATTGGAATTACCACCAGTAAGCAGGACGGGAGCTTGACAATCGATAACGCAAAGCTAGACGAAAGCATAGCCAATGACCATGCCGGAGTGGCCAACATTTTCGTGGCAAGCGGTACAGAATCGAACACTTCAGTTACCTTCGTCGGCCAAATCAGGGACACCTCATCCGGGACCTATACCACTCACTTTACCGGCACGGATTCATCAGGCAACGTCCAGGGATACTTTAAGGATTCAGCGGGAAATCAGTACACCGCCACTGGCAACGGAAGGTTTTTGCAAGGTTCCACTGGTATTGCCAAGGGGTTGACGGTGAGGATAGCCGAAGCCGCGGCCCCAATCACAACCACCACCAATAACGATCCGGTATTTGGCGATAATAGTATTACTGGTTACAGCAGCATCGGCTCTGTTTCATTATCATTAGGAGTTGCTGAAAAAATAAGCAGGGAAATTTATAACCTCAATGTTTTTGATGGAAGATTTTCCGACAAGACAAAAAACATAGAAGATGCCATCACTGAGAATGCCAAGAAAATAAAATTTCAAGAGGACATTTTAGTGAGGCGGGAGGATGAATACAAGAGAAGATTTGCTAACCTGGAAGGCGTTTTAGGGGCAATGCAGGGCCAGAGCCAATTCATGTCCAGCCAGCTCAACAGTATGAATTATAATAGAAGGTATTATTGATTCCAAGGGAGATAAAAAAATATGTATGCGGCAAATGCTTATAAGCAGTACCAGAGGACCCAAATAACATCCGCGAACCAAAAAACTCTGATAATAATGCTTTACGGAGGGGCGATAAAATTCATCAATGAAGCCAAGGTAAAGTTACAAAAGAATGACATAGCGGGAAAAGGAAAAGCGATAGGCAGGGCGATGAATATCGTGAATGAGCTATTAAGCTCCCTGGATTTTCAAAAGGGCGGGGAAGTCGCGGGGAAATTAAGCAATTTATATTTTCATGTAAACCAACAACTTACCGAAGCCAACTTCAGCAATCAGATCAAGAATCTGGACCACGTGCTAAACGTCCTTACCACCTTAAAGGACGCATGGGAAAAAGTGCCTTTCAAGGAATTAAAAGAGCTGAAGGGATCACAGTAATAATATCATCGAACGCTTGAATGCATCGAAATTTATTTTGGTTGCGGCCATGCCGCGCTATGCGATAGAATCGACGTTAGCGCCTTTTCCAGACCCCGCTTGTCCTGCTATGCTTCTTAATTGCCTTGCCCTTTCAACCCCCACTGAGACTGATTTCTCAGCGTTTGCCCTCGCCGCCTTTGTTACCTGTTTTCCCTCTTCTGGCAAGGCGCTGTATTGGCACGGTAAATTTGTTCTACCATATCTCACACGCCATTAAGGGTGCAGGAGTTTTTTGTCATGCGCAGGTAATCGAAGACCAACCTGGCGCTACGGTGTAGTTGCCTCATCTTTTGCGCGACATTGGAGACACCTTTGG
>JACRGO010000083.1 GCA_016212295.1 Nitrospinota bacterium | reverse complement strand
TAAGCATGGAAGGTGAAATTTTTACAATTTTTTTATCCAATAAAAAAGAATACCTTGTTGATTTAAAAGACTTTTTCTTATTTATGCGTAGGCTCTAAAGGCAAAGGGTGAGAGGCTGTCCCCTCTTTAGCCGCGAAGAACGCCTTTTTTATTTTAGATTTTTGAAATTTTTATAATTTTTTTTATTTTAAATGTGCTGGATGAATTCTCGGAATGGTAGAGTAAGTATCTTTCTTATCCCGCACCCTGACAACTGCCCCAGGTAAACTTTTATTTTTTTCTTCGTTTTCTTCTCTTCACTGTTTTTATTGTTTTCTCTCCTTAATTCCATATATAATTTTGAGCGGAAATCTAATTCAAAAAATTTTCTATTCGTGTTATTCGTTGATTCGTGTAATTCGTGTTACGCATTTAAAAACTTTGTGATCTTGCGTCTACTTTGTGTGCTTTGCGGTGAAAAAAGCTTAAAAAAAATAAAAAAATTCCATAAGTTATTAAAACCACCCCTTTAGGGGGAAATTGGAGGAACCCAAGCCATGCGAAAACACACGCTCTTATTTTTTGCCATCTCGTTTTTCCTGGCGACTTTACATCCTCTCTTTCCAGTAAACACCGCCGAAGGGGCAGGCTACGGCAAAATCGTTATAAAAACCAAGGATACAGCCGGAAAGGCCGTGGACGCGCCTATTTATATTGAGGGTTTTTATTTCGGAACTAAACAGGTTCAATATTCCCTGCCGCCGGGAAATTATGCCGTCCAGTTCGGCACCTTAACCGGATACAAGCTCAAAAAGCCTCAAAGCGGGCAAACGGTGGCGCGCGTCAGGGCAAAAAGGACCGCGACCGTCACCGCGATTTATGAAAAGCAAAAGCAACCAGGAAGCGCGTCCGGAAAACTGGCTGTATCGCCGGACAACGTTGTGGAGCAGGAGCCGAACAACTCCATCGCGCAGGCCCAATCCGTCACCAACTCATCCAAGGTTTTTGGGGACGCCGCTTATGGGGATGCGGGATTTATCCTGCCGCAATTCATAGGGACTGCGTACGCAGGACTCCAGGTGGAAGACCTGTATTTATTGCAGGCCCCCGGGCCGGCCAGGATCACTTTAACCGTAGCAGCGAACGATCTCGTCTATAATGACCTGGATTTAGTCCTCATGGATTCATCCGGCACTATTGTTGACCTGTCAGAGGGAAACACCAATACGGAACGGCTGGAAACCACCGCTGCGGGATCTTTTCTGGTTGGGGTCAGGGTTAGTAAAGGGTCCAGCGCGTACTCCCTTTCCTTTTCATCCCTTGGAAGCTTGTCCACCCAGTCAGCGGACGATAATATTGCCCCTATCGGAGCGGATTTTGTTCCAGGCCATATTCTAATGAAATGGAAAGAGGGACGCGACGGAATCCGAAAGAAAAATTTCTCCCTTTCCTCCGGGGCGGCCTTGGCGCATGAACGTGATCTGCCGGGAGGGGTGGAACTTATGCGGGTGCTGCCAGCGAAAAAATCCGCTCTCCAAAAAGGCCGTGGGGCAGGTAAATTGAATTTGCCGGGAAGTGAAAAGAACGCACTCAAGTCCCTGACCGTGGATGCCATACGCCAACTGCGAAATGACCAGGATATCGAGTACGCGGAACCGAACTTCATCAGAAAACCGCTCAAAACCCCTAATGACGAACATTATAAACTCCAGTGGCACTATCCGCTCATAAACCTGCCGCAGGCATGGGAGACAACAACAGGCAGCGCCGACGTCATAGTGGCGGTTATTGATACCGGCATTTTGTCGAGCCATCCGGACCTGAGTTCCAAGCTGGTCTCCGGCTACGATTTTATCAGCGACCCCTCTATCGGCGGGGATGGAAACGGTATTGATTCCGATCCAACGGACGTGGGGGACGACTATAAGAAAAGCAGCAGTTCCTTCCACGGGACCCATGTGGCCGGGACCATCGGGGCGGCTACAAACAACTCCGTAGGCGTCGCCGGCGTATCATGGGAGACCAGGATAATGCCGCTTCGCGTATTGGGGATTGGAGGGGGAACGGACGCGGACATAGCCCAGGCCATCCGTTATGCCGCCGGCCTTTCCAATAGTTCCGGCACGACTCCTTCCAAAAGGGCTAATATTATCAATATGAGTCTGGGGGGAGCGGGCTCCAGCGCCACAACAAAGAACGCTATACAGGCCGCAAGAGACCAGGGGGTAATCATTGTGGCCGCCGCCGGAAACGACAACGTTAGCACATTATTCTATCCAGCATCCTATGACGGAGTAGTCTCCGTGTCCGCCGTGGACATGAATTCCCAAAAGTCCCCTTATTCAAATTACGGCAACGCCATAGACGTGGCGGCCCCTGGCGGGGATTCCAGCGTGGATCTCAACAACGACGGTTATGAGGACGGCGTGTTGAGCACTTTGGGTGATGACTCCGGCAAATTAACGTATCGTTTTTACCAAGGCACTTCCATGGCCTCTCCACACATGGCCGGGGTAGTGGCCTTAATGATGGCCGTCAACCCGAATCTCACTCCAACCGACCTTGATGATCTCCTGAAGGGGACCCACTCCAAGACCAGCCTGCGCATCACGAGAGACATCGGGGAAGCCGGATGGGACAATATATACGGTAATGGGCTTATTGACGCGTCCCAGGCTGTGTTAGCGGCGAAAGAGATAGCGGGCGGAGGAGGAACAGCCCCCCCCACGGAATCCATCCTTTCCATTTCCAATTCGACCCTCAGCTTTGAGAACTATCTTTCCGACCTTTCCTTTGACATAAGCAATTCCGGCGGAGGAACATTGAATATAACCTCCGTGTCCTCCGATGCGTCCTGGTTGAGCGTGAAAACCACGTCCGGCACGGCCCCATTGTCCGTGGGCTTGGGCGTGGACCGCGCTGGCCTTTCCGCTGGAAATTACAGCGCCACGGTGACAGTCCAATCAGACGCCGCCAAGGGAAGCAATACAGCGGCCATAACCGTGACAATGAGCGTGGTAAGCGCGGGAGGATCAGCAAGCGGCGACGTGGGAACTGTTTACGTCCTTTTTCTTGACGCCGGAAACCTAACCGCCATTACCCAAGCCGTCACCGACTCCGGCAATGAATATGCCTTCGATAAGTCACAGGTCCCGGCCGGGACTTATATCATAGCCGCCGGCACTGACCGTGATGATGACCTTTTTATCTGCGACGTGGAAGACGCCTGCGGGATTTATCCGGACCTGGTGACTATTGCCCCTGGACAAAATACCGCTGACATTAATTTTGATTTGGGGGAACTCATGTCGCCTCAAAGCCAAGGATCCGGGACCGGCCAAAAACCGCATAGGGAGAAATTCAAGAGGTTACGATGACGTCAGGAGTCATGGATCAGGTGGCAGGATCCGGAATTCAGCCTAAAGGAAGAATTTTTCCACATCTGCTGGCTCCATAGGGCACAAATAATTGCAAATGAAAAATTCAGGCAAAAAAATAATTCCCATATTTATTCTGTTGCATTGTTTCCTTTTTTCTTCCTGCGCCTCTCAACCGCGCCTCTATGAGGTCATGGACCGGGGAATACGCATTGGGCGGCATTCTCCTGATTTTCACTTCGAAGCCATAAACAGTCCTGAAAAATTTGAACAAGCCTTCAAGCTGATCTACTCGAATGTGCTCCCCTCTCCCGCTGTGCCTCAAGTGGATTTCCAGGAATTTTTTGTTTTCCTTGCCTCCGCCGGGGAAAAGCCCACCGCCGGATACGGAATGGAATTAAAAAAAGTCACATGGCAGGGTGATCTTTTAATAATAGAGCTATTCCTGAATAAACCATCGCCGGGGACCATGCAAGCCCAGGTCCTCACCAATCCTTTTCTCCTTTTTAAAGTAAAGAGAGCAGCAGAGGCAAAAGAAGTGGAAGTTCGTGATCAAAATTCCCGCGTCCTTTTTACTCTCCACCTCCACAATTGACGATTTACAATTGACCATTGCCAGAAACCCCGACAATAGTGATGAAATTCATACGAATCGCAAGAACATGCGGCGTTCTCCTTTCCCTCCTCTCTCTCTTGGGCTGCGAAAAAGCCGAAGAAGCTGCGGTATATAAAAAGTCCGCCTTTATCATGGGGACCATTGTTAATATTACGATAGTGGACTCCAATGAAAAGGACGCCGCCGTGAAGATCGAGGAGGCATTTGACGAAATACGCCGGATTGAAGGACTGATGATGAGAATGAAGCCCACCAGCGATGCCACAAAAATCAACGCCTCCGCTGGAGAAGGTCCCGTGAAAGTCAATCCGGAGACTCTCCAGGTAATCATGGACTCCCTTCCTGCCACCTCCCTGACGTCAGGAAAATTCGATATCACCATAGGCCCGCTCACCAGCCTGTGGGATTTTGAAAACAACGGTAAGCGGGAGTTCGTTCCATCAGCGGACGAGATCCAGGCCGCGCGTTCCCTGGTAGGCATAAAGGACCTTGAAATCGACTCTGTTTCCAGTTCCGTGTTCCTCAAGAGAAAGGGGATGACGTTGGATCTTGGAGGTATCGCCCAAGGATACGCCGCGGACCAGGCCGTCAAGCTCTTAAAAAGTAAAGGGATAAAAAGCGGGATTGTGGATATCAGTGGCGATATTTTGCTCTTCGGACACAAACCTGACGGCTCTGTCTGGAGGACCGGCATCCAGCATCCAAGAAAAGAAAAAGAAATTCTGGCGGTTTTGGAATTGACCGATAAGGCTGTAGTCACAGCCGGTGACTACGAGCATTACTTCATCAAGGACGGGGTCCGATACCATCATATTATAGACCCGGATACCGGCTATCCGGCAGGTGAGTGCCAGAGCGTCACAATCGTTACGGACAAAACCGTTTACGCCGACTCCGTTGATGACGGTATCTTTATTCTCGGCCCGGAAAAAGGGATGGAATTAATAAACTCCAGGAACGATATGGATGGATTCATCGTGGCAAAGGACGGAAAAATCCTGGTGAGCGAGAGATTGAAGGGGAAGGTGGAAATACTCGGCAATTAACCACAAAAAATGCAAGGAATCCAAGGAAAGCAAAAATCCAAATCCAAAATTACAAATAAATCACAAATTCATGATCTATATTGGAATCATTGACTTCCTGGCGTCGGCGCTGAAATTTTTCCTTAAGTTCAGGCCCATACGCCTTGTGGTCTCGGTTTTAGCCGTCCTCTTCATCTCCCAGGAAGTGGTTGTCCGCTGGACACCCCTTCCATTCATGCTCGCGGAATGGTTCGCGGTGAAGCCGAACCTGAAAAAAGCTGATGTAATAATCGTTCTCAGCGGCGGAGCGGACCAGAATAGGCGGGTCCTGGAGGGAGTGACCCTGGGGCGTGAAATCCACGGAATCATACTCTGGCGGCAAGGCTATGCTCCTAAAATCCTTTTCTCCGGAGGAAGGGTTTCGGAAAAATACCTCAATGACGCCATGTACATGAAGGACCTGGCAATTAAGCTGGGTGTGCCGGAAGACGCCATCCTCACCGAGGAGGAGTCGCGGAACACCCTTGAGAATATGCGTCTTTCCAAAAAGCTGATGGATGCGAAAGGCATCCGCACGGCCCTTCTGGTCACCTCCCCTTTGCACATGAGACGAAGTCTGTTTTTCGCCGGGAAATTTGGACTGGAGGCATATCCCGCGCCTTCCCCATTCTGGATACATGCCCAAAGGGGAAGGGAAATACTTTCCTCCATTAAAATCGAGGTTATGGGCATGTTCCTTTACAATTTCTTCGACGAGGACACAATCAGAAAGGCCGCTCTTTTCATCCGGGAATCCTTTCTTTTGCGTTTGCTATAGTTATTCGCTTTTTCACTGAACAGGGGTTTTCTCTATACATGCCGTCAAAACTGTTTTTCATTCTTGGAGCGATTTTTTCCTTTTTGAGCGTGGCCATTGGGGCCATTACGCCTATCGGAGGCGCGGCCTTTTTGCTGGGCTGGCTGCTTTTGGCATGGAGTGTGTGGAGGGGATAATTTTTTTTACCACAAAGACCACAAAGTTTTTCTCCGCGTTCTTTGTGAATTTTTTGTGTCCTTTAATGCTTGCCATCTATATATCAATGGTTTTTTTTCCCTTACCGCCAATGGCGAATTCAAGCGGCAGGCGCAAGGCGTCAAGCCCGGCTGGTTTTCCGTGAACCGTCAACTGGAAACTGGAAACTGATTTTTATTATTGAACCTGGAGCATAGCACGGGGGAAGTTACTTATTGGGGACGTATTGGAAATTAATTTGGCCCTGAATTTTTATTTTGAAAGTTTTTTCCCGCCCTGCCCAGGCAACCCTATATTTTGTTGAATCCCCAAGTATTGGCATGGTAACATCCACGCATGAGAACTGCGGAACAACACTGGTGGCTGGAGTCCGCCAAGGACGACTGGAGCGCCTTTGAAACCCTCAGAAAGAGGGAAATTACGCCATGGCCGCCTTCCATTTGCAGCAGAACACGGAAAAAATGTTGAAGGCGCTGTGCTTCAAGGAAGGACGGCCCGGATTCACCCACAGTTCCCTGGACTTGCTGAAAAAACTTCAGGGGATGCAAGTGGAAGTCCCGGAGGAGGCATTTCAGGCCGCCAGGCGTTTGGACCCCCATTACATCCTTTCCAGGTATCCAAATGGAGTAGGAGGCATTCCCAGGGATTATTATGATTTGGCGATGATCGAGGAATTGGAGAAATGCGCGAAGATACTGATGAACTTTGTGGCGTCCAGGCTATAAACGAAGCTTGGATCCATGGCCTGATCAGGGGCCTTTCAAAAGCCATTCATGTGGAGAGGGTTCTCCTCTTCGGGTCAAGGGCAAAGGGAGAACACACCACTTGGAGCGATTATGATCTTTGTGTTATTTCACCGGATTTTAAAGGAATAAAACCCTGGGAGCGCATGGAATTGGTCCTTTCCCATTGGGACGGGGAACGCGCCCTGGAAGCCGTCTGCTATACCATGCATGAGTTCGAAACCATTGATTTTTCCCTGGTTCAAGAAATCCGGCAAAACGGACTCATTCTGTATCCGGCTATCCAGCGCGCCGGGTCTTGAATTTCTTGGCTGAAGCCAGGACGTCGACCCAGCAATAAGCCGGGTCAATGTACACAAACCCTCCGCTCAATCGTATTGCCTCCTTGACGCCAAGGACGATAAGGGTCTTTAGCATCTCCAGCGCTTTTTTCGGCGCCTTGCCTGATGAGAAAACCGCCTAACCCTATCCGGGGCGAAACGCTCTGCTGGTTCATGATTATCCGCCAGAGGCGGTCGGCCCATAAAGGGAGGTCCTTGTGGTCAGGCTGCCGCCATGACATAGCTTTCTGCCATTTAAAAAAACATGCTAAAAAAATTATACGGAATTTTAGGCGCTAACGGATGGGAGGAAACGGAAAATACAGTCGAGGTGCGGTCCCCCTTCGACAACCGGTTGATCTCCAGGGTTTGCCTTGCCTCGGAAGAGGATATCAGCCGGGCCATAGGCAAGGCCGCCTTGGCCTTTGAATCCACGAAAAAATTTTCCAGCAGGGCGCGCAGGGACAATTGCCTGGGCGTGGCAAGGGGGATACGGGACCGGTTCGATGAATTAGTGGAGGTCCTTTCCCTTGAGGCGGGCAAGCCGCTCAAGACCTCTCGCATGGAGGTGGAAAGGGCCGTCAGCACCTTTGAAATCGCCTCCGGGGAGGCGCAACGCCTGGGCGGGGAGGTTATTCCGGTTGACATAACCCCAATGGCTGAGCCTTACAAGGCCATAACCAGGCGTTTCCCAATAGGCCCTGCCTCATTTATCTCTCCCTACAACTGGCCGTTGAATCTCGTGGCCCATAAGGTCGCGCCGGCCCTGGCAGTTGGCAGCACGTTTATCCTGAAACCAGCCACGTCCACACCACTGACTTCCCTTTTACTGGCGGAGGTGATTTTGGAAAATTGCCGCCTGCCGCAGGGGAGCATCCATGTGCTGCCGTGCGGGAGGGAAGAGGCCGGCCTTTTTGCCACGGACCCGCGCCTTAAAATTATTTCCTTTACCGGGAGTCCGGAGGTCGGCTGGAAGCTTAAGGAAAGGGCCGGCAAGAAAAAGGTTGTTCTGGAATTGGGAGGGAACGCCGCCGCTGTGGTGCATCACGACGCCGATTTGAAGGAGGCCGTGGCGCGTTGTGTTGCTGGCTCCTTTTCCTACGCCGGGCAGGTATGCATCTCCGTGCAGCGTATACTATTGCATGAAAAAATTTACGAGGAGTTCAAGGAAAAATTCATCAACGAAACGGAGAAATTGAGGGTAGGGGACCCGATGGACGAGGCAACCGACGTTGGCCCAATGATCGACCTTGCGAACGTCGAAAGGCTTGCGGAGTGGATCAGCGAGGCTGAAAAGAGAGGAGCAAGGGGCCTCACCGGGAACCGTCATTCCGGCACGCTCTTTTGGCCAACTGTCCTTGAGAACGTTCCGAGTGATTGCCGGATAAATTGCCAGGAGGCATTTGGTCCGGTGGCGGTGTTGATCAGGTATTCCAGTTTCAGGGAAGCCGTTGACATTGTGAACGACTCCGAATACGGACTCCAGGCCGGGATCTTCACAAGAGACGCCCACAACATCTTTTATGCCTTTGAGAACCTTGAGGTGGGCGGGGTGATAGCAGGGGATGTTCCAACCACCCGCGTTGACAACATGCCTTACGGAGGCGTGAAAAATTCGGGGTTCGGCAGGGAAGGGGTGAAATACGCGATTGAGGACATGACGGAGTGGCGGGTTTTGGTTATGAAGAACATGGGAGAAAGGGTGGAGTAACCCTTTGATTTTAAAAGGTTTTATGGTTTGATGCCGGTTGTCTCATTTTTAGAAAAAATGCCGTTTTTACCGTTAAAATGACACAAAATCCCCACAATCAACAAATTGATCTTTTTAAACGAAATTAACCTATTTTTTTTATTAATCGGTTTAAACCACGACCTCTGGTAGTGGTAAAGGAAAAAGGTTCTACCGTTATTGTG
>JACRGO010000082.1 GCA_016212295.1 Nitrospinota bacterium | reverse complement strand
TCCATTTCCGAACTGGCCGCGCTGGAAAACTTGAAACATAATGTCCTTATATCAACCATAAGATACGATATCAGCGAATGGGAAAGTCCCGCGATAAAGGCGTCACCCTTTTGCAAGACGGTGAGGGAACAAGGAATATGGCTTTGAGTTCTGAGCAAAAGGCCCTCGCAAGCCATAGATTAGAAAGGGCAAAGTCAACCCTCAGCGAAGCAATGGATGAATTGTCCCGCAATAATTTCAGGCTGGCTGTGAACAGGGCTTATTATTCCATTTTTTATGCCATGCGGGCATTGCTTGCGACAGTGGGTAAGGATTCATCCAAGCATTCTGGAGTCGTGTTTCTCTTTAACGAGCATTTCATCAGGCAAGGCTTGGTTTCCCGAGGTGAATTTTATTAAGGGTCTCATAATAGTAACGACATAGCCTTCCATGCCTCTCGTTCCCAGGCTCTGCCTGGGAATGCCGAACCACGAGGCTCCGCTTCGTACAATGCTGGAGGCGGAGCCTCCAAAACCTGCGCTCCCAGGGAGGACCCTGGGAGCGAGAGAGAGTTTGTTTCTGTCAATACTATTATGAGACTGTTAATAGTAGAGGCATTAGAGACAACTTTGGAAGCAATAATGGCAAAAAAATAAAACGCGGCGCTGCTGAGCTTGCCGAAGGGTTCTTTGCGCCCTTGCGCGAGAAAAGGATTTTCAGGTGAAAATTATCAGCCTGCTGAATCATGAGATTGACATATGGTTATTTAACCGTGTAAAATAACCACATGATTCCACGCCGGATATCCCCTCTCCTGAAAAAATCAAATAAAAGCATTTTGCTCCTAGGTCCCAGGCAAACAGGAAAATCCACCCTCGTCTCATCCTTTCAGACGGATTTAAAAATCAATCTGGCCCATGAAATGGCCTTTCTCGAGTTTTCGAGAAATCCCCTCGAATTAGAGCAACGCATCAAGGGGACAAACGCCCGGACCATATTCATTGACGAAGTGCAACGCCTTCCCAATCTTCTGAATACCGTGCAGGCCCTCATTGACGAGTCGGCGGGAAAACTAAAGTTTTTTCTGACTGGATCAAGTGCCCGGAAATTGCGCCGTGGAAAGGCCAACCTGCTTCCAGGCCGCATTCACGCCTATCACTTGGCTCCCTTGGCGAGCATGGAACTGGATTATAGGATAGATACTCAACAATGCCTGCAAACAGGTTCCCTCCCTGGAATTTATACTGACCCGGATGAAAAATCCCGCCAGAAAACCCTGAGATCCTATTGCGCCACTTACCTAAAGGAAGAGATTCAGGCCGAGGCCCTGGCCCGCAATATAGAGGGCTTCGCCCGGTTTCTTCATGTGGCCGCGGCCCACGCGGGGCAATATCTGGACCTTGCGAAATTCGCCTCCGAGGCGCAGGTTCCAAGACAATCAGCGGTAAGGTTTTTCGAGATCCTGGAGGATACCTTGCTGGTCCACCGCTGCGAGAGCTTCGCCAAAAGCGCCAGAAGGCGGCTTCTCCAGCACCCCCGCTATTTTTTCTTTGACACGGGGGTTTTAAATGGCGTCCTGGGCAACTTCCATGCGTCCGAGGATAGAAAGGGGCCGCTTTTTGAGCATTTTTTTTTCAATCAGCTTATCAACAGCGCCTACGCCGGGGATGTGGATTTGCGGATTTCCTCGTACCGGACCTCCCACGGCGCGGAAGTGGATTTCATCATTGAAATCAATGACTCCCTTTGGGCGGTGGAAATCAAGGCGTCACAAAGCATCGGGCGGCATGATTTAAGAGGCATGAAAAGCTTTTCCGAGTATTACGGCAAGAAACATTTCAAGGCCGTTGCCTATATGGGAAAAGATGTAAAACGCATCGAGGAAATAGATGCGCTTCCCTGGCAATTGCTGATAAAAAAAATGGGCCTTTGAACTGATAACATCATGCTTGCTGAAAATATCCTAAGAAAGCTGGAGGAATTTCGCATCGCCAGGTTCGAGTTTATTCTGGCTTCAGAAGAGCATATTGAGCTTCCTGAGTATAAAGGCTCCGCCTTGAGGGGCGGCTTCGGAACGGCATTGCGGAAGGTTTTATGCGATGAAAAAAAGAATAATTGCGACGACTGTTCCAGGAAAAAAGATTGCCTCTTTCTCTACCTTTTTAATACCAGACTTCCAGAAGGCAGCGAGGTCCTGAAAAACACTAAAAATATTCCCGCCCCCTTTGTCATAGAACCTCCCCTGGAAAATAAACGGATTTTCGCGGAAGGAGAGGAAATAATATTCAACCTGGTCCTTATTGGGAAGGCCAGGAACTATCTGCCCCACTTCATTTTTGCCTTTGAGGAATTTGGCCGGGCCGGCCTGGGAAAGGGCGGAGGGAGGTTTTTATTAAAATCGGTCAGCCGGACAGATAAAGATGGAATAACAAAAACTGTTTTTAAATCTTGAAGTTTTTTCGCGCCGCCATCCGTGGCCGCCTTCCGGGATTTGGCCATGGGAAGAGAGGATTATTATTCCATGAACCAGCTTTCTATGCGCCTTCTTACGCCTCTCAGGATTGAGGCCGACAAGAAGGTATGCCGTCGTTTTGAATTCCATCTCTTTTTTAAAAATCTCTTGAGGCGAATATCCAACCTGCTGATTTTTCATCATGGCGTGGAGCTGGAACTGGACTTCAAGGGCCTGGCGGCCAAGTCGGAACAAGTAAAAACCATCGAGGATGCGACGGTATTCAAGGATTGGGAAAGATACTCCAATCGCCAAGGGCAAAAAATTAAAATGGGCGGGCTCGTTGGGGATGTGGCTTTTACCGGCGACCTTGAGGAATTTATTCCCTTCCTGATCCTGGGGGAGGCGGTGCATGCCGGGAAATACGCCACCTTCGGGATGGGGAAGTATGAAATATCAGGAGAGCATGCCTAAACCTAACAAAAGATATTTTAAATTTCAGATTGCTGATTTCAGATTGAAGGAATAAAAAAACCTGCCACCAATCTAAAATCTGAAATCACAAATCTGAAATATCCTGAAATGTGAGAGACAAACTCTCAGAATCGATAGGTAAGTATCTAACCATGAGATATTGGGTTATGCCAACACGGGAAACCGCAGGGGAAATTGCCATTGACAATACATCTTATTTGTCTTAATGTGGATGTACAATAATGATTGTTATGGAGGTATTATGAAAACAACATTGAACATATCAGAAGATCTTATCAGTACGGCCATGATTCTCTCCGGCCGCAAGACAAAAACGGAAACCGTGGCCGAGGCCCTTCAAGAATACATTCGCGTCAAAAAAATAGAAAAACTTTTGGAGCAAGAAGGAAAGCTTCGATTTGACGGCCTTTGGGAGACGGCTCGCCATGAACGGTAAAGTCCTCATCGATACCTCCGTGTGGATAGAATTTTTCCGGAAGAAAGATTCTCCTGTTTCCCGAATGCTGCGGGAGTTTCTTAAAATGGACCAGGCATGCTATGCGGGTCCTATTGCAGTCGAGCTTTACCAAGGAGCTAAAACACAGCAGGAAATCCTGGTTTTGGAACAACTTTTCCAAACCATTTCGTATGTGGAAATTACCCGCGAACATTACCATCACGCCGGGCTCATCAGCCAAAGAGCCGCCAGGAAAGGAAAGACATTCAGCACCGTGGATGTAGTCCTGGCAACGGTTGCCCAGAAGGAGGGCCTGTCTCTATTTTCATTGGACAGCCATTTCAAGGATATCGCAAAATATTGTGACGTCCATTTGATTAATCTATAAAATCACTTCTTCTATCCATTAACACAAAGTAAAAAAAGGATATAAAATCCATGCTTGTCTTTCAAAGGAAACTTGAACACATTCTGGAGAGACTCGATGAGAGAGTGAGGATTTCGGAGAAAGAATTCATGGAAATAGTGGAGGAAATCAACGCCCACCTGCCGGATGACTGGAGGCTGACCAGGACCGAAAACAACTTCGTCATCTTGGTTAAGTACGGCACTAATTTTTTTAAGATAGTAGGGAATAGTTGCCGTGCTGAGGATGGACGCATCTTTCAGAGGATTAATTCTGTCTTCCACCCGCACTATTCCGATACAATTGACGTTAAAAATTTGGCTCCAAACCAAAAGGATAGAGAACTAAAGGATATCGCAAGAGAGAAGCCGGAAATTAACATCCCGAATCTTTATTTTTTCCATCCCCGGCCGGACAACGCCTCCAGCCCCCTCTTTGCCAGGCAATATAAAAAAGTTAAATTACTTAAAGGGAAAAAAGGCGAATACGCAGGGGATCAATATCATCGCATTCACCCCCTTACCAAGGACGGCCTGGATTTGGAACATTTTCTTTGGGTCCGTTGGTTTGTCAACGGGGACATGGGTTTTGTGCAGACCGTACCGGAAGACTACCACGGCGAGGATTATTGGTTAGTGGACCCCATGCATCCAAGGGAATTGGAGCGCGCCCTTCGCCGTTATGAAAGAGTTTTAAAGGAAAACCAGCTTTCGCCGAGACAACCTCTGGAATCCCGGCCCTCCCACTATGAAATCGAGTACAAGTTCCTCGCGCACGACATAAACGAGATGAATTCAATCAAGAGCTTATTTCCAGAGGTCCTGAAGCAACATTTGCTTGAAGTTGAGCATCGTCCCAAGAGGGCAAACACGCAGACCGACATTTATTTTGATGATGGGCGTTTCACGCTTCTCGCGAATGGCGTCTCCTTCAGGATCAGGGAATCCAAGGGGAATCTGAAGGCAACCATGAAAAAGCGTCTTCCCGTCCAGGAAAAATATTCCGCAACCGGTCTTTATGAGAGGATTGAGGAGGAGGCGGTGATCACGGCCTTACAAAAGGAATCCCTGCTCAAGGGAGAAAGGATAAAGGCTCTCCCCTACCGGTTGCTGGAGTATGTCGCTCCGGCGCATGGATCGATAATGGAAAAGCTACAGGTCCAAAACAACAGGGAGCGATGGATAGTACGAAATAGTTCCGGGCAAAAGGCGGAGGTCTTTTTCGATCGGGTAACCTACCTGGTGAATAATAAGGAACTGGGGTCGTTTAATGAAGTGGAGATTGAAAGCAAGGGAATCCCCAGGGAGGAACTTGAAAAAATCGCCTGCTATTTAGAGGAAAACCTGGGGATGATCCCTTCCCGGCAGTCGAAATACGAGCGCGGAGTCTCCCTTATAAGAACGGCAATGGCCCCCGCAGTGATCAAGCCGGTTATCATCGACACCGACTGCGGCGTGGACGATGCCCTGGCACTCGTTCTGGCCCTGAGGTCGCCTGAATTGGAGGTAATGGCGGTCACAGCCGTTTCCGGGAACGTTCACGTGGACAAGGTTGTGCCCAATGTCTTCAAGGTGTTTAACGCCCTTGGCTTAGAGAAGATGCATGTGGTGGCGAAAGGGGCGGAAAAACCTCTTGGAAAGGAGTTTGAACCTGTCCCCTCGGTGCACGGGGAGGACGGCCTGGGAGACGCGGATTCCACGCCAATGCCGGAAAATATAAAACTGGATGAACGCCCGGCATGGAAGGTCATCGTGGATATGGCCAGGGAGCATCCCAAGCAGATTACATTGATCACCGTCGGACCGATGACGAATCTGGCCCTTGCCATTCAAAATGATCCGGAGGGAGTGAAAAATTTGAAAGAAGTCGTGGCCATGGGAGGCGTCTTTTTCGATGCAGGCAACATCCGGGCGGACGCGGAGTTCAACGTCTATTCCGATCCTGGCGCCGCCGAACAAGTAGTCAAATTTTGCAAGGACTCACTTCTCCTTAATGATGATAAGAATAAACACGTCCCCTTGACCTTTGTGGGCCTGGACGTGACCCATAAAGTCTTGCTTCGCCGCGGCGCTCTGGAGCGGGCCGCTTCAGCCAATAGCGGCAATAAGCTTATCCAGTTCATAAGGGATATCTCAAGAAAGTACATGGATTTTTATAAGGGGAACGAGGGGCTGCCCGGTTGTTACCTGCATGACCCTCTGGCCGTGGCCTATGTGATTAACCCTGCATTCTTGAATGTGGAAAAACATATCATCAATGTGGAAACTAGGGGACAGTTCACCAACGGCATGATCTTTCCGGACGACCGTCCCACGCGCAATCCAGAGTGGCGCGACCCGAAAGAGGCGGTTATCGGCGTGGCGCGAGACGTGGAGAGAGAGGCGTTCGAGGAGTTCTTCTTTTCCCGGCTGGTTTCCTGACCCCGCCAGGCGGGTTTAAGAAACCGGGAAGCTTCCTTTCTTGAGGAGAAATATAGCCGTCTGGAGGCCCAGTTTATCGTCCTTTGGGGCAAGCGCAGGATCGGAAAGACCGAAATCGTCAAGCGCTTCGTGAAGGGCAAGCTGCACCTCTATTTCCTTGCCGAGAGCACGAACGAAAAGGAACAGCTCCGTAGGTTTTCCATCCTCGTCGGCGAATTCTTTCGCGAGCCGCTGCTTTTGACAAGGGGATTCGACGCCTGGGAGGAGGCCTTCAGGTATCTCCGGGACAAAAATGAAAGACTCATCCTTGCCGTTGACGAGTTTCCCTATCTGATCCAATCCAATCCAGGAATCCCCAGCCTGTTTCAAAAGGGATGGGACGAATACCTCTCCGGGAGCAAGGTTTTTCTCATCCTGCTGGGATCGAGCGTCGGCATGATGGAGACGGAGGTCCTGGGACACAAATCCCCCCTTTACGGAAGGCGAACGGGACAGTGGAAGATTCAACCCATGCCGTTCTCCGCCGTCCGCCAATTCAGAAAGGGAAAATCCTTCGAGGACGGGGTCATGCATTATTCGGTCGCGGGCGGGGTTCCGGCTTATTGGCTGCAATTCCCGGAGAAAAAAGACTTTCGGCAAAACCTCACGGACCATGTGCTCAGGAAGGGGGAGACGCTCTATGACGAGGTGGAATTCCTTTTGAGGGAAGAATTCAGGGAACCGCGCCATTACTTTTCCCTTCTTCAGGCGGTCTCCCACGGAAAGAGAAAACTCTCGGAGATCGTGAACGCCACCGGCATTCCGCAGCCCATGGCGAATAAATACCTCGGAATCCTTTCTGATCTGGATATCGTGGAAAGAGAAGTTCCCGTGACCGAGGAAAAGCCCTTGAAGAGCAAAAAGGGGCTTTATCGCATCAAGGACCGGTTTTTCCTATTTTGATTCAGGTTTGTATTCCCGAGGAGGGGAAAATTGGAGATGGACCGCATGGATGCCGTCATGGCCGCCATAAAACAAGACATGCCGCATCACCTCTCCCTTGCCTATGAAAGAATCGCCCAGGAGATAATGCGGGAGAACGCGGAAACCTTTCCCCCTTTTGACCGCCTTGGCAAATGGTGGGACAGGAACGAGGAGATCGATATCACGGGGATCAATAAGGAAAGGAACCTTATCTTCTGCGCCGAGGTCAAATGGACCGAAAAGCCCGTCGGGACGAATATCCTTGGGGAATTGAAGGCGAAAGCGGAAAGGATAACCTGGGGGAATAAAAAGACGGCCAGGAGATTCGCCCTGTTTTCTAAAAAGGGTTTTACAAGGGAAATGCTGGAGGCGGCCGGGAGGGATGAGGTCGTTCTTTTCAGGGGGACGGAGAAAGTATCCACATAGCTGCAATAAGCTTATCCAGTTTATAGAACTTGGATAGGAATGTGACAAAGAGAGAGGGAGTCCTTCTTTTCAAAGGAGCCGAGGCGCTGAGATTACGAAGAAAGAAAGTGTCGTCACAATTTGAAGGCTTTTAATCCGGTGGAAGTCAAAAGCAGAAGAGTTTGGTGAACAGGAATGTGGTCCATCTTTGACGGTAAACCATCAAAAAAACCTATGGCTGTTTGTTCCCTGGTAGCCATGTCCCAAACACGAATGGTTTTGTCCTGTCCCGCTGAAGCCAACCGTTCGTTCGGCAAGGCAATGACTTCTTGCACAATTCCGGAATGTCCTTGAAAAACCTTACAATCACCTGATTCAAGATTCCAAAGCCTGATGGAGTTATCAACGCAGGCGGCGGCTAAATGGTTTTGGGGGAAGTTATAAATGCTCTGAATGAGGGAATCTGTCGAATAAAAATCACATTCACGTAAATTTGCATCTCGAATGACGATTCCTTGTCTGTTTTTACTTGAAGAAATATAAGCCAATCGTCCATCAGGCAATGCTAATAGGAATCTGCCGTCATAATTAACATTATTAACGATGTTTCCTTCTTTATCTAATATCCATAGCTGTTCTTGTCCGTGATCTGAGTGTTTAAAAACTCCTGCCCAATTTCCATCGACAAGAAATATTTTCTCAGAGAGGGTAGCATCAAAAGAATACGAGCGTTTTTCCATCTCCTTAAAATCAGGCTCAATAATTTCTCCTGATGCTAAATTTAAGAATACAATGTTTCCCAAATCTAATATCATGATGTACTCATCATAAGGATTAGTAATTACACTTGTTAAATTCTGCCAGAACCCTTTTAACTTATGCCTTGCGCATTTTTTATTCATAAAGACATCCCATATATCAACCACAGTTTCGTCGTTATCTCCATATATAACCCCTAAATTTTCGCGAAGTATAAATAAATTTGGTGATATATCCCCTGTTTGTAAGATGACCGTATGTTCATTTTTAGAAATATCATAAACACTTATATTATTATTTTTTCTATTATTTAAAACTACCCGTCCGTCCGGAAGAACTATAAAATCGGTAGTTGGAGAAAAACAAGAATCACAAAATAGCTCCTCATGTTGGTTGTTAAGATTAATAATCTGCACTCTCCCAAAACTATCAGTAATTGCCAAGCGACAATTAGGAAGTAATTTTAAAATATGGTCGCTACCTATTTGAAAGTCTCTAACACTAAACTGTAGTTTTTTTACATCTCCAGTGCCTTTCCACGATATCCAGTATAAATAAGCATCCTCTTTAAATTGAAATATTACGCTATTTTCACACATGTCCAAACTAACTACCCTGAAACCGCTACGCCCAGCGAATTCAAGAACACCTTTTTTTTCTTCAGTGGACATATTTTCTAGTATAAAAAAACCATTTGTTTCTTTAATGAAGCCCCTATCATGGGTCATGAGTGGCACATCATGCAAAACACCACACAGCAAATATTCTACCTCTTCAGTCGTTAATGTGAACTCTCTTGGGGGAAATAGATGATTATCAATTAACACTTCTAAATCTGTTATCGTTTCTTTATCAATTAAACATGCTGCAATTAATTGCTCTCCTGAGTTGATTGCAAATCTCAAATAATCAGCATATTCCCACCATTTTTGAATTTTATCTGTTGTACATTTAGCCACATCTTCACTCAAAAAATTTAGTTGACCATAAGAATCTATTAGACCTACTTCCTTTGAACTATAAATCACAAGATTCCCTATAAAAAAAGCTGCCCTATCAATCTCGATGTCATCAGCGTAAGTATCATAACAGTATGAATTATCGTTACCAAATAATGCCAAATACCGATCATAAATAACTGCAAGAGATTTAATCAATCTAATATTATTTTCCAGTTTCTTTGACGTTTTTCTCTCAATATTCCAAACCCTAACTTCACCTGATTCCGATGCGGATGCCAGCCGTCCATCCGGAAAGGCCGCAAGATGTATCACTTTGCTATTATGCCCTTCCAGCACTATGGATGTCTTTGCATTAATATCCCAGATGCGGATCGTATGATCCTCGCTGCCTGAAGCCAGGCGACCATCAGGAAGCACTACCATGCAGGTGACTGGGCCGGTATGGCCTTTTACTTTATGTCCATAACCATCTCGCGGACTCAAAAGTCCTGAGGCATCTTTCGGGTTGGGCGGCCAGAATTCGGTTAAATCTTTATGATTACGGACAAAAGAGGCAATAATTTCTATATAAGCGTTCAATGGATATTGCCAATCGACAAGAACCTGGCATATCAAATCTTTTTGACGCGCCAGCCCCTCATCCAGGAAAATTGCATCAAACAAACCCAGATCCTCTACGAACGATGAAACCGGAGTTCCGGCTGATTTTCCCCGGTTAGCGCCTTGGAGGTCTCTCTGTTTTATATGGGCCTCCAGCCATTCCGGTAAAAAGGGAAGTCTTAACAGCTTATCAAGAAAAACTTTAGCCCTTTCCCGGTCCTGGGAACCCAGAAATAAAAGCTCCGTCATCATATAATCAGGGCGCGAGGCCAGATTATCCTCCAGGACCAAGGCCATCTCTTCCATGGCCAGGGCCGTAAGCCTGGCCCTGGCGGATTGCACGATTTCGCCGTCTTTTTCTGAAAACTTCATAAAGCTTTCCCTTACGGCTTCCTTGCAGAAGGAGAAACGTTTCTCCTTTTCATCCACAATCTTTATAAACCTCTGGAGGTCCCGTATGGCGGTAAAGAGAAAACTATTTTCCTCCATGACACTGATGGGATAGCCCTTGAAATTGCAAACTTTACGCCCCCGAAAATCTTTTTTCGGATTGGGGTCTTCCTTCTCCAAGGCCCATGAAAGGATAGCAAGAGGAATAGGCTCCCTTATCAAGGCAAGGACGGCAAAAATATCATAAAGAAAACGGTTATAGGGTACGTCAGGAACAAGCTCTGACCATCTTTTGGCGTTTTCCTGGAGGCTCGGCACATCTTTAAATTTAGAGGATTCCGTATACCGGGAAAATAGCCAATCATATTTTTCCCTATAGTTCAGGGGAAGGGCATCAATAAAACTCCTGAAGGACTCACTGGAAATAAAGCTTACCTTTTGAGAATGTTTTTCCAGAAAAGCGCGGCCGGTGATGGCGATCATTTCAGGATCGTAATATCCTGATCCCATTTCCGCCCTGTTCAAAAACTCGGAAATATATTCCTGATGTTTATCATAAAAATCTTCCGGAAGGTGTTTTAAAAGAAGCCGCTCCGCCTCCATCCGTTCAAGTCCCTGAAAGAGAAATCTTGTGAAGTAATTTTCCGTCCACTCCACTCCTGGCCGGGACTGGGAACTCAATATCCAAACAACTTTCAGTTCCTTATCCTGGATGAGACATTTGAGGATATTCAGGATAAAATCGCTCTCCCGGGTTTCCAGGTAATTCTCATCAAGCCCGTCCAGGAAAATAACGAGATTTTGATCCGGGCTCTCTTGGGAGAAGGCCCGCAAAACCGTTTCCAAGTATTCCCTTTCCCATATCCACCCGGCTTTGGATTCTGATTTTGCAGGCGGGGATACTTGCAGCTCCATCAACTCCACGGCCCGTTCCCGCAGAGCGCAAAGCACATATTCCGAACGGTAGACATCGAGTCCCTGGGTCCGGTCTATGGTGTAATAGCTGGAGAGTCCCTTAAATTGGAGAAAGGAATAGGCAAGGAGAAGGCTCTTTCCCATGCCGCTTTCTCCCATGACAAAGACGTTTTCCCCCTTAGAGACGAGGTTTTCAATTTCCTCGGCAAGATTTTTGCCCTTTATTGTCGGGACCACATAATTTTCCAGTTCCTCCCGGAAATGGGCTGGAACAAAATCCTCTCTCTTTTTGAGGGGTTTGGGCAGGATGGCTTTACTATGTTTTTCCTTGTCATAAAGCTCCCTTATATGCACTTCCCACAGCTTGTCATTTTCTTTCAATGATTTGTTGATATTCTCCCAGGAACTTGTGTTCACAAGCGGAATCTCCGGAAGCTTAATTCCCAAGTCAGAGAAATATTGGGACACGCCACCATCTTTATCAGAAATTCCAAGCTCTCCATTAATATCCTCATGGGCCAGTTTTAACAATGCCTCGCGGGTAAAATTCTTATACTGCTTTAACGTAAACCATGATGGCTCCACATCCGTACCTGCAGGGATCAGGATAAAACCATCGGGACCGAGAGACACCCCTCCCACGACAAGGTGCTTATAGATGTGCTCGATTTGAACTCGAAGCAGATTGGAGTAGGAACCGCACCATTCTTTTAGTTGCTGCTTTTCTGAATCCATGTCATTTTGGACTTTTTCCCATATTTTTATTTCGCTTTCCAGTTTTTTTAGATGTTTTTCCCATCCGGTTATTCTGAGGCCGCCCAACTGGCAGGAATCGGCCAGGGCAATAAGGGAGGCTATGAACCCTGTCCGGACCGGTTCAACGGGTCCTCCCTCTAGTGCCATGCTTCCGCAGGCGCCGCCGTTCTTGGACGTTCTTTTGGCGTGCCGGAAAACAATCTGCCCTATTGTTTTCTTTTCGTCCGGCTGGATCAATATATCCCCTGACTCGCACATCCATGCGCCGATTTCTGGATGAAGCCTCCTTATGACAATGGCGTCATGGGAGGGAGGCAGCTCTTCCTCCGTATGCTCCAGGTTCAACCACGTCAGCAATACTTCCGAGGAATAGGGAAAAGTGGGGTTGCGGGCGGCTTCCTTAAATTCCCCATTCAAGGTTGTTGAGAGGCAGTGCATTCCCACGTCGTGCAAATATGCAGCGGCCATAAAGGCAAAAAGTTCAGCGCCGTTGTCAAGAATTTTCTTGCCGTTATGCGCTTCCATGGCCCAGAGGAACCGCGGAAGGGAGGCGTACAGGGCATTGGCATGGTCCCATCCATGGTCCACCATCTGCCATGTCTCGGAAAACTCAAACAAGCTCCTTTTTTGTTTTTCCCATTCAGCGCGTCTTGAGACAAATCTCTCCCACCAGCGGGACCCATTTTTCCAGCTTTTCTCAAATTGGTTTCTGAAATAGCTATCCGCTTCTTCGATTTTCATAGTGGAATGTCGATTTTTCAAAAATAAACAGCAAAATCATAAAGATTATAGCTTCATGCAACAAAATATTCCATCTTTCTATTATTAATGACTCTTCCGGATAATGCATTTCCTTTCGCTTCCTGTTTTTTTCCTCTAAATAGTCACCTTTAGTGCGCCCTTAATCTTATATTAATTCTCTGGTTCTTGATCTTGTCTTGTACTTTAACGCTTTGATTTTAAAGAGATTACATAAAAAAACTACCAACAAATGGGGAAAGCATGCTTTTGAGGAAGGAGCTTGCTCAATTATTTGAAAAATGTTTTTTGTGGGTTGCATATACAAATAGAGGATCACACGCGCTATTCAAATTAGAAAAATAAAAATGAGGTGTTGAATGAATGATAAATGGAAATTACTGGTTGTGGATGACAATACCGGTATTCATGAAGTAACCAGGATTGTTCTATCTGATTTTGTTTTTGAGGGGAGATGCCTTCAGATAATAAATGCTTATTCAGCGAAAGACGGCATGAAAATGCTGGATGTTCACCCGGATATAGCCGTTGCTCTGATTGATGTGGCCATGGAAAGCGAAAACGCGGGACTCGAATTGCTTGGCTATATCAGGAAGGAAAAGGAATTGGAATCTATCCAGATCATAGTGAGGACGGAAAAGAGCTTTCATGAAATAGCCACAAGCTGCTGTAAGGATGTCGCATTTACCTACTATTATGTACAAAAATCATCTCTTTCACCGGCCAGATTAAGGCATGTTGTCTCGAAGGCGTTACAAAGATTTAAAGAGGATATACATTGAACTTAATTTTTTGTGGGTTGCATATAATTATAGAACCAGCGGAAAGCACCAGACTTTTTTTATGAACGCAAAAAAACAAAGGAGGTGAAAAATGGCTGACTTAAAAACAATTCTTCAAAATTTTGTAAGATGCTGTTTGTGGGCCGTGGGCCTTATTGCATGGGCGGTTCTGATGTTCGTTGATATTTTCGCGAATTTTTCATCCATACGCACCGGTCTTGAGTACCTAAGCCAAAAACCTCCCTTAAGCGAAGACCCTTTATTGGGGATTTTTATCGCAGCCTTTGGAATTGGGGACGCCAATTACAACTATATGCTGGCCGGTCTGACTGCTGTCCTTTTAACCTCTTTATTATTTGCAGCGGTTTGTGAAATCAAACAAATTATCGGCGTCCTCCAGCATATGGTGGACACTGAAAACAGGGAGTATTCCAGTAACGAGCTTAAAAGGACCCTTTTAACCAGATCTCTTTACCTGGCCCTGTACGCGTCGTTTTTATGGCCGATCGTAACCTTTGATTTGAATATGTTCCGTTATCAGACCCTCATAGACGTCTTGTCGCAAAATGCTAACCAAGGGGCTGTGACCATCGATATTAATACGCCGGACTGGGAGACCTATGAAAAAAATAATCCACATTCAGCAATTATCAACACAGGAAACGCCATTGCCTATTGTTATCTGGCCCTTGCCATTGCCGGAGCCTTTCTCTTCGATGTTATTGTGAAAAACTTTCATTCCAGCACGACCATATTCTACGACTCCATCTTCAGGGGGGCCGACGACGAAGCACATGTTTCGTCTGTGAGCAGCATTGTTCCTGCCCAGGCCGGGGGAACTCGCGTAACTGAGTCAGGACAAACCAAAAACATCGACATTTCGGAAAGCAGCGGCAATATTCCAGAAACCCTGACGGGAACTTTGGAAGAGGATGCGCAGGAAATCGAGGTTATCGGAAGTAATCCGGTTATCACTGTTCCCTTTCAAGAAGCGAGATCCAACCCTCAATATCATGTGGATGACGAAGGACGAGTGTGGGACAGACAATTTTATCAGGAAATTCACGGAAAATAGATTTTCAACCGGATGCGAGAGCGGCTCATGTCCACTTATTTTTTGCATTTACTATAAAAAGGAGAAAAAAATGAAAACGAAAATCGCGTATTTTATCACGGCTTTGTGTTTTACCATTGCCACTGCTGCCTGGGCGGAAAAAGTGGAGAAGCCATTCAATAGAATCGTGGTCATTGTGGACGCCTCCGGATCGTTCCAGGACCGGATCTCCACGGCATTGGAACAAACCTCTCAGCTTTTGGGAAAGATCGAGTCAGGAAGGGACAAGCGATGGGACCGTCCTGATGAAATTTCCATAGTGAGCCTGGACTCCCAACCCTCGGAGCTTTGGACTGGGACAAAAAAGCAGTTGGAACTTCTCAAAAACGGGGAACTCAAGAAGCTGTTTGCCGGAAGGAAAGCCTTTGCCAATTGCACGGACGTCAAAGGGGCCTTTAACGTGGCCGCTTATTTGCTCAACCACGATCCCGTCCCGGCGGGCAAATACATAGTGACCTTCTCGGACCTGCTGGATGAACCCCCCTTGCCCACAGGAGGATGCCGTCCCGTGCGCCGACCGTCCGCTCCACCTGAAGGTATCCAATGGGAGAAATTATCCGAAGCGACATTGGTGGGCTTTTGGGTGAACATTCAGGAGGCCCAGGCTTGGGAGGAAAAACTTTCCCAATACGATTTGGCCTTTCAATTCAACAGGGAGGCCAATTCAATGACAGCGGAACTCCCGGCCCTAAAAAAAGCGAAAAGAAAAATAACCGAGGAGATGAGAGAGGAACATTTAGAAAAGGCAGGGAACTTCTTTGGCTCTATATTCAAAGTAGCGGGAATGTTCATTGCTGGCTTTATTGTCTTAATCATTTGCATCTCACTTCTTAAAAGGAGGAAAGCATAATGGAAACTATAAAAAATAAAATAGCCCGCCTGGTTAAATCGGCCCAGACATACAACAACATCAGGGTAGCCTTGATGACCACCAGGGACCGGAGCTATTCCATTAACCTGATCCGCGAGTTGGCCGGGGAAATGAAACAGGCGCTGCACTATTATTCTCCCACATACTCCGGCCAGTATGACTTTGAAAGGAATGCCTTTAAACCCAACGCCATGACCGGCAGCCCAAGGTTTATCGAACCCGGCTCCATTGTAAATCAGATTGAAAAACTCAAGGAGCAGTCGGTTGTCATTGTGGAAGATTTTATCCGCAATGCCGGTGAAAATAACAATACTCCTCCAAATCCAGGAGAAATGGTGGCCAGAAATCTTTTGGTCCGCCTCATGGCGGTAAAATCGCCCGGCATTACCTTGATCCTTGTTGAGTCGCCAGGGGCCGAGGTCCATTTGCCTTGCACCGTTGCTTCAGAGATCATCCGGATTCCGATTCCCATGCCAAAATATAATGAACTTGAAGAATGCATGAGAAGCGAAGTCGCCGCCATTGCCTACAAGAATGTTAAAAAAATAAACGCGGAACAAATTAAAACATGGGCGTCAAAATTCGCCAGGGAATTGTGCGGACTTACGTTGACAGCAGGGCGCAACGAGGCTAGGGACGCCTTAATTGATAATGTGGACCTTGAAGCCGCGTTGAAGCTCATGGGCCAAAGAAAAAAAGATTTGCTGTCCAGGGAACTTGCCATGACCATTCTTGAAAGCGCCCGTGAAGAGGTTCCCATCGGTCTGAACAATTTATTCAATTATCTGAAAATTCACCAGCATCGGATATGTGTGCCAGGGAAGGACAGGGCAAAGGGGATTCTGTTGATCGGCCCTCCGGGGACCGGCAAGTCCATGCTGGCTAAGGCTATAGGAAATTGGTTGAATTTCCCTGTCATAGAATTCCGCATTTCCTCTCTTATGAACAGCTATTTAGGTGAGACGGAAAGACGCTTTGAAAGCGCATTTGCCGTCTTCGAGGCCATGGCGCCCGTGGTTATTTTCATTGACGAGTTTGAAAAGGTGTTTTCCTCCAACTCCTCCGGAGGGGAAAGGGACGGCGGCACCATGATGCGGGTGATGGGGCGCCTTTTGTCTTGGTTGAATGATTCCAATTCCCCGAATTTCATCGTGGCCACGGCAAACAACATTGAAAGGATGGGGGAGATAGGAAGCACAATAACCAGAAAGGGAAGATTTGACAAATCATTTTTTGTGGATGTTCCGGATTTGGAAGCGCGCGAAAAAATATTCGAAAAACTCCTTCCCGAAGGTCTAAAAAAACATAAAAATGAGCTGGCAAAATTGACGGAGAAATTCACAGGCGCGGATATTGAGGCATTGATAAGGGAAGCAAAGGCTTACTCACAAGCTGTTAAACAAGATTTAGAAATAAATTATTTAATTCAGGAAATAAGAAAAAACGTCTCACGAGTCAACCTTATTCATGGACAATTTGAAGAATTGAGGCATTGGGCCGTTCTTCATTGCGAACCAGCATGAGGCAGACGAGGATCGGAACAAAGCGGCATGACGAAAACAATATATTTCCACAAGCAACTTGCGATAGGAACTTCTAATGAAGGAGGTAAAAAAATGAATGACGCGAAAAATGCATCCAATAACTTAATAATATGTCTGATTTGGGGGGCTATTTTTAGTATAAGTTTTTTTCTTCTTGCTGATAGTATTTTTTCCGACTATCAGCTTATCCGTTCCAGGTTAGACTCGATATATGGTGAACATTTCGTCATCGGTATAAGTTATCACAAAATAATCGCCTCACTGTCTATATACGCGCTGGTAGCGATGATATTTGTCAGTGCAGGTGAAATAAAACAGATTTTCAGAATACTAGTTTTTATGTACAGCGGCAATACGGATTATTCGAAAAAGGAACTCCGGAATTGTTTGATAAGCAGAACCGTATTTTTAGGGATTTATGCTCTTTTACTGACCCCGATCATTGATTTTTATACAAAATTTTTCAACAACACCGGCCTTATTGTTCATTCATGCATAGCGATATATTTTTCGCTGGCTTTCTTACTGGATACAGTGTTTAACAAATTATCGATCAGCATAAAGGAGTGTTGGCCTAAATAGCTCACTTCTATTTTTAAAAAACTCAAAATATTTAAAGGAGGAATCGCCATGTCCACCACCGGATCAGCAGCGCCGCTTGCCTTGATACCATTGGGAATTGCCGCTGGGGCTGTCATGGGCGCCGTATATCTTTGCGGCAAGGCCATGGAAGTTTGTCCGGAAGAGATGGAGCGGCAAAAAAAACTCGCTGATGAATTTCAGAAGGAATGGGGAAAAAATAAAATCAAAAAAGCTCTCGCCAAGGAAAAAATAATGTTGATGCCTCTTACACTCACGGACCCTGAACCTTTGCTAAAGGCCGCGGCAATTGAAGGTTTTGCCCTGAACCGTCCAGTTGGAGACATGGCAGCCAACAATTCTCCTATAGCGTTGCGGCATAAATCCGGGGAATCGATTTTGCTGTCAAAAGACAAGGCCGGGAAATTGGAAATTATAACCAACAACGCAGATTTGGGGCATTCCATTTTGCGAAGGCACACTTTAAATAAAGTTGTTCTTCATTATGAAAAGCTTGGAATGAATATCCAGACCAGAGTTGTCAATAAAACCGACATTGAAATAATTGGAAAGGAAAAAATCCCTCTGTTGGATGGAAGGGTAAAAGTGGCGACAAAAGTGCGCAATGACGGAAGCGCGGAAATTGATGTATCTGGATTAAAAGGGAGCCGGTGCCAATCCATAGTTAAAGAATTGGTAGTGTACCCGCGCGCGACAGGCCATTGCAACACTTGTTGATAGAAAAGGCCACGCGCGGTAAGCTACGTTCTTCGTGTGCCACAACACAAGGAGAACGACATGGCTTACACACGCGTGACCGAAGAAGAACGCAATTTCATCTACCG
>JACRGO010000081.1 GCA_016212295.1 Nitrospinota bacterium | reverse complement strand
CCATAGTTTGCCTACTGAAAAGGCGACATCATCTATACATTCCCCTCTTGAGAGGGGTGGCCGAAGGCCGGGGTGTGTTAAGTATTTTCGTGGCTGTATTTGCAAGCCGGCGGACCGTAATGTTTTTTCAAGACAGCTTCTAAATTATTTTTAGTGCAATTCGGTGAAATCTGTGGTTAAAATACTTTTAAAAACTGTGCTAAAAAACAAAATTTCTAATAGGCGAAAACCGCCAGTTTCCCGGAATCCGCCAACTTTGTCCCTTCCTCCTTTTCAAGGAAAAGAATCCTTTCGGATTCAATGGCTATAACAGACGCCCTTCCTTCCAGCGCGGTCTGGATTGTCTTCAGTCCTATGGTTGGCACGTCAAAGCGCCAGTCCTGGTTCGGACGGCTTACCTTTATTATGACTGCCCCCTTGCCCGCGATCCCGCATCCCCTTTTTATTGCGTTGTCAGACCCTTCCATGGATTCCACGGCGACAACGGTCCTGTCCTTGACCACTATGGTCTGCCCGATCTCCATGTCCGCCAGTTTCCTGGCGATGGGAAAGCCGAACTCCATGTCCTTGAGTTCCGCCTTGCCCGGTTTTATTTTCCCTATAGCCCCGCTTGCCGGCATGTAGTCTTTCAGGAAAAGAGTTTGATTGAGGACGCGTATTCCTTCCTTTTCAAACTCCCCGAAAATTGCCCGCATGAAAGAGGAGTCGTCTTTCCTGTTCATCATTGCCATTAGTTTAATTGCACGCAGATCGAACGCCTTTTTTTGAAAAATGACGTCCTTGTCGATCTTCCCTATCAAGACTATGTCCTTGACCTCTTCGCGGTGGAGGGCCTTGATGATTTTAGAGGTCTGCCCCACGCCAAGGGAAAAGGATTTTTCGCTAAGGGCCGCCAGGGGCTCTTCGTTGTCCTTGCTCAAGATGACGGAAACCACCAGGACGCCGGCGGCGTTTGCGTTTTGCGCGACCTTGACCGGACCAGAACCGCTGCCAGCGATCAGGCCTAATTTTATTGGAAGATTGTTCACGGTTTATCTTGGAAAGTGGTATAGTAAATGTTTATTAAAAAGCGACATGGTTTATCAGGCAAAGAAACTTGACTTTACCAAATCAGATCGATAAAGTAAAGTTTGGTTTTCAGCGGCAATTTTTTCCAAATTTTTTCAGGCAAAGAGGACTTTTATGCTAAAAAAAGACAGTTTTTCCATAGATTCGTTTTTTGGAGAAGGGATACAGCTAAAGGGGGTTTTGAAAACCACCGGCATCGTCCGCCTGGACGGGAAATTTGAAGGAGAGATCGAGTCCCAAAACACCTTCATTCTGGGAAAAACGGGAAGGGCTGAGGCGAAGATCAAGACAAAAAATCTATTGAATTACGGGCATGTGAAGGGAAATGTGGAAGCCGGGGAAAAAGTGGCATTGTTTGAAAACAGCCTTATGGACGGCAACATCCAGGCGGCGAACCTGATGATCCAGGAAGGCGCCCGTTTCGAGGGAAAAAGCACCATGACCGCCATGGCGCCGGCGCCGGCCGGACAGGAAGGCATCTTGCTGGAGTCCATGAGCCGGCTTGGGACCCAGCCGATAACGGAGGTGGAAACAGGTTTTGCATCCATGGAAGCGAAAAGAAACAAGGCCAAGGACTTTTTAAGAAAACAGTTGAAAAAGCCCAATTCAAAATATATTTTTTCAGCGGTGCTGATTATTTTCCTGGCGGGGCTTTTGTACCCCGTGGCCAGGAGCGGCGGAAAGTTGTCCGGTGGAAATCCCTTCTCTCTTATATTCGGTGATCCTGTGAAACTGGTGGAATCAGGAAACCAATTGCTGGCTTCCGGAGATCTGGAACAGGCCCTGGCGAAATTCAATAAGGCCATTGATATAGATAAGGAAGTCCCTGAGGCATACTTCGGCAGGGCAAGGGTCTATCTTGAAAAAGGAGACAAGGAACAGGCCATGCTCGAATTTCAAAACCTAGTCACTCTTTCCCCCATGCACGCCGAAGGATATAGATATATGGGAAAAATATATTACGAAAGGGGAGATATTGACAAGGCATTGAAGGAATACGGGAGGGCGGTTAATATCGACCCCAACAATATCGCGGCGCATATAGGCCTCAGCACGGTCCATGAATACAATAAGAATTGGGACGAATTCCTTAAGGAAATCAAATCAGTCCTTTCCGTGGACCCTAATAACCTGAGCGCCAATGAAAAATTGTGGAAGTGGCATATGGATCATGGGAACAATAAAAATGCCATGGAAATATTGAGGAAAATCGTGGAAATCGATCCCCGCAACGCTCAGAGCCACATGGCCCTGGGGACTTTGTTGGAAAAGGAAAACGACCCCAAGGGCGCGATGAAATATTATGAAACCGTGGCTACCCTGGAGGCCGCGAACATGGAAGCCCATGAAAGGCTGGCCAGGATTTATTTCGGTATGAGGGAGAAAGACCTTGCGCTCAAGGAATACGAGAAGATCGTGGCCTTGAATGGCGGCAGCCACGCCACATACAGGAACATGGGAGAACTGTATCTGAGCAAAAACAGCGTGGATGAGGCGGAATCTTCCTTTAAAAAGGCGGTCCAATTGGACACGAATGATATCAAGTCCGCTTGGGGCCTGGGTGAAGCTTATGTGAAAAAAGGGAATATTCCAAAGGCATTGGAGCAATACGAAGCCGTCTTGCAGATGAATTCCAACTATTTGCCGGCCCTTTTAAGCCTGGCCCAGATTTATTCTGAAAAAAAGGATTATAACAAAGCCGGTGAATACTTGAAGACTATTGTGAAAATTGATCCCAAATCCATCCCGGCCCGCATACAGTTAGGCAATGCACTGATGGAAAATAACCGCTACGATGATGCGATTAACGAACTTAAAGCAGCCGTTTCCCTGGATTCAAAAAACGAGGAAACGCACATGGGGCTTTGCGCGGCGTATGCAAAAAAATTCTGGCTCGTTCCAGCTATAAAAAGTTGCGAGGAGGCCATAGCTATAAATCCAAACCATCATGCGGCCTTGAACAGATTGGCATGGTTATACGCCAAGAAAGGGGTTAGCTTGGATCAGGGGATTGAATATTCGCAAAAATCACTTAACCTGAAGCCCAATACGCCTGAATACCTGGATACACTGTCAGAGCTTTATTTTGCGAAGGGAGATTCCGCGAAAGCCGTGCAATACTCCAGGGAAGCTCTCTCCCTGGAAAAGGACAACCCATACTTCAAGCAACAACTCGCCAAATTTTCCAAAACCGGCCCGACCGCCCAGTAATCCTGCCCATTTCTCCCTCTTTATTTTCAACCGTCAACTGTTCCAATTTTCCTTTTAATTTCGAATTTTTGATTTCGGATTTTAAATCCGCGTTTCATGCTACCAGCACGTCCGGAATACTGTCTTTTTCCCCGCGAATGTGGTATACATAAATGGACTCTAATTTTAAAAAGGCGACGGTTATGAGGACGCGGTGTGGGGCGGCTGTCATTATTGCGCTGATTTTATTTTCAACTCCCGGCAGAGTTTCCGCGATAGAACCGGCTCCAAGGATCAGCGACCGGGAAATTATAGAAAAACTGTCCGCCCTTGACGCTAAAATCGATAAAGAAACGGCTAACATTCGGGGCGATATTAAGGAAATACGGGCGGATATCAAGGCATTGCAACAGCAGTATGCCGATCTGAAGGAATCCACAAGCAAGCAGTCCTCCGATTTGAAGGATTTAATGTTATGGGGATTTGGCGTCTTGTTTGCCGGGATGTTTACCCTCATTGGATTTGTCCTCTGGGACAGAAGGACCGCTTTGGAACCCGCCATAAAGAAGAACAAAGAGTTGGAGGAAAAAGAAGAGAGATTGGAAAAGGCGCTCAGGGAATATGCCTATAAAGAACCTCAACTGGCGGAGGCGCTCCGCAATGCAGGAATCATGTAATTTTAAACCTGTTTACAGTTTCCAGTTGCCGGTTCCAAGTTGCCAGCAAAGCCCTCAGCCACATGTCTTTCGCCTTTCGTCAATCGTACTTCGCCAACCCTGAACCTTGAACCCTTTATCACTCGTCATTCGTCGTTTTCCTTTCTTGACATTATTAAAGAGAGTCCTTATGGGGCGTGCCATCGTTTTCGATACCCACGCATATGTAAAAAAACTTAAAGCCGTCGGCTTCACGGAAGAACAGGCCGAGACGTTAGCGGCATCACAGGCTGAACTGATTGATGAACGCTTGGCCACCAAATACGACCTCAAAGAACTTGATAACGCGCATAAGAAGGACATCGCCGAATTAAGACGCGACATCAAAGAGATGGAGATGCGCCTGACCATCAAGCTTGGCGCCATTGTCACTACCGGAATCGTGATTGTAACCGCCCTCGTTAAACTATTGTAATGGTCTCGTCAATCGTCAATTGAAAATCGTCAATTGAAAATTCAACTCCTGCCCCCTTTCAATGCTTTAAGCTCCCTTGCCATTGCCTCTATTTTCTTTCCCTGGGCTTTCATTTCTTCTTGCTGTGCTTTTATTTCCTCTTGCTGCGCCTTCATCGCGCCTATGGAATAAGAAAGCAGTTCGTAAACATCCACTCCCTTGCCGTCCTTGGAAAGGACGTCCTTTGGCATCTCTTCCGCTATGAATCCCAGCTTGGTTTCTCCGTCCCCGCCAAACTCCTTTTTGTACGTGTAGGTGGCAAGGCCGGTTTTCATGAGCTTGTCAAGCATTTCGCGGTGTTTT
>JACRGO010000080.1 GCA_016212295.1 Nitrospinota bacterium | reverse complement strand
CGTAACAATATAATGGCCTGTTGAAAAGGCGCCGTCATATATAAATTCCCCTCTTGAGAGGGGTGGCCGAAGGCCGGGGTGTGTTAAGAATTTCTCCGGCTATTTGCATGCAAGCCTTAATGTTTTTTTCAAGACAGCTTCTTATTTCATACTTGTCTTGCTTCCACTTTTCCTGGATTTCCTCAAGTTTCATATCAAAAAAGAAGACAAAATCACTTCACGCGGCCCTGCCCTTGAATCTCTTTGATCGGATCGAGTGGGCCGGAAAAATTCACCCGGAATTTCCCTGCGCAGGATGCCGAGGACTTTCAGCGGCTCCATTTCCTTTTACAGGGATTCTTCATCCCCCGCCTCCAGGTATTCGAATATTTTGTTGATTTTTTCCTTGCTGATATACACATGGCCTTTTTGGAACTCGGCGATAACGCGCTCATAGGACCTGATGAAACGGGCCAAGGTCAGCCGGAAGGCGTGGAAACTGCTTTCCAGGCGTTTGACCAAAAGAATTTTCATAAAACGGGCGAGGTTGATCTGGCCCTGTCGCTCCGATTCGTCCCACTCGCCCTTGTAATAGAGCAGCGGCTTATGACGGGCGTATTTAAAATCAGCAGCCCCTGTTTTTTCAAATCAACGCCGTAATATTTTTCTATTTCTGAACGGGTGCGGCGGACCATAAGGTATTTCAGGACCTTTTCCCGAATCTCCCTGGAATTTTCCCGGACAAGGGAAAAGTACTTTTCCCGGTCCTGCCGCCTGTCCAGACCTTTAAGCTTTTTTTCCAGGGAAGCGAAGAAGGCGTCGAGGTTGCGGACATTGGGGATGGCGCTGTTTTTCCCGTTCTGAAAAAGCTTGATCTGGCTGAGAATGTCGCGAGGATAATTATTCAAGGGCGTGGCGCTCACAAGGACCACGCGCTTTCCCCGGCAAATCCGCGACAGTTTTTCATAGGTCTGGTTGGATTCCGCGCGGAACCGGTGGGCTTCATCTATAAAGACATTGGAATACCTGGAGATGTCGCGCTTCAACAAATTATCCAGTTTTCCCATGGACTCGAAGTCCGTTTGCGGCGCGTGGAAGTCGAAGAACACGTTCCTCCATGATCCGGGATTGTTTGGGTCCAGCAAGGCCGGGGGCGCGATGACCAGGCTTCTTCCGTCAAGTTCCCGCGCCAGGAGCGCGGGCATATAGGTTTTTCCCAAACCCACCACATCGGAAAGGAACACGCCGCCGTATTCATCAAGCTTTTTACCAGGCTCGTTGGTTATGAAGGCGAGGTCAGTGGACATAAAAATTCCTTGGAATTCAGAATACAGGATTCAGGAAAAACGCTCATGGCACATGACTCATTCCTCCGCCCTTCAATCAACGGTTTGACAAAAAAAATATTGGCCTTTATTATAGCAAATTATGTTAACCGCAAAAAATAAGGGCCGGGGAGAACCGATGTCCAAACCCATTTCTCATAAAAAGAAAAAATACTCTTTCGCTATAAATATATCAATACTGATTTCAGTCGTGATATTTTTCATGGCCGTTTCCGAAGCGCTTTTCCGGATTATCGCGAGAGGCAAAAAGCCGGCCCGGGAATGGTCCCAAAAGGACGTAAAGTTGAATTCGCGCGGTTTACGGGATTACGAATATAGCCTTGAAAAACCGGAAAAGGTTTTCCGGATTTTGGTTCTTGGCGACTCCATGACATTCGGCCAAGGGATCGAGGAACTGGGCAATACCTTTCCCAAGAAGCTAGAGGCTTATTTAAACAAGGGGGCGGAAGGCGTTCGATTTGAATTGATAAACGCCGCAAAGCCTGGATGGGGGACTGATAACGCCATGTATTATCTATATGAAAAGGGCTTTGATTTTAACCCTGACATGGTTCTCCTCAACTACTACCACAACGATGTTCCCACGCCAGGGCTTTATTCCTGCGACAGCGAGGACCGGGACTTGGTCCCTTCCTCCTGGAAAGGGCTTCATGCCTTTGTGAATAAAATGGAACTTTATAAATTGCTTAAGGCAAGAGTAAACCGGCTTCTGGAAAAGACCGGTAAAAAGCCGTCTTTCGAGGAATGCACTTTAAGGATATACGACTCCCGCGGATGGGAAATGGAGAAGATATTCATTGACGCCATCCATATAGCTTGCGAAATAAAAAATGTAAAGCTCATGCTGTCGGTTGTCCCGGTTATAAACAAGCTGGGCGATGAGTATCCATTTTCACGTCCGCATAATATGTTGAGAGAGTATTGCGAAAAGCGGGACATAGCATTCGTGGATCTTTTTGAGCCGGGATTCAAGGGGGAAAAAGCGTCCAGCTTGTGGGTTTCACCCGAGGACTGGCATTTAAATGAAAAGGGAGCGGAAATAGCGGCCCAGGCCCTTTTTAAAAGGCTTGAACCTTTAAAACAATACAAACGCCTCCACGCTTTCAGCGGCGCCTATGCTACGGATGAACTTCTTCTGGGCAAGTGGTTTGCCCCTGAACTTGATGGAGGCATTTCCCGGATCGAAGAGGGGAACGGCCCTCTTGTTTACAATAAAAAAGGCGGTCCAAAAGAGCCCGGCGATTTGGAGCTGAAGGTTTGGAAAGACGCTGGCAATTATCATTTTCAGAGGACGATCTTCAACAAAAACAATAAATCCGTTTCCACTAAAGTATTTGATAAAAAAGGAAAATTCCTGGAATATGAAAAAAAGGATTTTGATCCGGAAACAGGGGAAAAGAAAAAATGGGAAACCATTGTTTTTCAAGACAACGCATATCTATTCAGCAGCGGGCCGCGGGGATTCGCCGGCGGTCCTGCGTCCGGGAAGGAAATGGAAACGGCTGGCCAGCGGAAATATGTGTTTAAATATACACAGAAATCCTTGGGAGGAGATGAAGGGTGTTATATAGAGATGGAAAAGGATGTTCCATTCAGGGACCCGAAAGTGCTGGAAAATGATCTTTTTCCATCCCCTGAATTAATGAAGGCCGCCACCAAACCCACGGGGCTTTCCAAGAAGGATATCGCTGTCTTCTTACGGTATGGATGGGCCGAATATATTTCCCAGTTAATGACTGCCCATAAAAAGTTTTTGCTCAGGAACAAGAAGGCCATGATGAGATGAACCATTAGGTACTTATTCACCACAATTTTAGTTCTGATGCTTTAGTCACTTCAAACTTGAATTGGATTTATGGCGCCCCCAAATACCGCGTTTTTAAATAGTGAAAAACTTCCATCCGTGGAATCACCCCGCCCGATTTATTACCTCCTTCTTTTCCTTGTTTTTCTTTTCCTGCTCTATATGCGTTATTTTTTCAGGGGGAAAATTGTATTCGCGCCATTTGAATTTCACGGGATCGATACTTTCGCTTATTTTGTCCAGCTTCGCTCCCTATACTTCGACGGCAATCTGAATATTTTGTCAGAATTGATGGCATATTTTGGCGGGGACTTGGAAAATAATTTTGTCCTAAATCCCCATGGAATCCCTACTGTTCACTGGGTCATCGGACCCGCCATCCTGTGGCTTCCCTTCTATTCCATGGGCCATCTGTGGACATTAATGCTGAACAGCATGGGGACCTTTTATCCCGTCAATGGGTTCGATTTTCCCTTCCAGGCGTCAGCTTGCTTCGGGACCATGGTTTACGGTCTCGCCGGAATCTTTTTGTCCTTGAAGCTTGCGTCGCGATATGCCCCCCCGAAATACGCCTTTATGGGGGCCATCTTTGTCTGGCTTGGCTCCCCCTTCATTTTTTATCTTCTGATCCTTCCCTCCATGGCCCATGTACCCTCCATGTTCACGGTGACCCTATATCTTTATTATCAAATACAAACATGGGGCCGGAAGAGGGGCTCGCAGTGGATGGTGCTTGGATTCCTATCGGGTTTAATGATTATCTGCCGCCTGGACAGCGGGGCTTACCTGTTGACGGCGCTTTTTGAATACGGCTACGCCCTGAAAAACGCAGTTGAGGACAGGGGAAAAGGCGTCCGTGGCTGGTTCAAAGGGGGCGTCTTCTTTCTTGCGGCCTTCTTTATCGCGCTGGCGCCACAAATGCTGGCGTGGAATTATTACTATGGGAACCCTTTCGGGATATCATATCTCCAGGAAGGCGCCTCCTTTAATCTGGCCTCGCCTTCCTTGGGTGTTCTTTTTTTTTCCAGCTACGCGGGGATTGTCTCATGTTCGCCTATCCTGATTTTTTCCTTTGCAGGACTCTTCTTCTGGAGTCCCAAAGAGCCCGGATTGAAGCAAAGCGTCATTTTTTCCTTGATTATAATTTTGTGGTTCACCTCCTCTTATGAATGGAAAATGGGGGACACCTTCGGCTATCGGTATATAGTTCAATCCACGGCCGTTTTAATCATTGGCCTTTCTTGTTTCTACAGTGTTATTTCCAAATACAGCGCTTGGAGCAACGCGGCTTTTCTTATTTCCATTTTGATGGCCGCCTGGGAAATTTTGTTCCTTTTGCAATCGGCCTTTGGAAGAGTTGCCCGCGACCATACTCTTGGGTGGGACCAGATATTTTTGGACAAATGGAAACTATTTTTGTACCTGATTGGGATGGCGTAATGAAGACACTGGGTAAAAAAGTAATTTTGGCCGTGGCAATTTTTACGGCCACCTTTTTGGCCATGGGCGTGACCATTCTCTTTTTTATTCATCAGGAAGAGAGGTACTGCCTGGAGAAAAACCTGACAGGAGGGCCGGCAGACAAAAGCATGGAGGCCAGGGTCAAAACTAAAAGAATAAACTACCTCAGGAAAACTCTTATCCTGGACGAAAATACCGCCCGTAAACTCATGGATTTTAAGAAGCATAAGGGGACAGAAAAGGAAGCAATATATGCCCAAAGATTGGAGGAGGCATTTGATAATCACCCAAGGCCAGAGCTATTGAGGGAGATTAATTTTCTATTGGTTCCTGGAAATTTAAAATGAGTAGAATTTTTGGCATTTAGGAACAGGGGCATTTACTAAAAAAAGACACAGGAAATCATGGATATCGATAATCAACTAAAATCAGCGTGGGTCCGGCAGTTGAGGGAAGATTGGAAAAACGCAAATTACACGTATTTCCAGGACAAGATGCGCCTCCCCAACATCGGACTCATGAGTTCTAACAGCCAATTGGGATTTTGGAAGGGGGGGCATCACAGGTCCCTTTTCATCAGCGATTTCCTGGTCCGCAATCATTCGTGGGAGCTGGTGCTGGAGGTCCTTTACCATGAAATGGCCCACCAATTCGTGGAGGAAGCGATTGGAATCCGGGACGCCCTTCCCCACGGCGAGGCGTTCAGGAGGATTTGCCGGGAGCACGGGATCGATCCAACGGCCTCAGGCGAGCCCCGGCCCTGGGTGGAGAGACGAATAAACGGCCGCGCCGTGGAGCCTGAAAACCGGCGGGCCCTGGACAAGATCCAAAAGCTCTTGGCCCTGGCCCAAAGCGCCAACCGGCATGAGGCGGAATCAGCCATGGAAAAGGCCCACGACCTTTTATTGAAACACAACATCTCCTTATTGGAGGCCGGCGCCAAGGGGGATTACATCCACAAGCAGATCGGCGAGGTGGGAAGAAAAAATCCGGTGAAATCCCTGATCGGGACCATTATCGGCAAGTTCTTCTTCGTGGAAACGATATGGGTCTTCGGGTACAACCAGCATACGAATAGCACGGGACGGGTTCTTGAGATATACGGCAAACCGGAAAACGTGGAGATGGCGGAATACGTGCATGACTATTTGAACAATGTCTCGGAGTCGCTTTGGCGGGAATACAGGAAGAAAAAGGGGTTGGCGGGCGACAAACACCGCAGGACCTTCATCTACGGCCTCCTTACCGGCTTTTACGAAAAGCTGGACTCACGCGCCGCAACTGGCCCCCTGGATAAACTGGTATGGAAAGGAGACCCGGACCTTATGAAATTTTTCCGCCGGAGAAATCCCAAGCTCCGGCGCGCCACATACGCCTGGTCACGAAGCTGTGAGGACGCCTATGCCTCCGGCAAGGCCAGCGGAAAGACACTGGTGGTGCATAAGGGGGTCCGGGCCGGAAAGAGCGGGAAAATCAATTTATTGAATTGATGGAACATCGGGCTATAGGGCTTGAACCCCTCCATGCGCATTTGACATAATGGTAGTTCCCTCCAAATTCAAACAGCCCTCATTATTAAAGGAAAAAAAAATGGCCCATAAAGGAAAGGCCTGGAAATTCGGCGCGGACGTGGACACCGACGCCATTATCCCGGCAAGATATCTCAACACCTCCGATCCGGCGGAACTCGCGAAGCATTGCATGGAGGACGCCGACCCTGAGTTCATGAGCAAGATGTCGTCCGGCGACGTGATCGTGGCCGGAAAGAATTTCGGCTGCGGCTCTTCCAGGGAACACGCCCCGATATCCCTCAAGGCGGCCGGGGTCTCGTGCGTCATAGCCAAGTCCTTCGCGCGGATTTTTTACCGGAATTCCTTCAACGTGGGATTGCCCATATTCGAGAGCGAGGCCGCCTCGGAGAAAATCCAGGCCGGGGACGAGATTGAGGTTGATCCCGGCAAAGGCGTCATCTCCAATCTCACCCGCAAGGAGTCATATAAAACCACCCCTATCCCGCCCTTCATGATGGAACTGATCGAAGACGGCGGACTGATGAAACACATTCAAAAGAGGTTCGGCTGAAAATGAAAAATATAGGCGATATCCTGGCCCTGCCAGGGGACGGCATCGGGGCCGAGGTAGTGAAGGAAGGCCTGAAGGTCCTGGACGCGGTTTCAAAAAAACACGGGTTCACTTACAACCTGAAGAATGGTCTTGTGGGAGGCGCGGCGTATGACGCGACCGGCAATCCGCTTCCCCCGGAAACCCTGCGGATGGCGAAAGAGGCCGCTGCCGTGCTTCTTGGCGCTGTAGGGGGTCCGAAGTGGGAGCCGTTGGATTATTCCGTAAGGCCGGAGAGGGCCCTTCTGGGGCTTCGCTCCGAGCTTGGCCTGTTCGCTAACCTGCGCCCGGCCAGGGTATTTCCGGAGCTGGCGGACGCCTCCACCTTGAAAAGAGAAGTGGTGGAAGGGACTGATCTCCTGGTGGTGCGGGAATTGACAGGAGGGATATACTTCGGAAAGCCCAAGGGAATCACCATGCTGGAGGACGGGACGGAGCGCGGGGTCAACACCCTGGTCTACACGACCGGCGAGATCGAAAGGATCGCCAAGGTGGCGTTTGAAATCGCCCGCAAGAGGGGAAAAAAAGTGGCCTCGATTGACAAGGCGAACGTGCTGGAATGCACCGAACTATGGAGAAGAGTGGTCACCAAGGTCCACAAGGACTTCCAGGACGTGGCGCTCAGCCACATGTACGTTGACAATTGCGCCATGCAGCTTATACGAAATCCGAAGCAATTCGACGTGATCCTGACCACTAACATGTTCGGCGACATATTGAGCGACGAGGCGGCCATGCTGACCGGCTCCATAGGGATGCTCCCCTCGGCCAGCATTGGATTGAAAAACGGCATGTACGAACCGGTGCATGGAAGCGCCCCGGACATAGCCGGGCAAGGGAAGGCCAATCCCCTGGCCACGATTCTTTCCGTCGGCATGATGCTTAAATATTCCTTTGGCCTGCTGGCGGCGGCGGAGGCCATTGACCGCGCCGTTTCCAGTGCCTTGAAAAAGGGGTACAGGACCCCTGATATAATGGCCCCGGGATGCGGCGCGGTCGGGACCGCTGAAATGGGGGACAAGGTAGTGGAAAATCTGGGGTGAGGGCAGCGGTTTAGATGTTTTAAAAAAAAATAATTCCACCACGAATTTACACGAATATTCACGAATTATATTTTTTTTAAATCTGAATTGATACAGTTTTTACCGCGGAGGCCGCGAAGGTCGCGGAGAGAAAAAAAGAACAGATTTAAATTAAAGATAGAACGCGGATAACGCGGATGAGACGGATTAGCGCGGAGTTTAAGATGCTTTTGTTTTCCGGGGAGACCCGGAAAGCAAAAACTCTAAGCCTTACGGCGACTAATGCTTTTCCCGGCCTACTCTGTGCCTGGTTGAACTTATCGCACTTAGGGCGGAACTTATTAGCAACTAGGCCGTCTTCCTGCTTATCAATGACAAATGACTATTGACCAATGACTATTCCCAATTGAATTATTTTTTTAGAATCTAAATTGATACGAGTGAGGAAATATGAAGAAAAAAGAAAAATACAATGTGGCGGTCGTCGGAGCAACCGGCGCTGTGGGCAACGAGATGATAAAGGTCCTGGAGCAGCGAAAGTTTCCGGTTGACAGGATAACGCTCCTGGCCTCCGAGCGGTCCGATGGGGCGACCCTCCGTTTTAACGGGAAGGAAGAGAAGGTAAGTATCCTTAATAAAGACTCCTTCCAGGGCGTGGACATAGCCCTTTTTTCCGCCGGGGCCTCAAGGAGCAAGGAGTTCGCTCCGGCAGCGGTGGAATCCGGGGCGGTGGTTATTGACAACAGCTCGGCCTTCCGCATGGACCCCGGGACGCCCCTCGTGGTCCCTGAAGTAAATCCAGGAGACATTCCCAAGCACAAGGGAATCATCGCCAATCCTAACTGCTCCACCATTCAGATGGTGGTCGCCCTTAAGCCGCTTCATGACCGCGCGAGGATCAAGCGCATCGTGGTCTCAACATACCAGGCCGTGTCAGGGACCGGCAAGAAGGCGATTGAGGAGCTGCGGCGGCAGAGCGGGAACGCGCTCAACGGGGAAAAGGCCGAATGCCTTGTGTATCCGCATCCCATAGCATTCAATTGCCTTCCGCATATCGACGTGTTCGAGCCAAACGGATACACCAAGGAAGAGATGAAGATGGTCAATGAGACTAGGAAGATAATGGGCGACCAGTCCATAGCCGTGGCCCCGACAACGGTGCGCGTGCCGGTGTTCGCAGGGCACTCCGAGTCGGTGTCAATTGAAACCGAGGAAAAACTCACTGCGGATGAGGCGAGGGAGATTCTTTCGCGCGCCCCAGGAGTGACGGTGATGGATGATCCGTCCAGAAACATCTACCCCTTGCCGATCCTGGCGGAGGGGAAGGACGATGTGTTCGTTGGCCGCATCAGGGAAGACATCTCCATAAAGAACGGCTTGCAGATGTGGATCGTGTCCGACAACATCAGAAAGGGGGCGACCCTGAACGCCGTCCAGATCGCTGAATTATTGATATGAGCCTGGAAATTAAAAAATTCCTTTCAAGCGACGATATCGCATCCCTATTGGAGGGCCATGCCGGACTTCTCCATGCGAAGACCCATCCGGTTTCCTGGGACTTTATTTTCAGGTGCCTGAAGGAATGGAAATCAGGCGGCGCAAGGCTGGATCAGGCCATCAGGCTCAAGGAGTTCTTCTGTTTTTTCAACGCGGCCTTGCCCCTGGCCTCCAGGGAGGAACTGGATTTTTTAAGGGGCCTGTTTGAAGGCGGCGGGGAAGAGGGGGAAGGGGCTTGCGGATTCAAGGCCCGCCTGAGGTCCAGGGTGGAAGGCGGCATCGCCCGCGAGTTAAAGGACGGGCCGCCCTTATGGCGCGGGAAAAAAATCCGGCTGGACCTTCTTATGTCCTACGGAGAAAGGATAGAGGCCAGGCTGGAGGACCTGAAAGCCGCCAGGGACAAGGGGAAGAAGGACCTTCTTCAGTTGAAGGAGGCAATTCGCTCCTGCTCCAATGACTCCGAAAAAAAATCCAAGGCGTCAAAATATAAAAAACAATTTATCGCGCTTGGGGAAAAGGTCCTGAGGGCCTGCGATCTGGTGTTTGAAAAGACCAGGGAAAAAAGCGCGATTGAGGAAATCAGGGGCATCCATGAAAGAGTAGAGAAAACCTTGCTGGAGAAGGGGAGCGCTATCCGGCGGGAATTTTCCCCCTTGGAAGGGGACCTCATCAAGATAGACGAACGGTTCTTAAGGATGGAGCCGATATGGGAAAAATTGAGTGAGGTCCTCGTTAAAATTTCCATGGAGGAGAAACGGCTCGAGAGGGCAAGGGAGGCCATTCTCCAAAAAAGGGAAAACAACAAGAGATACCTTAAAAAGGTGGAGGACTTCAAGGACCGCATTTCCAGATGGAGACGGGAATCCGCGGAAATTGACGAGACGCTGCGCGGGCTGCCGGAGGCCCCCATTCTGGTCCAGTTGTGCAAGGAACGGACAGGCAAAAACAGGGAGGCCCTGCTGAAGGAACGGAAAAACGCGGGAAAGCTCATTAAGGCATTCAAGGCCATCAAGGAAAAACAAAATCATCAAGTTGAGGAATACCAGGCCCTTTTAAACGCGCTTCTGGACCTCCAGGCGGAAAAATCTTTTTATTTCATCACACTCTCTAAAATCGCCAAATCCAACCGGTCGAAAATCGAGGCCGCTTCCGCTAAAACCTTGAAGGCGCTCCTTGAGTTGGCTGGCGCGCTCGTAGTAGCGGACCGGTTTATCGTCGAAAACCGCCGGCTGTCGCAGCAGTTGGAGCAGGACCTCTCTGCTTTGGAAAAAATGGAGGGCCTTTTGAAAAAATCGCGGAAAGACGCCCTCAAGTGGGATGAAGCCCTGAAAGGCTTCAAGGAAAAGGACATCCTCCATGTGCCTGTCAAGCCGGTGACCTTGCTGGACGCGGCAGGCAGAGACGCGGACTTTGACCGTTGCCTCTCACCTCTCGCGGACAGAAACGCTATTTCCTGGCTCCTGGACCGGAATTACGATCAGGAAAAAGAGGTCGGAGAGTTTGAATTGACGAATTTATCCAAGGTCATTTTCTCTGAAGTCCCGGCGCGGACCACGGAAGCCCCTGCCTCTGAAAGCGATTCAGGCCAAGCCCCTCCCCCGGAAGAAGGGAAAAGGAGTTTCCTTATGTTCAAGATTTTTCAATGGCGGAGAAGAAGAAAACGCAGGATGGACAAGGCCAGGAGGCTGGATTATCCACAAACCGGAAAACCTCCTATATCCAGGCGGGTCCTGGCCGTGCTTATTCCCATGATGGGTTTGGGTTATTATTCCAATCCGGTTGCGCATGTGGATGAAAAAAAGATCGCGGACGATCTGAAAAGCGAACCCTTGCTCCAGGAACTCTACAGGGAAGAGCAACCCCAAACGGACCTCCAGCTTAATAAAATCATTCACGCCTTGATGTATGGTCCAGAGAAAATCACAGCCTCCCCGGATATCAAATTGGACCATAAAAAACAGTGGGAGATTTTCTCTCCAGTCTTTGAAAATTTCTCCCTTCACTGGACTAACGTCGATAACGGTCCCATTCTCATCAACAAGAATGGACGGGCGCCGGGCGCGCAAAGCTCGGAGGCTTTCAAGTTGTTCGAGGAAATAAAGAAGAGGATGAATCCCGAATATTCCGGTTTCTTCAGCAGGCTCTATTTGAACCTTCTGGACCTGGGGGTGGCGCCGAAGGAGGCGGCGAAATTCATTATAGCAATGGAGACGTCCAGCCCGGCTTTTCCCAGGGACAAGGAAGTAAAAATATTCCATGAAGGCCAAAATTTGCCGATCAGCGAACTGGAGGAAATGAATTTTAAGGAATTCGTGAAATCCATCTCTCCCTATATAGTGGAAAAATATTCCATATTCTCCAAAAGCCTCGGAATGCAAATCCCGGATGATCTGCCGGAGTATGCCAGGATGCTGTCAGAGGACATCTTCCACTGCGCCAGAATTCTTGGCGTTCCCCTGACTAGCATGGTCACCATCGCCCACCATGAAACCTATTTCATGAATATCTTCGGCGACGGGTCCAGGTCAGTGGGCCCCTTTCAGCTTTTCGAGCCGACGCGCGAGCTCATAGAAAGGGACCTCAAGGACGCAGGCTTGAAAATGAGCGGGAGAATCCGGCGGCTGGAAGACCACATCACGCTTTCCACGTTCATGGCGACCTTTCATTTCGCCACGCTTATGAAGCGGTTCTCCTATTTTGAAAAGGACCCCTCAGGCGAAAAGACCAAGCGGATTGTAGTTGACCTCGATAAAAGCCTGAAACTCTACAACGGCCACTCCACCTATCCCCACAAGGTTTTTCAAAAAAGCCGGCTTCTGAAATACTACCTGAACGCGCGAAAGGATGTGTACGCGCGCGCCTCGAATTTTTTGATGTGAACAAAGGAAAGAAACCCTTTTTTTGACAGACAATACTATTCTTGATACTGTAATAAAAAATAATACAAGGAGGTGCGTATGCCGTCACAACAAAGGTCTGTCATGACTATATCCGTCCCCCCTCTAACCGCTAAGGACTGACAATAGGATACTTGAGCGCGCAAAGGAGGGCTGAACTACTCTGGCAAAGAACCTGAGTGCGGTAATTAATGAAGAAAAAATTGAGTCCTAATGGAGATACGGAGGAAATTATGGAGACAAGGATTGAATATGAAAAGATGATACTTAAGGACGTTCGGGAAATGCCTGGGGAGGTGCTTCCGCAGGTTGTGAAGATCATCCATTCATTAAAGGAAAGTGTGCTTTCTGTAAAGGCTTCACATAAAAAAAGAGAAGCCAAAGGAAGCGGTCTTTGCGGTATTTGGAAGGATGAACGCTCGGCTGTGGAAATAATCAGGGATATCCGCTTGCGCAGGACTGGATTAGGCGGTAGAAAAGTTGAACTATGAACTATCTGCTGGATACTGATACCTGTATATACTGGCTTAAAGGAAATGAAGATATTGAGAAAAAGGCTTTGAAGGTTGGGCTTTCGAAAATATTCATTTCCTTCGTCACCTTGAGTGAGCTATATTACGGAGCCTACAAATCCAAGCAAGTGGAGCACAACCTTGCTAATGCAGACATCTTAAAGAAAAAACTGAGTTTAATGGATTCGAACGAATCAATATGCGGCATTTTTGGAAAGCTGAAAGCGATGCTGGAAAAAGATGGAAAGATTATCGATGATGCCGATCTATTTATAGCCGCCTGTGCGCTTGATTACAAAGCAACTCTTGTGACAAACAATGAAAGGCATTTCAAGAGAGTAAAAGGGTTGAAAGTAGAAAACTGGGTCTTGAAGCCATAAGGTCTGAATTAAAGGCAAGATAATATTTTCAATTTTTTTATGTAAACGAGGCACAAGGGAGCGGTTACGGAAAAAAAATTACCGGTTGCATTTTGATTTTTAGTTTCCCCAGTTCCGGTTTATTTGGACCAGGAATATAGAAGGGCTGCGGGAGAGGTTTCGCAGGGACGGTTAAGGGTAAAGTGGCCAATGTCGCAAAGTGTTAGGGGAATAATTCAGTCCTATTTTCCCCTGCGTCTTTTAGATACTTACCCGTTCATTCTGAAAATTTATCTCTCATATTTTAAATTAAAACTTTTTAGCTAAGGAATGCAGGAAACCAGGAAAAAACCGGAAAAGCAAAAAACTATAAAGAATCTTCCTGCCTTCCTTAGAGGAAAATGGTTTATAAAGTTTTTTCCTTCGTCTCTTTGTGTCTTAATAGCAATAAATTTCAAATATCTTTGGTTAGGTTTATTGTATAACAATGGCTACCTTGGCGTTGGACGATATGCGTATTGGAGATTCCGATGGATGATATCCTCAAAATAATCACTTTGGCGCACGTCGGCTTGATTTTTAACCTGGTCGGCACTATTTTTGTGGCGTTCTCATTCGGCAAGAATCCCGGAGAGGCTAATCAAGAGGATGAAACCGGTCGAATCATTTATCTCGCGTCCTTCCTTTATCCTGGCCTTTTCCGCTGCGGTCTTGCGTTGATGGGAGTCGGTTTTATTTTACAACTGCTTGCCTAATCTTTGTTTGCATCTGATCGCAAATAGCTGCGCGGATTTAAATTGAGAGTTAGCTATAGATGCATATAACAATTAGAATACATAAGGTGAGACATGGCAAGAAAAAAAGAGAATAAAAAACCCATTGAGCAGTATGAGCACAAGGACAAGGTGCGGTTGAACAATCCACCTGGATGCGCATACCGACAATGGCGGGCTGAAGAGAAAGGAATACCAATACGACCCGCACCTTGACCCGCAACTGCAATGGGCCGGGAAGGCGGAGCATACCAGTTTTGAGGTTCCTACCGTGAGTCTGCATGTGCATGAGCGCATAGACCCGCGCAGAATTATTGAGACGGTCAAGAAAGATGCCTCGGTTTCGCCCGGCATGGCGCAAATGAGCTTGTTTGAGACTGAGAAGAAACCTCTGCGTGAGGCCATAGAGTTTTACAAGCACAAAGAGAACTGGAGCAATCGCCTTGTCGCCGGTGACAGCCTGCTGGTGATGAATTCACTGCTTGAAAAAGAAGGCATGGGCGGTAAGGTGCAGATGATGTATTTCGACCCGCCTTATGGGATTAAGTATGGCAGCAACTTTCAACCCTTTGTGAACAAGCGGGATGTGAAGGACGGGAAGGACGAAGACCTGACAGCCGAGCCGGAGATGATAAAGGCGTTTCGGGATACGTGGGAGCTTGGGATACACAGCTACCTCACCTACCTGCGTGACCGCTTGCTCCTAGCCCGCGAACTGCTGCATGAAAGCGGGAGCGTGTTTGTGCAGATCAGTGATGAGAATGTGCATCTGGTAAGGAATTTGATGGACGAGGTTTTTGGGAACGAGAATTTCGTAAGCTTAATAAGTTTTTCAACTACAAGTGGTTTTCCATCAAAAACATTAAGTCGTGCTGGTGATTATATTGTTTGGTATGCAAAAGATATTGAAAAAATAAAGTATCGGCAATTACACAGAGAAAAAATTGCAGGGGAAGAAGGAGCAACGAAATATAAACCCGTTAAGAATGTAAGTTCAATTCCAAAAAATTGGTGGCCAGAAGAAAAACTTGTTAGCGTTGATTCACTCACATCACAGGGACCAACTGAGGCGGATTCTGAATTTATTTATGAAGAGAAAAGTTATTCCCCTCCCAAGGGAATGCATTGGAAAACTTCGGTTGAAGGGTTGAATCGCTTGTTAAAAGCAAAGCGCGTTGTAATTGAAGGAAATTCTCCCCGATTTTTGAGATTTCTGGATGACTTCCCGGTTTTCCCAATTACTAATTTGTGGACTGACATTGGTGGAGTGCAGAATAGAATCGAAGGGAAAATATATGTAGTTCAAACATCTACTAACGCAGTTTAACGTTGCCTCCTCATGACCACCGACCCCGGCGACCTTGTTTTAGATATAACCTGTGGCAGCGGCACTACGGCAGCCGTGGCTGAGAACTGGGGCAGGAGGTGGATCACCTGCGATACTTCAAGGGTTGCCGTAACCCTTGCCAGGCAACGGTTGATGACGGCTGTGTTTGATTATTATGAGCTTGCCCATCCGCATGAAGGCGTTGGAAGCGGCTTTAAATACAAGACCGTTCCGCATGTAACCCTCAAAAGCATTGCCAACAATGAGCCTCCCGGACAGGAGACATTGTACGACCAGCCTTTTATTGACAACAAGCGGCAAAGGGTAACGGGGCCTTTTACGGTGGAGGCCGTTCCTTCGCCGGTGGCACGGTCGTTTGAAGACGTGGGGGCGGATTTGAAACCCGTCTCTTCGGAAACCGGACAGTCGATGGATACCTCCGTTGCCCGCAGCGGTGAAACCCTTCGCCAAAGCAATTGGCGGGATGAGCTGCTTCGCGCGGGCGTGAGGGCAAAAGGAGGCAAGCTGATTGAGTTCGCAAGGGTTGAACCATTAAGCGGCACAAGGTATTTACAGGCGGAGGCGGAAACAAAATCCCCCTCAATCCCCCTTTGACAAAGGGGGAAAGTAAGCGAAGCGAACAGGATGATTTATATCAAGTTGAAGTTCTCGGCTTTGATTACTACAACCCAAAGACCGGAACGGTGGAAAGCGGCGGCAAAAACGACATTGCCATGTGGATGGTGGATACAGACTACGATGGCCGGAGCCTGTTCCCATCTCAGGTATTCTTCCCGATGGCAGGCGCAAAGGAAGGTTGGACTACTCTGGCAAAGAACCTGAAGGCGGTAATTGATGAAGAAAAGATTGAGTCCTATGGAGGGACGGTTTCCCTGCCGTTTAAACCAGGCAAGGCCGTTGCCGTTAAGATCATTGATGCAAGAGGAATAGAGAGCTTGAAGATAATCAGGTAGAATAAATCGAAACGAGAAGATAAAGAGCACATGATTATTTACCTCGATACTAACGTTTATTGCAGACCATTTGACAACCAGGCGCAGGATAGGATTAGGGAAGAGACCGATGCTTTTGAAGTTATACTAGACGGTGTCAGGAAGGGCCGGTTTCTCACGCTCTCATCAGACGTATTGCAATATGAGATAACAAAGATATTGAGCCCGCTTAAAAGAACTGAGGTGGAAAGATACCTTGCTCTTTCTAAAAAGAGGGTTGAGGAAAAAAGAGGAAATATTGAAGCTTGGTATTGTTATTCGTGATCGGTGTGGGATTAAAGACAGGGATGCGCTTCACTTGGCCTCGGCCATGGCCGGTGGAGCAACATATTTTCTGACATGTGATGACGAGGTAACCTCAGATGCAAAAGGTGCGGGATGCATGGAAAAGGTTGCAGAGGAGTAAGGAGGTCTGACGTGATAAAGAACGAAGAATCTGTCGCAATGAATGAGATAGTAAGGAAGGGGTGGAATCTGCTTGTAGATAATATGGGGGAAGCGGATGCAACGAGATTTATAGTGAGTTTTGAAAGGGGCAAGGGAGATTCTGTTCAGGAAATCAAGAAGTTCTGGGGAGATAAAAAGATAGAAGAGATACACAGGGAGGTCCTTGAAGCAAAAAAAGAAGGGGCTGATTTAGACTAACGTAGGGGGGATAGCTTTACACAGGATGTTGAGCGGCATACTCGTGAAAAGGACTTCTTCAAGGGTTAATGTGGCGCAGCGCCATTTGCGATGCCTTAGCTGAAAATATAGCCAAAAATATTTGAAATTTTCAAAAAAGGCGCAATGTTTTTTCACGGTTGGAGATACTTACTCGCCTATTCCGAAAATTTATCTCTTTTTGCCATAAAACGTTTCACTTTTTGCCGCCTTTTTGAAATTTCAAATATT
>JACRGO010000004.1 GCA_016212295.1 Nitrospinota bacterium | reverse complement strand
TCAGAAATAATCCTGCGGGGGAGAATAAAGGGATATATTTTAAAATTCAAGTCGGTAACACCCATAAAACGACTATTTTGTTTTAAAAAACAGTATGTTAGAGCATGCTATGACAATTTTAACCGGACAGCAGTGATTTTTGGTTCATTCTTTAGTAGTGAACTTCCATGGTTAAAGGGCTTCCGGGATTTTCACATCCCCCTGGCCCCCTTTTCCAAGGAGGAATGAAAGTGTGATGGCTGGAAGAAACCCCGCGCGCGATGGGTGACAACCAATTCCCCCTTCTCAAGGGGGATCAAGGGGGATGTAAAGGTGCATTTAACGACGACTATCGAGGGCATATAATATTTCGCTGAATAGTTACAAATTTTTTTTCTGCGCCTCCGCGTCTCCGCGGTTAAAAAAAATTTGATAAAATTCAAGGAGGGGAAATGGCATTTTTGTTCAAATTAAACGAATTGAGAAAGGAACTGGAAAAACTGGAAAGGCTTGTGAAGGAAGCAAGCTCGCTTTGCCAGGGGGAAGGCATTTCTGATCCTGGCATTAATAAAATACTTAACGACCTTTCGACCAATACCGCCTCCCCTGCCAAGGAACTTAAAGCCTGGCTTGAGGACAAACAGTCCCAACTGGAAGAATTGGAGTTTCTTCTCGAAGGCTTCAGGATGGAATACGGATCGGTTTTGGACTACAGAAAATTCGCGTCCATGATCCAAAACCAGGATCTCAAGAAAAAACTTGCCGCCTATGGCAAGGAGGAGGCCAACCACGCCGTGGAGCTTGTTAAATTCATCAACAAGCATGGAGGAGAGCCTGATTACACCTTCGTTGTTGAAAAGGGAAAAGAGAATTGGGGACCCGATAAATATCTTGACTTCTTCATAGCCCAGGAAAAGGCCGCAATTGATTATTACAGGAAGGGCGAAGAGAAGTTTCAGGACGCCGGGTTCGGATGGCTCATAGGGAAAATCAAGCTTGAGGAGAAGGACCACCTGAAAGAGCTGGAAAAACTCAAGGCTGAATTTGAAAGAAAGGAAGTCATCATCACGATGGACCCCGATTTTCATTGGGTGGACCCTTTCATGGGCGAGCCGGGCGACAGGGCTTGGATTGAATAACCGCAATGAACGATAAAAACAAAAAAAGGGACTCTAAAAAAACCCTCGCTGACCACCCTTATAATCGTTTTATAGCGGACGCCAGGACTTCCGGCGACGCCTGGCGCATATTCCGCATAGTATCCGAGTTCGTGGACGGGTTCGAGCGGCTCCACTCCATTGGTCCGGCCGTCACTATTTTCGGCTCATCCAGGGTAAGCAATGATGACCGTTATTATGTCAAGGCCCGGAAAATAGCCGGGATGCTGGCCAAGAAAAAAATCGCTGTAATCACTGGAGGCGGGCCTGGAATAATGGAGGCGTCCAACAGGGGAGCTTATGAGGCCGGCGGGATTTCAGTCGGACTCAACATAGAACTGCCTGAGGAACAGCCCTCAAACGCTTACGTCACGCATCTCCTTTCCATGCGATACTTCTTCGTGCGAAAAGTCCTGCTGGTGAAATTCGCCGAGGCGTTTATAGTTTTCCCCGGCGGATTCGGCACCCTGGATGAATTGTTCGATGCGTGGACATTGATTCAGACTTTAAGGGTGGAGCCCTTCCCCATAATTCTTTGCGGATCGGAATTCTGGAACGGTATGATGGGCTGGCTTGAAGGCTATCTTCTGAAAAATAATTACATCGACAAGCAGGACCTTGGATATGTAAAAATCATGGATGATCCGGCAAAGATAGTCAAGGAAGTAACGCCTTTTATCAAGAATTATTGGAAAAAAAACGGCGTTCCAAGACCGTTTGAAATGAATTTTTATCCGTGAGTATATTAAGGAGAATGAAATGGACAAAGCCCTTACCAAGTGGTCTGATGACCTGCGCACTGAAATAATCTGGCAGGACTACCAGCATCAGGAACTGCTCCAAAACATGAACTCCCTGCACCAGTCTATTTTAGAAAAACGAAGCGGGGAGCAGGTCTCAAAAACAGTGGCCTTCCTGGATTTTTACGTAAAGGACCACTTCGGCCTGGAGGAAAGATACATGGAGACATTCCAATATCCAGAACTGGAGGCGCATTCCAGGGAACACGTAATGTTCGCCGGAAAAATGGAAAGATTTAAATCCACTCATGCTTCCCAGGGCGGAACCATGGCCGCCATGAAGCTCTGTTTCGATTTAAACGAGTGGTTCGCGAACCACATTAAAACATCGGACAAAAAGCTGGGATTGTTTTTAAGGCAAAAAATTTGAGCGTTGAGAGTTCGGCTGACATGGCTCATCAAGAGTTCTGCCGGGAAATAATGGACGCCTACCTCACCTTCATGGTCGTGGAAAGACGATTTTCGGAAAACACCGTTGATGCCTACCGCCGCGACATCACGCGGTTTCTTTCCTTCTTCAGTCCCAAGGACATGAACGGCCTTATGGATATTAAGGGAGAAGGTCTGCGTTCCTTTTTGCTGAAATTGCGGGAGGAAAAAATATCACAGAGGTCCATCGCCAGAAACTTAACGGCCATTAAATCCTTTTTTAGATTTTTAGTCAACGAGGGAAAACTTGAAATAGATCCAACGGAAAACCTGGAGTCCCCTCGCATGGAGAAGGCCCTTCCTGGTTATCTCAGCGTTGAAGAGGTGGACCGCCTTCTGTCGCAACCGGATGAAAAGACAGCGCTTGGACTCCGGGACTCAGCCATGCTGGAACTTCTATATGCCACCGGGATGCGGGTTTCCGAGTTGATCTCCTTGAAAACGAACCAATTGAACCTTGAAGCAGGTTATGTGATAGCCTTCGGGAAGGGGGCCAAGGAGCGCATAATCCCGGTCGGTGAAACGGCCAGGGAAAAAATCGTCAGATACCTCGAATCCTCAAGGCCCCTCCTATCTAAAACAAACCATGCGCCGGAGTTGTTTGTCAGCAGGTTCGGGAAAAAGATGACCAGGCAGGCATTTTGGAAAACCCTTGGACAATACGCCTTGCTGGCGGGGATTAGGCGCGGCATAAGCCCCCATAAGCTTAGGCATTCCTTTGCCACGCATCTTCTGGATAGAGGGGCAGACCTTCGCTCAGTCCAGCAGATGCTCGGCCACGTTGATATCTCCACGACCCAGATATACACCTTCGTGACCAGGGAGAGGTTGAAATCCGTTTACGACAAGCATCATCCTAGGGCCTGAGAAGAATAGGAATGAGGCATATGGCCATGAAATAAGGCCATGAAATTGACATAAAATGAGGCGATATGATATATTTCAAGTTCCTCATAGTGTGAAAAATTTGCGCGGTAAACGCAAACTTCTAAGCTTAATAATATAAATACCGGGCCGCTAGCTCAACTGGCAGAGCAAATGACTCTTAATCAGTAGGTTGAAGGTTCGATTCCTTCGCGGCCCACCATTTTTTCTCTTATAAATCAAAATCCCGCAATAAAGCAGAAGATGATCAGCTTAAAGCCTCTCCGATCATCTCCAAAAGCTCCTTCTCCTCCAGCGCGCGCACGTTTAATTCCCTGGCCTTCTTCAGCTTAGAGCCTGGCTCTTCCCCGCAGACCAGGAAATCGGTCTTGGCGGTCACGGAGGACATGACCCGGCCCCCAAGCCTCGCGAGTTTTTCCTTGGCCTCGTTCCGCGTCATGGAGGAAAGGGTCCCGGTGAGCACGAACTGCTTGCCCTTGAGGGGTAGTTGGCCCCGCTCCTGCTTCACCGCCTCCATCCGTATCCCCGCTTCCTTAAGCTTGCTGATCACCTTGAGGTTTTCCTCCTGCCGAAAAAAAAGGACAACGCTCCTGGCGATCTTGGGGCCGATCTCGTGTATGGACTCCAAATCTTCTTCCCTTGCCTCGGCCAGCTTGTCCATGGAATCAAAATGCTCCGACAGAATTTCCGCTGCCCTGGCCCCCACGAACCTTATGCCCAAGGAAAAGATGAGCCGTTTCAGTCCAGCGCCCTTGCTCTTTTCCATTGCCTCGCCCAGGTTGCGCGCGGACTTCTCCCCCATCAGGTCAAAGGAGGCCACTCTCTGGTAGTCCAGACTATAGAGATCGGCAGCGTCGCGGACCATCCCGGCGTCCACCAATTTGTCGATGATGCTCGGTCCCAGGTGGTCGATGTCCATTGCGGCGCGGGAGGCGAAGTGCCGCAGCCGTTCCTTCAACTGCGCTGGACAGGCGGAATTGGAGCATCGTCTCGCCACTTCTCCTTCGGGTTTATAGGTCGAGGCGCCGCACTCCGGGCATTCCGCTGGAAATTGAAAGAGCAGTTCCTCGCCCGTTCTCTTCTCTAAAATTACCTTTATCACCTTGGGGATGATCTCCCCGCCCTTTTCGATGAATACGTGGTCGCCCACGCGGATGTCCTTTCGCGCGACTTCCTCTTCGTTGTGGAGGGTGGCGCGGCTGATCGTGGAGCCGGAGAGAAAGACAGGTTCTAGCTCGGCCACTGGTGTCAAGGTCCCGGTGCGGCCAACCTGGACCACTATGTCCTTTATTCTTGTCGCGGCCTGCTGGGCAGGATACTTAAAGGCAACGGCCCAGCGGGGGGATTTGGAGGTGGACCCAAGACGTTCCCGGAGGTCCAGGCGGTTGACCTTGACCACCATGCCGTCCACGTCGTAATCGAGACCGTCCCGCTTTCCTTCCCAATGGCGTATGAATGCCAGCACTTCCTCCATGTCGCGGCACCGGGCGCGGTTGGGATTGGTCTTGAACCCCAGGGCGTCTAGTTTGGCCAGGGCCTGATCCTGGGTTGTAATGCCCGCCTCTGGCGGAAAGTCCGCGTAATAAAAAAAGGCGCGGAGGTTTCTGCTTGCGGTTACGCGGGAGTCCAGCAGTCTGAGTGATCCGGCCGCGGCGTTCCTGGGGTTGGCGAATGCCGCTTCCCCGTTTTCTTCCCTCTCTAAATTGATGCGCTCGAATTCCTTCCGGTGAATGTAGACCTCGCCCCGGACTTCGAAGGCGCCTGCGGCAGGGTCGGCTGAGTCCACGCTCAAGGGGATAGAGCGGATGGCGCGTATGTTTTGGGTTATCTCTTCCCCTGAAAAACCGTCGCCTCGCGTCACGCCACGCGCCATGAGGCCGTTTTCATAAACCACTGAGATGCCCACGCCGTCTATCTTGAGTTCCACCACATATTCAAGGTCTTCTCCGGGCAGGAGTTTTTTTATCCTGGCCTCGAAGTCGCGGAGTTCGCCTTCTGAGTAGGTGTTCTCCAGGCTCAACATTGGTTTGGCGTGGGGAACGGTGAGGAATTGCCCGGCTGGTTTGTCCCCTACTCGCTGCGTGGGGGAGTCTGGGGTGATGAGTTCAGGATGCCCGGCCTCCAGGGCCTGGAGTTCCTTGTAGAGTTGGTCGTATTCGTAATCGGAGATCTCCGGCGCGTCGTCCACGTAATAGCGGCGATTGTGGTAATGAAGCTTCTTGCGGAGTTCGAGGATTTGTTGTTGGATTTTTTGCATGGGGAGGGGGGATAAAGTGACTAAAGTTTCAAGTGAGCTAAAGTGACTAAAGTGAACTAAAATTGTGTTAGGTTTCTTTTTATAATAAAAAAATAACTTCCACAATTTTAGTCACTTTAAACTTTAGCCACTCGTAACTTGTTACTCGTCACTCGTCACTTGTCACTTCAGTTCACTTGTTCACGAAACACCACCCTGTTCTTCCCGGCCCGCTTTGCGTCCAGCAAGGACGCTTCCGCCACGTTGACCAAAGCCTCCCTGCCCTTTTGGTTCGGGTAGTTTCCAATCCCGATGCTTACCGTGAGCTTAAAGGGGCCTTCCTTGGATTGAAATTGATGGGCTTGCACCTTTTCGCGAATTCTCTCCGCCAGGATAATCGCCCCTTCCAGGCCGGTTTGCGGAAGGAGGACGCCGAACTCCTCCGGGCCGTATCTGGCCAGCACATCCAAATCGTTCCTGGTCAGTTGGAGGATGTTCCCTATATCGCGAAGGATCATATCGCCCAGGATGTATCCGCGCATGGCGTTAATGTCCCTGAAATCGTCTATATCCACCAGGATAAGGGACAGAGGGGTCTTGTATCTTCTGGCCCTGAGAAATTCGAGATCAACGCACCTTTGGAAATGGCTGTGGTTGTATAATCCGGTAATGGGATCGCTTACGGCCTTGGTTTGAGTTTTCGGGTAGAGATGGCCGGTCATCAGGGCCATGGCCGCCTCCTGGGCAAGGAGAGACAATAGTTCATAGTCTTCCTTGCTGAAACCTTTTTTTTGAGGAAGGAACCTTTCAATTATAAGGACCCCGACCGGTTTTTCATCAAGCATGAGCGGCAGGCAGGCCAGGGGAGCGTTATCATGAGAAAAAGAAGAGGGGTCTGCTTGGTCTTTTCCAAAGGAGGGATTCAAGAATGGTTCCCCTGTTCGCAGGACTTTATCCGTTATCCGTTGGAACCTGTTTACATTGGCTTCCTCTTTTTCTTCCTCAGTAACTCCATCGGCAAATCCTGTAAAAGTTTCATGGTTGCCCTCATCCAGATACAGGATGTGAAATATTTCAGCTCCAAGGAAATTCACCAAAAGGTCCCGGATCACTTCATAAACATCATCGAGTTTAAAGGTTGAGTGGAGTTGCGAGGAGAAGAGCGTGACGGTATTCAAATGGAACATCTGCTCCTCAAGGGACAGTTTTGACCTTTCCAATTTTTTGCTGGTCAGGTCGAGTTCCGTTGAATAATCCTCGATTTTCTTGTGAAGGCGGCAATTATAAATCGCCGAGGCCACCTGCGCGGTCAATATGGTTAGCAGATTAAAATCAATCCTGTCACCCTCCGGGTCCTTGAGCTTATGTATGAGTATGACTCCCAGGTTCATCCTGGCGGTTTTAATGGGAAGCGCGGCCAATAACGGAAGGCCTAAAAAAACCGCCGGAACCCCCTCCTTCGCATCTTCCGCAGGAAAAGCAAAATCCGTCTTCTTATAGAAAAAAGCATTTTCCGTATCCATGACCTCTTTCAGAGGTCCGCTCAGTCCTTCCAGGGGCAACTTGTCCGGCATTTGCATCGCGAATCCCTTTAAGCTTACCTTGGCCAAATTCTTTTTTTCCTCGTCGAATAAATAAATGGAAAAAGATTCAACGTCGGCTATCCTGACAAGGGTGTCTCGAATAGCCTTGTATATTTCCGAAGGGTCAACGTGCTCCTTTAACTTTTCACCCACTACAAATAGGGTCGTAATCAGGAACATTTTTTCCTTCATGTGGCCCTGGCACTTGGCCATCGCCATCTCCATGTCCTTGACTTTATGGCGCAACTCACTTTTTTCCAGGAGAGACTTCGTCCTGGTTTTTAGTTCAAGGAAATTAATAGGAGCGGTGATGAAGTCGTCCAAGGGTATATCGGCCCACTTGCCGGGATCTGAAACATCTTTTTCAGGGACCACCAGCAATATAGGAATATTCCACGATTCGTCCGTCTCCCTGATCCGCATTAAAGTGGAGACGGTATTTTCCCTGTCGCCATCCTGAAACAAGAGGATCAGGTCAGGGCCGGCATCGAGTATCTTGTTTGAATCAAACATGGCCTGGTCCATGCGCACGCAGGAATTCCCCATGTTCCGGTTAAGATCGGAAAAAACCTCTTCAGCGGCGCCTATGACCATGATTTTTGTAGTTTGCATCAATTTATTTCCCTATGCTGACAAGTTTGAAGCGCCTAACCCGGACAAAGAGAACCAAAAGGAAAACAAAATTCCAAATGACAAATTACAAATAAAGCACAAATAACAATTACTGAATGTCCAAAACAGTTCCATTTCCTTGTTTATTCTTTGTAATTTTGTTTATTGAGATTTATTTGTTATTTGACAATTGAAATTTCACTAAAACTTCGTGATCTTTGCGCCTGCTTTGTGCGCTTTGTGGTAAAAAATAATTTTTAACTTTAGCTCACTTTAAACTTGTTCCTGGTTCCGCCTCTCTATGGATTTTAAGCGTAAAATAGAACCTGCTGCCCTTCCCTTCCTCGGACTCCACCCCGATATTTCCGCCGTGCCTTTCAATGATATTTTTAGCGATGGCAAGCCCCAGGCCAGTGCCTCCTTTGACTTTCTTCCGGTGTGCCTGTGTGAATTTATTAAAAACGGCTGACAGCATGTTTCCAGGAATTCCAGGGCCGTTATCCTGAACGCTGATTTCGACAAAGGGATCCAAAAGCCTCGCCCCCACTCGGATATCGCCATTCTCAGGAGTAAATTTCATCGCATTGCTCAAAAGGTTGCTGACAACTTGGCCAATGCCATCCTTATCGATGCCGACCAATGGAAGGTCTTTTTCGCAATCCAAAGCGATCTTGATTTTCCTTGCGTCCGCAACAGCCTTATACACGGACACGAAATGCTCCAGCAAATCCTGGGCGCAGGCTGGTTCAAATACAAAATCCACGTTGCCTGATTCAATTTTTTCGAGGTTAAGGAAATTGTTGACCAAGGTTTCCAGCCTTCCGCATTCGGATTTAATGATTTGAGCGAACTGTTCCTTGGTTTTTTCGGGTTTATCCTTATACATTATAATCAGATCGGTATATGCCTTGATGGAGGTCAAGGGGGTCCGGATATCATGGACAACCATGTTCATGAAATTGGTTTTCAGAGCGTCCAGTTCCCGCAGTCTGGCATTGGCCTTTTCCAATTCATCTTTTTTCGCGGCCAGTTCCTTGCCGTTTTTTTGCACCTCCTCGAACAGGAGCAAATTCGAGAGGCCGAGGGTGAACATGTTGATATAAATCCTGAGCGCGTCCAGTTTTTCCCTGTCCGGGGCGTTGACTATCAAAACACCCAGGACCTCATTCCTGGCGCGCATCGGAAAAATTGCCCACTCTTTAAATACCTTGCGCCCCTGCGGCCAATCCCCGGCATATTCAGTCCAACTCAAGGATCTGCCTGTTTTAACGGTTTCCATGACCGGCCCCATGCTTTTTTCGCTGGAAAATTCCATTAGGCCCGGACCTAAACTCGAGGAATGGCCGATCACCACCGGCATGTTACCCTGCTCACACAACAAAAGACATGCCTTGTCTATCCGGAAATTTTTCTCCAAACCCTCCACTATTTTCTCCACCGCCTGACGGGAGTCAGCACTCATTTGAAGATACGTGATTCCCTGGATGACGGTTGCAAGTTCCTCGGTGTAATCGAGCATCAATAAGTTTAAATCCCGCAATTCCCTGGTTTTTTCCTTCACCTTTTCGGATAATTCCCTGTTGGCGGCCTCAAGCTCCTTCAGCAGGGCCTTGTTTTCCATATGCAATCTCTTTTCCTTCAGGGAACGCCCAATAGCGGCCCCTATGTCCCCAAAATCCCCAAAGGGCTTCACAAGAAAATCCGCCGCCTTGTATTTCAAGGCGCCCATCGCCTGCCTTGCGTCCCCTGTATTTCCCATCATTAATACCTGAAGATAGGGATCAATCTCCTTGAATCTTTTCAAGATAGTGACTCCGTTTATTTCCGGCATGTCGACCTCCACTATCGCTATATCAAAGGAACCGGGTTTAACCAGTTCAATAGCCTCCAAACTGTCTGATGCGTATTGCATGAGAAACCCATTTTTAGCCAGTCTCGCGCTCAGATATTTGAAAACGCCTTGATCGGTATCCACTACCAATATTTTTTCTTGCAGGCCCATATATCCAGGAAAGACAAAAAATGTTTATTTATCAGGAACTTTTGAAGTTGAAGTATAAAAAAAGCTGGAACCATATGCGGGTACTCAAAATTTTCCGATATTCTTGAGAGGTATATGCAGGCTTATCTCCGTACCGCGGCCCTGTTCGGTTTTCAAGTGGACCTTGCCCTTGAGTTTTTCCTCAAGGGTCGTTTTAACCACATCCATCCCCACTCCCCGGCCAGAAGTGGTGTTTGCGTTCTCCAAGGTGGAAAACCCGGATTTATAAATCTGGGCCACTATCTGCTCCATAGGGGTCCCTTCGGGCAGGCCGGCCTTCTCGCGGATCTTTTCCAGGTCGATCCCTTTTCCGTCATCCTTCAAGGTGACAGTGAGGGCCTCTTCTTCCTTGACTGCCCCAAGTTCTATATATCCGGCGGACTCCTTGCCGGCGGCTATACGGTCCTCCGGCTTCTCTATCCCATGGTCAATCGCGTTCCTCACCATGTGGACCAGGACCGCGGAGAGGTCCACCTGCAAGTCCTTATCGATGGTAATATCGTCTCCCTTGAAGGAGAAAACGGCCTCCTTTCCCCGGTCGGCGGCGATCCTCTCCACTTGCGCGGCCATCTCCTGAAAGAGCGGTTTGATTGGAACTTCCTTGGCGCGCTGCAATAACTTCATCGCCTCAAAGGTCTTCCCCGCGTTCATGAGTTTCATGGCCTCATTCAGCAGTTTAGTGTTCACGTTGACCGCCAGGCCGCCCCCCTGCTCCACCTCGATCTCTATTCCCGCGTGGTCCGCCATGAACTGGACCGCTTCCTTGATCTCGTTTTGAAGGCTTTGGAAATTATTGAAAACATTCTTGAATTCCCCGATGGCTTGCTTGACCTCGTCTCCGGCCTTGTCCCGTTCGCTGATCTTCATGAGTATGCCGAAGAACCTTTCCGAGTCGTGGGCCGTTTTGACGAAGGAATCCATGGCGAAGTTCCCGGAGGTGCCCTTGAGGGTGTGCATGATCCGGTACGCCTCCTCCAATAACGCCGGACTCCGGTCTCCCTCCATGAACCTTTTCACCAGGACCTCGGCCCTTGGAAGCATCTGGTGGGACTGATTGATGAAGTCCTTGAAGGAGCCAAGGTTCTTGACCCTGGCCATGATCGTGTCCGTTACGACCCGCTCCTGGTAGGCCAATTCCTTGGCCCTGACCTCGGCGGACACGTCGCTTACCTGAACGAGCACGCGAAACAGCTTTTCCTGTCCGCTCCCGGCGTCACGTCTGAGGTAGGGGGCCATTGTCAGACGGTAATGCCGTCCGTTAACGGGTATTTCCTTGTCCTTGAGGGGGAACATGTCCCAAAGCATGTCCCAGCTCAGGGTCCCATAGAGTTCAAATACGTCCTTGATCCACTCGTTCAATTTGGCATCGTCTTCCGGTGAGAGAGCCAAGGGAGTGGCAAAATTTTTCCCGGCCACGTCCTTGCCGAGGAATTCCTGAAACTTCCTGGAGGATTGAAAATCAATGACCCCCTTTGGATTAATGGTTCCGATCCCGATGAGCATGTGCTGCATGACAGTGGAAAAGTACAGGCTGTCCGATTTTAGCTTCGCTGGATCATCTTCCATGAGGGTGAGGTAATGCGGACACATCTGGCAATTTCCCTCCTTTTGAGCGGCCGAGCCCTGGACAACGCCCCCGCAGAGTGTGCCGGCGATGGCCCAGCACTGCCAGCCGCCCCAAGGATAAACGAGGCACATTCCAAGCTCCTGCTCCTTCTTTCCCCCAAACCAGCGTTCGCATTTTTTCAACTCCCAGCAAGGGACCACGCCCCTGTTGGCCTCTTTCATGTCGGCTGTGAATCGCGCCACGTCGAATGAGTCGGGCAAATCACCGGATCTGAGGCGGTAGTGATCCTTTATATCTTCAAGCCTTCCAAGAAAGCCGTCGTGCTGAAGCAGTTGCCGCTTTTCCCTTGCCTTTGTTTGCGTTGCCATGTTTTCCCTCTCCTCCCAAAAGATATTTACATTCGATTCGACGCCTAAGAATGTACCAGACAAGCCCGGCCTTTTGCAAAGGGCGGATAAGGCAAGGCACAAGACGGGCAGGGGTTTTTTTGATACGAATTTCGCCGGGCGTAAATAAAAAAGCACTTGGTAAAAAAGGCTATAGTAAACGCAAAAATATTTTAAATTCCAGATTGCGGGTCAGATTCAGGCATAATGAAAGCGGGCTGGAGCTGGTCTCGGCGCAGAGTTGATAATTGAAAAAAGATTTTCTTTGCGGTCTCTGCGCCTTTGCGGTAAATAAAATGGAGAGACGAATTCTCAGTCAGAATGAACGTGTAAGTATCTAAATTGATCAGGATTGCTGTTTCCGGCCGATGATCCTGTTCAATTCCTCCACGATCATGTTGGCGTCCAAGCCGTGCATCAAGGCCCCGTTCTCAACGGATTCGGCGGAAGCCCCCATGCAGCCCATGCAGCCCATGTTGTATTTATCGAAGACCTTGGCCGACTCCGGGAATTCCTTTAAAATTTCATTGATGGAAGAATCTTTTGTTATTTCCATTTTTTATATGCCTCTTCACCACAAAGACACCGAGGACACAAAGAGAAAACCATGGAAAAAGCTTTGCAAATCTTTGTGCTTCGCGGCTTTGTGAAAAATTTTATACCTGCATGCTCAAGTTGGGACATACCAACCTTGCCACAAAGGTTAGTTATATGATAAAGTAGGCTCTTACAAAAATCAAATAAAACTTATATTTTAAATCACGGAGGACAGAACATTGGCTAGAAAGTGTGAGGTATGTGAAAAAATTCCTTCTTTCGGAAACAGCGTCAGCCACGCGAACAATAAAACCAGGAGACGCTGGAACCCGAACCTTCAAAGAGTCAAGGTAGTTATGAACAAGACCACTAAAACCATCAGGGTCTGCACACGCTGCATCAAGGCGGGAAAAATCCAGAAGGCGGCATAGGACTCCAACTCTGAGCATCGAACGTCGAAATGAGTCATGAGCCATGACTTACCATTCATGACGCATTACGCTCTCCCTCCTCCCCGGCCTTTCCATGAAGATAGATTATGAAAAGGAACTGAACCCCGCGCAATACGAGGCGGTGACACGGAGGGAGGGGGTTTTTTTGGTAATCGCAGGGGCGGGGTCCGGAAAAACCAGGACCCTTGTGTACCGCGTTGCCAAGCTCGTTGAAAGCGATATCCCGCCGGAAAGCATCCTCCTTCTTACCTTCACCAGAAAAGCCTCCCTGGAAATGCTTCACCGCTCGTCCATGCTGGCTGATGACCGGTGCAACAGGGTCTCAGGCGGCACCTTCCATTCCGTGGGGAACCTGCTGCTCCGCAAATATGGCTCCGCGATAGGAATGAGTCCGGGCTTTACTATCCTGGACTCCTCGGACTCTCAGGATTGCCTCGGTATACTGAAGACCGAAAAAGGTTATGGGAAAGAAATCAAGAATTTTCCAAAAAAATCCACCCTCTCCGCTATCTTTTCCTTTTCCATCAACAAACGGATGCCCCTGAACCTGGTCCTGGCGAAAGCCTATCCCCAGTTCCTCTTCCTCCTGGAAGAGATCACCCACCTTAAAGCCGCCTATTCCGAGTACAAAAAGAAACACAACCTGGTTGATTACGACGACCTCCTGGTCCTCTTCAAGGAACTCCTGGAGTCGCCGGAAATCCAGGAAAAGGTCCAGCGCCAATACCGCTTCCTGATGGTGGATGAATACCAGGACACCAATATACTGCAAGCGGAAATAATAAACCTCCTCGGTCGTGGACACAATAATATAATGGCAGTTGGGGACCCTGCCCAGTGCATCTACTCCTTCCGCGGGGCCAATTTCGGCAATATCATGGAGTTTGAAAGATTTTTCCCGGACCTCCAGGTGATTAAGCTGGAGGAAAACTACAGAAGCACCCAGAAGATACTGGATGTCTGCAACGCCCTCATGGCGCCGGCAAGGGAAAAATTCGCGAAAAATCTCTTTTCCAAAATTAAAAAAGGAAAAGAGGTCCCTGCTGTAGTTGGAAGTGATAGTCCGGCTGAAGAGGCATATTTCATCGTTGATACAATTGAGGAACTAACACATACCCTGTCTCTTCCCCTTAACGACATAGCCGTGCTTTTCAGGAACTCCTTCCATTCCTTTGAGCTGGAGTTGGAGTTGAATAAGCGAAATATCCATTTCGTGAAATACGGCGGATTTAAATTCGTTGAAACCGCCCACATAAAGGACGTGGTTTCCCATTTGCGGGTCGTGGCGAACCCTAATGACGCCGTGAGCTGGACCAGGCTGCTCTTGCTCATGGACGGCATGGGACCCAAGACCGCGGCCAAGGTGATCCAGCAGATCCAAGCCCTTGAAAATCCCTTCGCCCTCACAAAGCTGAAAGGATTTGAAAAATTCCGCAAACCCCTGCATGACCTGGAGCAGCTCTTCCGACATATAACAGCGGCGGACAGGCCGCCGTCCCTGATTATTGAAAAAGTCCTCGATTATTACAATCCCGCGCTGGAATCCAAATACGACGATTTCCCGAAGAGGAAGAGGGACCTCGACCAATTCCTCGGCATTGCCGCTAAATATAAAAAGCTGGATCAACTCCTGGCTGACATGGCCCTGGAGCCGCCGAACGCGTCCAGGAACGGGGCCTTGGCCGACGCCAAAACCAGAGAGGAGCACTTGGTCCTTTCAACCGTGCATTCCGCCAAGGGACTGGAATGGCATACAGTTTTTGTTATGGGCGCAAACGAGGGGAGTTTCCCGAATCCTTATGCTGTGGAGGATGAGGAAGAACTGGAAGAAGAGCGCAGGCTCTTTTACGTGGCCGCCACCAGGGCAAAGGAGCGGCTTTACTTCACCTTTTCCACCCTGAAAAAGGACCGTTACGGAAATTTTTATTCCGCCCCGCCTTCCCAATTCCTGCATCCGTTGCGTGAAAACGGACTGGTGAAAAAACTGGGATCATGGGAGTATTTCTGAGGAGGGATTAAAAAAACTTATTCTTTCTGCAATTTATTTCGATAAGATAAAATATTAGTCATTGGTCAGTAGTCAGTAGTCAGTAGTCATTAGTCATTATGGCGTCTTCCTGCTTATCAATGACAAATGACTACTGACCAATGACTACTGCCTGATGTCGCTTACTATTGAATTATTGCCAAAATGGCCAATGACTGATTTGCCTATGATCAAAATCTATTTTGCCATCTCTCTTTTATCTTTTTTCTCCGCCCTGCCCTTCCTTGCCTTTTTTCAGGAAGCCGCCGCAGGGCCTCTTTACTGGATGGCCCTCTTCGGCGCCTTTTGCGCCGGAAAGACGCTCCCGCTTTTATTAAACGGCGGTATCGACCCTTCCGCCCCCGGAACTAAAATAAAACTTGTTTCAGCTTTCAGGACCGCCATCCTGGGGTCAATTTCCTGGGCCTTTCTTCTCTTCCTTTGGGGAGCAGGCGGGGAGATCAAACCGGTGGTTCTCGCGGAATGCCTCTTTTTTTTCCTCTTCTTCTCCTCTTACCTGGCGTTTTTCCGAAACGGAATCGTTAAAAAAAAAGACCTTAAGAAAGTGCTCATTATCGGCGCGGGCGATTCCGGGTCGAGGCTTATCAAGGAAATCGAGTCAAAGCCGGAACTCCGCCTTCATGTGGTTGGGCTCGTGGACGATAACCCGAACCTCTCCGGCCTTGCCATCTGCGGGGTCCCGGTGCTTGGGACGCGCAAGGACATACCCCGCATCGCCAGGGAACGGTATATTGAAAAAATACTCATCGCCATTCCCTCCGCCTCGGAAAAACAGATGAAGGAGATCGTCCGCTACTGCGTTCAATCCGGGGTCCCCTGCCAAACAGTGCCGGCGGAGGATGAATTGATAAACGACGAGGTGAACCTTGGAGTTGTCAGGGACGTTTCACTTGAAGACCTCCTTTGCAGAAAGGCCGTTGAGATCGAGCCAGGGGAAATTGAAATAACCATCAAGGGCCAAAGGGTGATGATAACTGGCGCTGGCGGGTCCATTGGATCAGAGCTCGCCCGCCAGGCCATGCGCTTCAAACCCGAAAAGGTTATACTGTTCGAGCGGGACGAGGCAAATCTCTATGAACTGGAATTCATCCTCAAGAGAAATTTTCCAGGGATTTCATTTGTCCCGGTAATCGGTGACGTTACGGATGAGCGTGACGTGCGCAAGGCCATGGAAACGCACCGCCCTTCTGTTGTTTACCACGCCGCTGCGTATAAGCACGTGCCAATGATGGAGCAAAACGTATGTCAGGCGGTCAGGAACAACGTCATAGGCACCAGGAACCTCCTCCTTCTTTCAGAGGAATATGGGGTGGAGCGCTTCGTGAACATCTCCACGGACAAGGTAGTCAACGCCACCAGCGTCATGGGGATTTCCAAAAGGGTCGCGGAGCTGATTTTAAAGGACTTCGCCCAGGAGAGCCGCACCAAGTTCATGACGGTCCGCTTCGGGAACGTCCTTGGGAGCCGCGGCAGCGTGATTCCCTTGTTTCAGGAGCAGATCAGGAAAGGCGGGCCTGTGACCATTACCCACCCGGACGTAACCCGGTACTTCATGACCATCAAGGAGGCCGCGCAACTCGTGATGCTGGCAGGCGCCATGGGCCTGGGAGGGGAAACCTTTGTCCTCGAGATGGGAAAACCGATCAAGATATTGAACCTGGCCAAGAGCCTTATTTCCCTTTCCGGCAGGAAGGACATACAAATCAAATTCACAGGACTAAGGCCAGGTGAAAAAATGGTTGAGGAACTTTGGACGCCTGGAGAAAAGAAAAAACCCACGGCTTATGAAAATATCCTCCTGGCCCACTCCAATGGTTGTCAACCCGACCGGAACCTGGGCTTTCTTGTCCGGGACCTGATAAAGCAGGTCCAGGAGCAGCGCGAACAAGAGGTGGCGTCCCTCTTGCTCCAAATCGTCCCTGAAGGAAAATTAAGCCGCTTTGCCGAAAATAGAATTTACGAACGCAGCCCGTTGAACGTCTGACTCCGAGCTCCGCCCCCAGGCACCAGCAACTCAGTCCAGCAAAAAAATATAAAGCCATTTCACCACAAAGCGCGCAAAGGCACAAAGACCACAAAATTATTTCTCCGTACAACAAATCTCAATTGTCAAATAAATCTCAATAACCAAAATTACAAATGACAAACAAAGAAATGTAGTTGCTTTGGACATTCAGTAATTGTAATTTGTAATTTATTTGTAATTTGCTATTTGTCATTCGGGATTTTATTTTCCCTTTGGTTGCGGCGGCGCCGCGCCATGTTCTATATCAATTTCAAAATATACATGGAAAACTCCCTAATACGCGATATCCAGGAAATATGCGGCAAGGAAAGGGTTCTGTCCGCCACGGAAGACCTCATTTGCTATTCCTTCGACGCCACAGGATTAAAGGCCCTGCCGGATTTAGTTGTTTTTCCGGATTCGACCCTTCAAATCTCCCAAATCCTTAAAATCGCCAACGCGAAAAAAATTCCGGTTGTCCCTAGAGGGGCCGGTAGCGGCTATGTGGGCGGGACAGTGCCGATACAAAGGGGAATCGTCCTGGCCCTCGCTAAAATGAACAAAATCATCGAAATAGATGAAGACAACCTGCTTGCCGTGGTCCAGCCAGGAGTTATAAACGAAAGGTTGCAGCAGGAGGTTGAAAGCAGGGGACTCTTTTATCCGCCGGACCCGGCCTCCATGAAGATCGCAACCATCGGAGGAAACGTCGCCACCTGCGCCGGGGGTCCCAGGGCCTTCAAATACGGGGTCACAAAGGATTACGTCCTTGGACTCCAGACGGTCCTGCCGACCGGCGAGATAATTAATATCGGCGTAAGGACAGCCAAAGGGGTCGTGGGCTATGACCTGACAAAGCTTTTCGTGGGCTCTGAGGGGACCCTTGGAGTTGTCGCGCAGATCACATTGAAGCTTTTGCCCAAGCCGGAATCAACGAGGACTGTCCTCTCCGTTTTTCCCAACATGAATCTGGCGACGGAGTGCGTTGCTTCAATAGTCAGGTCGCGGATCATTCCAGCAACCTTGGAGTATATGGACCGGCGGGCCGTGGAATGCGTCAAGGAATATTTAGGCGGCGGCGATATCCCGGAAAAAACGGGGGCCATGCTGTTGATTGAAGTGGACGGCCCTGAAACAACGGTGGAAAGGGAAGCTAAAAAAATAGAGGACCTATGCGCGAGAGGCGGGGCGGTGAAAATTTCCTCCGCCGTGGAATCCAGGGACCGCGAAAAACTTTGGGCAGCTCGCAGGGCGATATCCCCTTCCCTGCGAAAGATCAGCCCCACGAAGATCAACGAGGACGTAACGGTCCCAAGGACCAAAATACCGGAAGCCATACGCATGCTGGAAAGACTGGAAAAAAAATATTCCATCACCATAGTCAACTTCGGCCATGCAGGAGACGGCAACATTCACGTCAATCTGATGGTGGATAAAGCGGATGTAGACTTGATGAAAAGGGCGCACTCCGCCCTGGAAGAGATTTTCACGGAGGTGCTGAAGATGGGCGGGACCATCTCAGGGGAGCACGGGGTTGGACTGTCCAAGAGCCGCTTTATTGAGCAAGAGATAGGCGGGCCAAGCATGGAGCTTCAAAGAAGAATCAAAAACGCCTTTGATCCAAACAATATCATGAATCCTGGAAAAATCTTTTGGGTTTATGATTGAGAATTTAAAATTTTCTTAAGTGATGCTTTAAAAATAGGCACACATAAAAAACTTATAACTATTTGTTTATAAGGAAAAATATGGCGCGCCTGGAGGGATTTGAACCCCCGACCTGCGGATTCGAAGTCCTTTCCAGGCACATTTTAACAATTCTCTAACTGCTTGATAATACGGCATTTGGCCGCTATCTATTTGAGTTATAAAGAGTTATTGGAAGTAAATCAATTATGGTGATTACGGCTGATTATGGCCGATTTGGATGGGTTTGGACACAATTTGGACACAATCAACAAATTGAGCAAACAAAACGAATTGAACTATTTTTTTTACTTTTTCAAAGCCATCCTCACAGCCTCATGAATTTCCTCTGGCGAAACCTGGTCTATGCAATGTTTTTGCTCCAGGGGGCAAGGGGTGGAATAAATGTCCCCATTCTTGGGGCCAAGGCATTGCCCGTTTGTGCTCTTTTAAATTCGTTAAATTCGTTTGATTAGTTTGGTTGGTTAAACTGGTTCTATTGGTTTTAACCAATCCAACCAACCAAACCAATTGAACTGATTCAACCAATTCTTTTTCTCCCTTCGCCCGATCGTCAATTTTAAATTGCCAATTCCCGATTTCCCCGTCCCATTGCTCCTTGAACTTCCATCCCCTTCATGCTATATTCTTTTTATGGGAAACGCCATTGCCTTTGACACTCACGTCTATGTAAAGAAGCTCAAGGCCGTTGGTTTCACGGAAGAGCAGGCCGAAGTCCAGGCGGAGACCCTGTCCGCCCTGATTGATGATCGCCTCTCAACCAAACATGATCTTAAAGAGCTTGAAATAGCGCTCCAGCGCGACATGAAGGAACTGGAAGCCGGCCTTAAGCGCGACATGAAGGAACTGGAAACCTCCCTCCAGCATGACATGAAGGAGATGGAAACCGGCCTCAAGCGCGACATAGAAGGCATCAGACGCGACATGAAGGAGATGGAAATCCGGCTTGAATCAAAAATCGTGGAGCATAAATCAGAAACCATCAAATGGGTCGCGGGAATGCTCATGGGCCAGGCCTTGCTTATCATCGGAATGCTCAAATTCCTGTAACTTTTCAATCCTCCTCTCCGTAAAGTTAAGGACATGCTGAAGGATATTGGTTTTATTGGTCCAGTTTGTTCAATTGGTTTTAACCAATCCAACCAATAAAACCAATAAAACTGATTCAACTAATTCTCCCCCTTTCTCCCAACGTGGACAAGCCACAACCAAACAAGGTTAGAAATATTTTGCCAAAATTGGTTGAAATATTATTGATAAGACACTAAGTCTTTTTTCTTTCCCGCGCGCTACCGGCTATTGCAACACTTGTAGATAGAAAAAGCCACGCGAGGTAAGCTACGTTCTTCGTATTGTGCCACAACACAAGGAGAACGACATGGCTTACACACGCGTG
>JACRGO010000079.1 GCA_016212295.1 Nitrospinota bacterium | reverse complement strand
TACCTGAATCCGTGGCGCATATTTTGTTAGTGGCCGCTCTAAGGCCTTGATTTTCAAGGGGAAAGCCTATTTTGGATACTCCCGGTCCCTTCACCTTATGGGTGAAATATTAAAAAGATTCATTTTTTTTCGAAAAAAATAGACATTTCCAGGCAACTTCTATATAATAATTTGGGTTAAAATAATATTCCCCTTAAATCCAAACTTATTAAAGAAAGGTCTTGAAATGAACCCGACAATTTTTAAAATTAAACAAGGCGATGAGAATCTTAGCAGCCATTCCGGTCTTGCTTTAGCGGGAGCGCTGTTGTTCAAAACGAATCTCACCAAGAAAGTCAATCAGGTTGAAATAGTCAATAAGCCTACTATCTCTAATGGGGATGTAGTCAAGAGCATGATAGGCTTGTGCTGCATAGGCAAGCCTGATTTCGACGCCATTGAGCCGATGAGGGGACAGCCTTTTTTTTCCCAGGCCCTCGGTGTGGCGAATTGTCCTTCAAGCCCTACCATTCGTCAAAGACTCGATGGGGCGAAAGGGCAACTTGATAGGATTATCAAGGAGGAATCGGCTTTGCTTGTAAAAAAAACGGCTTCGCAAATTACCCCGATCAAAACAGAATGTCATGGAAACGTATGCCCCTTGGATATAGACGTAACGCCGCATGACAACTCTGGTACCAAAAAAGAAGGGGTGTCCTGTACCTATAAAAAAGTTGACGGTTTTGCGCCGATTAATGCATATCTTGGCCAGGAAGGTTATATGGTCAACACCGAGCTTCGCGAAGGCAAACAGCATTGTCAAAAAGGCACCCCGGAATTTCTTGCCGCAAGCATCGCCTATGCTAAGCAGATTACGAATCAACCCATTTTGGTCCGGCTTGATTCCGGCAATGACAGTAAGGAGAATATAAGGGTATGCATACAAGGCGGCGCTGAATTTTTAATCAAAAGAAATTTACGCAAGGAAACACCAGACGCTTGGCTGGAGATTGCCAAGAAAAACGGAACTCCTGAACAGGTTCGTGAAGGGAAAATAAGATGGCTGGGAGAAATCTGGATACAGGTTGACGGGGTAGACGAACCGGTCCGTGTTGTTTTCGACGTTGTTGAGCGGACAATAACAGCCAAGGGAGAAGCGTTGCTCTTTCCTGAAATCGAAGCGGATACTTATTGGGTAAGCTTGAAAGACAGTCCTAAAAGTGTAGTGGAGCTTTATCACGATCATGGAACCTCGGAGCAGTTTCACTCGGAAATCAAGTCTGACATGAATTTGGAGAGGCTCCCAAGCGGAAAATTTTCCACTAATTCCTTTGTCTTGTTGTTAGGGCTGTTCGCGTACAATATTCTTCGGCTGTGCGGTCAGGAGAGCCTTCAAGAATGCCCGGAAGAAACAAGACCCGCTTGGCGCGGAAAGGTAACTCGCCGTAGGGTGCGCACGGTAATGCAGGACCTGATTTATTTGGCTGGCAGAATTGTCAAACGTTCCAGGAGTTTTATATTATCTTTCGGCAGGTATTGTCCCTGGGGAATGGTTTGGCAACGGTTGTATAAAAAATTTAGTGATCTCCCAGTCGCGGTGGGTTAATTCCGGGGACCACAATATTATTTTTTAAACCATTTATTTGGGTTTTGGGTGAAGTACGCCCAGAAATAGGCAATAATTTGCAAAATATCAAAAACTCAAGAAAAAAGATCAAATTTTAAGCTAAGATCAAATGTTTTTCGACGGGTTTTCGAGGAAGCCGAAGAAACTCAGCGAACGGCAAATAGCGTACCACGGATTCAGGTATTATGTAACCGTTCACAGGGGGCAGTTGTCAAGGGTGCGGTTACCTGTCTGCCGTGCAGGCACAGGCAGGCCTTAACAACTGCCCCCTGAACGGTTATGGTATATTTTTGTTTTTATAAAAGATTACTTCCTTAACTTTAGTCACTTTTAACTGATGAGGGAAAGCTGTATATTTCCTGATAGCTGCACCCTGCACCCCGTGAACGGTTACATTATGCCACCATGACCAGAGAAGATTTTGAAATAAGGGAAGCGAAAAATCTCGCTCCCTACGCCATGAAGAGCCGGGATTCCGCCGGAAGGAAATATCCCGAAGAGGAACACCCCTTCCGCACGGCCTTCCAGAGAGACAGGGACAGGGTGGTCCACTCCTCCTCTTTCCGGAGATTGGAATATAAGACCCAGGTCTTTGTGTATCATGAAGGAGATTACTACCGGACCCGGCTTACCCATACCATTGAAGTCTCCCAAATCGCGAGGACCATCGCCAGGTCGCTGGGCCTGAACGAAGACCTGGCGGAAGCGGTGGCCTTGGCCCACGATTTGGGACATCCCCCCTTCGGCCATTCCGGCGAAAAGGCGTTGAACGAGCTAATGAAGGATCATAGGGGATTTGAACATAACCGCCAAAGCCTTCGCCTGGTGGTGGAATTGGAACATAAGTATCCCGATTTTCCCGGACTAAACCTGTCGGCGGAGGTGCGGGAGGGACTGGAAAAACATTCCACCGATTACGACCACCCGGTGTTATCGGAAGAGCAGAAAAAGGCCGCCCCCACCATGGAGGCCCTAGTGGTGGATTACGCCGATGGGATCGCTTACAACAGCCACGACCTGGACGATGGCGTCACCTCGGACATGATCGACGTAACCCAATTGGAAAACATTGCCCTTTGGAGGGAAAACATTGAAAAAACAGAAGCCTCCTCCCCTAAACTTGAATTCAAGATGAAAAAATACCAGGTGGTCCGCATGATTATCAATCAACAGGTAACGGATTTGATCCAGCAGACCCAAAAAAATATCCAGGAAAGAAATGTGGACGGCATGGAGAAGGTCCGCTCCCAAACTTCTCCCCTGGTCAGCTTTTCTCCCTCCATGCAGAAAAAGAATCAGGAACTGAAGGACTTTTTAAAAAAGTATCTCTACCGGCATTATCGAGTCAACCGAATGGAAAACAAGGCCATAAGGATCATCAACAAGCTCTTTACCGCCTATGTCAACCAGATTGAGCTCCTCCCCCAATTTCCAGACAACATCCCCAGGAATATCTCCAGGGAAAGGCTGGTTTGTGATTATATCGCGGGAATGACGGACCGCTTTGCCCTTTCCGAAATGAAAAAGCTCTTTGACCCCAACGAAAAGGTCTGAAACCACACAAAAACAGCCCACCCCCTTTTTTTCTCTCTTCGGAGTTTGACTTATCCCAAACCATGGGAACCCCTTCCAATAGTAAATCATGATCAAGGTAGAACAGTCAGTTACCCGGCTGCCCCCTCACAGATCCCGGCGTGCGGAATTACCGCACCGGGCTCTTCAAAGTTACTCGCTTCGCGCTCCACAAAACATCAGCAAATATCAGCAGGTAATCTCTAAAAGT
>JACRGO010000078.1 GCA_016212295.1 Nitrospinota bacterium | reverse complement strand
TACCCTATTGAGAAGGACACATCACCTATAAATTCCCCTCTTGAGAGGGGTGGCCGAAGGCCGGGGTGTGTTAAGGATTTCTCCGGCTGTCTGCAAGCAAGCCAAGCCTTAATGCCTTTTTCAAGACAGCTTCTAAATTTTCCTTTTTATAAATCGTGAACCAGCCTTGTGAAAGAAGAAAAGTTAAAAAAATAAAACCCGGAAAACTAACCAATAAGGAGGCTGCCAGGGGATTTATGCTGCCGATAAAACGCTTGAAAATATAAGCGTTTGAAAAATGAATTATTCCCGCCAGTCCCACGGCTCCAATGGACAAAGCTGCAATGGCAAGGAATTGCGGCTTCTCCCTGGAAATTAATTTTAGATACTTACGCTGAATGTCTGAAAATTCGTCTCTCACAATTTTAAAAAGATATCCTTTTGAAAAAACATGGCGATCGCAAAGAAAAAATCTTAGTGACTTCGTGGCTTTGTGTGAGACATTCCTTTTTCTATTCTTCCTTCTTCGCCCCTTGCCATGCAAGCATAGCAGCCGGTGCAGGGCTTGAGGTCCGTGTCCTTCAGGAAGAGGTACTCGAACTCCACGCCGCCCATGGCTTCCATACAGTCTTCAATCATTCTTACTATCCGATAGCCGGAGCCCTTTCCCTTTGGTCACCCATAATGACATCGAAGGGCATGTGTCGGAGTAGTATTAATAACTAACTGAAACTAAACAATACTACCAGTAACGCTTGCATTATCCATGTAGGCAGCATATTGCTTTGGAATCCCAAACACCGCACCGGCAACCTCAGGCGATAACAGGGAGCGGGTCTTTCCGGAAAAGCCGGATTCGGCTGGAAAGCGGCCAGGCGCTGGAGGAAGGCTGAAAATCAGATGGTGTAGCAAAACGTGGACGGGCCGACGATGTTGGCCAGGATTCCCTTTTCCTTGAGCTTGGCCGTTATTTCGTTGGCCGCTGCCTCATGGTTCCTGATCTCGCAGAGCAAGTGGTCGCAATCAGGGGGCGAGGAGGTTTCCTTTTCCATCACGTAAATGGAAACCAGCGGGGCCGGATGTATCAGGGTCTTTATTCGTTGGAAGTCCTCCTGGGAAAAATTGATGGAGGGAGTGATGACTATCATGCCTGTATCAAGCAGAAGGCGGGCCACCTCCCCTAAACGCCTGATGGTTTCAGAGGAATCGGTCCCGGAAAGGTCCAGGTCAAGGCCAAGGCGCAGGTTCTCTCCATCCAGCAAATAGGCGTGCCTGCCTTCCTTCACCAGCTTCTTCTCCAATTTCCTTGCGAGCTCGATCTTTCCAGCGTCATCGGTCCCTGACAACAGCACGACAGCGGCGCGGTGTCCGTAACACTCAGCGCGGTCGGACAGCTTCACCTCGCCCTTCACCCAGTGGATGTCCCGCTGCCGGGCCTCTTTCCTGAAGGACTCCTGCTCGTCCGAGATATACTCCATGATGATCCCGCCGCCGCTTACGTCATAGTCCTCGACCAGAACAAAGCGGCCGGTGCTGTCGAAGTCAGAGTATAAATCAAAGGCCACGTCCGATTTCGCCCTGATTGTCACCTCCGCCACCTCGTTCCTGGCTATGGAGGTGACCGCCTCCTGTGTCTCCAGGTTGGTGGAGTTGACCCCTCTGTGTATCTCCCAAACCTCGCACTCTATCTCCTTTGTGCAAAGCCTCAGGAGATATCTCTTGCCCTTTTGTAGGTCCTTGCGTCCCATCCAGAAGATATTGGCGCGAAAAAGGGAGGAGACCATTGGAATGTTGTCCTCGGTTGAGATGATCTCGCCCCTCTCTATGAAAATCTGTTCGTCCAGGGTTATGCCGGTTGACTGCCCGGCAAAGGCATTAGTTGGAGGAGTATGGCAATTGAATTTCTCGATCGACCTCACGCGGGCGGTCTTATTGGACGGGGAGAAAACCAGCATGTCTCCCGGCTTGAGTTTTCCTGAATTTATTCTGCCCGCGATGATCCTTCTTCCGTCGAATTTATAAACGTCCTGTACAGGGAAGCGGAGGGCCATGTCCACTTTCGGCTTTTCCTTGGAAAACGCGTGAAGGGCCTGGAGAACCGTGGGGCCGTCGAACCAGGCCATCTTCGGGCCTTTTTGGGCGATGTTGTCTCCCTCCAGGGCGCTGACCGGGCAAAAGAAGAGTGGATGGACGTTCAGGGAGGCCAGGAAGGCGCGGTATTCCTTTTCAATATTCCTGAAAACCTCTTCCCTGTAGTCCACGAGGTCCATCTTGTTCACAAGGACGGTGATTTGCTTGATCCCAAGCAGGCTAAGCATGTAACCGTGCTGCTTGGACTGCTCTCTCACCCCTTCCTTGGCGTCAATGACCAGGAGGGCGCCTTCGGCGCGGGAAGCGCCGGAGATCATGTTCTTTAGAAACTCCTTATGGCCGGGAGCGTCAATGATGGTGTACTTGCGGGAGCCCCATGTGAAAAAGGTCCTGGCCGTGTCGATGGTGATGCCTTGCTCCTGCTCCTCAAGCAAGGCGTCGAAGAGGAAGGCGTACTCGAAGGTCTTTCCCTGCTGCTCGCAGATGGCCTTTACCTTCTCCAGCTTGCCGTCCGGGAGGGACCCTGTGTCGGCGTAGAGCCTCCCTATGACCGTGGATTTCCCGTGGTCCACATGCCCGACGATGACTATGTCGAAATGTTCGATTGTTTCTGTAGGAGTTTTATTCAAGGTTTTTTTATATTATTACGTTTTATTACGTTGAAAGGGCTTCCCGTCACCGAGGTTATATATGTCTTCTTCCGGCTCATTTAAAAAAGCAAAAGATTGATTGACGGCGGCGGAGTGAAGCCACTCTTTTTCGTCCATCTCCGAGTCTTCCGGCAGCAGAATAATAACACGAACCCTCGTTGGTCCAGCAAGCGGCAATGGAGCGTCCAGGACAAGCTTTCTTTGGGCGTCAATCGTTGCCGTTAATTCTATGGCTTTTTCCAGGATTTTCATATTAAGTTCCTCATCCGCCTCTAAACACAATACCAGCACAAAATATGTTGATGTATTATGCGAGACGAATTCACGGAATTGACGTACAAGTATCTAAAACCACAAATTCAAAATCATAAATCCAAAACGCAGATGCTCACATGTATCCTTCCTTGCGCAGGACCTCAAGCCCGCGGCCTTCGTCCTGGGCTCTTCCCGCCCTTTCAGCCACGGTGGTGTGCTTTAATTCCTCTATGATGTCCTCAACGGACGTCGCGGTGGATTTGATGGAACCCGTGCAGGGGGCGCAGCCTAGGCTTCGATATCTTGTCCCGCCGCCGCGGTCGAAATAAAGGTCAATGACCGGGACCTTTTCCCTGCTTATGTATTCCCATATATTGAGTTCAGTCCAATCCAGCAAGGGGTGGACCCGGACATGGGTCCCCTCTGGAAAGGATATCTTGAATTGGTTCCACAACTCCGGCGGCTGGTCCCTGAAGTCCCATTCGTTGTTTTTGTCCCTTGGGGAAAAATAACGCTCCTTTGACCTGGTCCCTTCCTCGTCCGACCTTACTCCAACAATGACGCCGGTGTAGTTTTTTTCCTCAAGCAGGCTTTTTAATCCCTGTGTCTTAAGGGCGGTGCAGCACTTTATGCGCCCCTGGTCCGGATGCATCCCTTCCTTCAAGGCATTTTTATTCATCCCGATCACCAGGCGCAGGTTCCATTCCCGCGCGACCTTGTCGCGGTATTCGATCATCTCAGGTATTTTGTATCCGGTGTCGATATGCACAAGGGGGAAGGGCACATGGCCGAAAAACGCCTTGCGCGCCAGCCACAGGAGGGCTGTTGAGTCCTTTCCCATGGACCAGAGCATGCAAAGGTTCTTGAAATTTTTATACGCTTCCCGGAATATGTATATGCTCTGGCTTTCGAGAACGTCCAGATAGTCCATTGTCATAAATCCTCTTTTATACATAACGCGGAACAAAAATCAGAGTCCCGCGCCTTTCCTCAGGGCCGCTGCCTTATCTGTCACTTCCCAGGTGAATCCCGGCTCGTTCCGCCCGAAATGGCCGTAAGCGGCGGTTTTCTTGAAAATAGGCCTTTTCAGGTCCAGGGTCTTGATGATGCCGGCGGGCCGGAGATTGAAATGCTCCCTTACGAGTTCCTTGATTTTTTCCGGGTCGACCTTGTTTGTCCTGAAGGTGTCGACCATGATGGAGACCGGTTCAGCGACCCCGATTGCGTATGCCAATTGTATTTCACATCTGTCGGCGAGCCCGGCGGCCACTATATTCTTGGCCACGTACCTGCCCATATAAGACGCGGAGCGGTCGACCTTGGACGGGTCCTTCCCGGAAAAAGCCCCGCCGCCGTGGCTTCCCACGCCGCCGTAGGTGTCGACGATGATCTTCCTTCCGGTCAATCCGCAGTCGCCCATAGGGCCGCCGATGACAAACCGTCCCGTGGGGTTGATGTGGTATTTGATCTGCTTTGGGTCCACCAGCGCCGGGGGAAGTATGGGGGTGATCACTTCCCTGATAACGTCTTCCCGTATCTGGGCCTGTGAGACCTTATCGCTATGTTGGGTTGAAACAACAACAGTGTCTATCCTCTTGGGCTTGCAGTCCTGGTATTCGATGGTGACCTGTGATTTGGCGTCGGGCCTGAGATAATCCAGAACGCCCGTTTTCCGCACTTCCGCCAGTCTTCTCGTGATCTTGTGCGCAAGGAGTATCGGCATGGGCATGAGTTCCTCTGTTTCGTTCGAGGCGTAGCCGAACATAAGCCCCTGGTCCCCGGCCCCTTGCTCTTCTTCCTTTTCACGGTTGACGCCCATTGCGATGTCCGGGGATTGGCGGTCAAGCGACGAAATAACGGAGCAGGTGTTGCAGTCGAACCCGTACTCGGCCTTGTCATACCCTATTTCCCTTACCGTTTCCCTGGCTAGTTTCTGGAGATCAACAACCGCCTTGGTGGTGATTTCGCCGGCTATGAATATGAGGCCGGTGGTCACCAGCGTCTCGCACGCCACGCGGGAGTTAGGGTCCTGCTCCAACATTGCGTCCAATACCGTGTCTGATATCTGGTCCGCTATTTTATCCGGATGCCCTTCTGAAACCGATTCCGAAGTGAAGTAATAATTTACCCTGCCCATGAATTCCTCCTGAGATTTTATAACCGGTGGTTATAAGGGTTAATAATAAAAGATATCTTAAATTTCAGATTGCGGATTTTAGATTGTAAGTAAAAAGGAAAAACTACCACCAAATTACAAATCTAAAATCATAAATCTAAAATTAGGTTCATTAACTTTAACTTCAGCCACTTCAAGCTTTGCCTTTGAAACCCGCTTTTCCCGGAAATCCAAAATATGACAATTTCGCATTTTGGGCCTCAAAATGCAAGTTGCCGCCCTTCGGACGCGGTCATTGGCCATATTTTTTAATTTATATGCGCTCCGATGCTTTCCTCTGAAAAATCCTCCGGGAACTTTTCCAGTATTTTTTGCCGGACAAAGCTCTCTATTTCATCCGTGCTCCCAAGGGCCATGATCTTGCCGGCGAATTTCCTGGCCTCCTTGAGGGTTATTGACCGGACCATTTTTTTTACCTTGGGTATGGAATGGGAGTCCATGCTGATCTCGTCTATTTTCCCCAAACCCAGCAAGGCCATGGTGTTGGCGATATTGCCGCCCATCTCCCCGCAAATGCCCACCTCTATGCCCGCGCGGTTCGCCTCCTCGATGGTGTTTTTAATCATCCGGAGAATAGCGGGGTGCAGTGGTTTATACAGGTAGGCGACGTTTTTGTTCCCCCGGTCCACGGCCAGGGCGTATTGTATGAGGTCATTGGTCCCGATGCTGAAAAAATCCACTTCCCTGGCCAGGAGGTCGGCTATATTGGTGGAGGAAGGTATCTCAATCATGATACCAATCGGGATGTCCTTATTAAAGGGGACGCCTTCCGCCTCCAGTTCCCTTTGGGTCTCATGAAGGACGTCCTTGGCGTCTCTCAACTCGTCCACTCCGGATATCATGGGGAACATCACCTTAACGTTTCCATGGCAGCTTGCCCTCAGAATGGCCCTAAGCTGGACCTTGAAGACGTCGCGCTCCCGCAAGGATATTCGTATGGCGCGAAGGCCCAGGGCGGGATTTTTTTCATTTTCCACTGTGATGCTCTCCGCCGGTTTATCGCCTCCAAGGTCCATGGTCCTTATGATAACCGGGTCCGGTTTTAATGCCTCCGCCACTCTTTTGTATTCCTGGAATTGCTCCTCTTCATCGGGAAGGTCCTTGCGGTTCATGAACAGGTATTCCGTCCTGAAAAGCCCGACCCCTTCCGCTCCGTAACGCCGTATCATTTCCACGCCGCGGGAATATTCTATATTCGCCATTAATTTAACGCGGAACCCGTCCTTGGTCTCGGCGGGAAGAGACCTGTTTTTCAAAAGTTTTTTCTCGTAATATTTTATCCTCTGCTGCTTTTCGAGAAATTCCTTGAATGTCTCCGGGGAGGGGTTAATATAAATCTTCCCCGTGAACCCGTCCAGTATAACGGCGTCCCCGCTTTTCATGCCGGTCTCCTGGGGGGAAATCCCGACTATGGCTGGAATCTCGAGGGCGGAAGCCATGATTCCGACGTGGGTCGCCCTCCCTCCCACTTCCGTGACGAACCCCAGCACCTGGGATTTACTCATCTGCACGATATCGGAGGGCTGGAGATCGTGGGCAATCAGGATTACCGGCTCCTTTATATTGGCAAGATTTTCCTGCTTGCGTCCGGCAAGGTTGAAAAGGACCTTGTTCTTGACCTGCTCAATATCGTTTTTCCGTTCCCTGAGATATTCGTTGTCGGTTTTTAAAAAGAGTTGAATGCAATTTTCAACTGCTAGATGAAAGGCCCATTCCGCGCTCATCTTCTCATCCCTGATCCTTTTCTTGGCGCCTTCGATCAACAAATCGTCTTCCAGCAGGAGGGCGTGGGTATCGAACAGGTAAAGATGCTTCTCCCCCAAGATGCCGGAAGCGCTAGCGCGCATGCCCCTGATCTCTTCAACGGATTTCCTGATCGCATGCTGAAACCTGAGTATCTCGCTTTTTACGTCCTTTTCGCCTATGGGCGCCATTACCGGGATGACATGGTCCCTGTCCAGGAAATACGCCTTGCCGATGGCTATTCCTGAAGAAGCGGAAATTCCGGTATATATCTTTTGCAACGGCTCCAATAAAAATCTCGCTTAAATCTTACGGCGGGTTAAAGGATTAACGCGGCGCGGCTTGGCCGCAGCCAAATTAAAAGCGCCTAAAGTGAACTAAAGCGGCTAAAGTTAAAAATAAAAATTGGCAATAGTTCACCCCTATGGACAGTTATTAACTCCAGCCCTCAGGCTGGAGCCTGCGAACAAACTAAGCAGGGCTTTAGCCCTGGCTATATTTGCCTGTCAATGCACGATGCGCGGGCAGTAAAGTCATGGCTAAAGCAGGATAGTTGTTTTCATTTCTCCGCCATAAATGGCGGAGTTATTAAAAACCAGTATAACAGCTCATTTGGATTAGACAGGGCTGAACTATTGCAACTGTTTTTCCACCACAACTTTAGTTCATTTGGCACTTTAGTCGCTTCAAACTTGAATACAGCGGACGCCCAATGCTCGATGGTCAATTTTTTTTCTTCTGGTTTTCAGGCGAAAAATCAAAAATTCCTATACTGCTGCTTTCTGGGGAACATCCTTGGGCTTCGGCGACAGAAGGTTAGAGGCCATTGTAATGCTTTCCCGCCCTGAATTGCTTATATCTTTCGCCGTTATCCTTAAACTTTCGCGCGGCTCCATCATGGCGGCCTTGAGAAGCATGGGTAAATTAACTCCGGATATTATCTCCACCTTGTTTTCCTCAAGGAAGGTGATTCCAAGATTGGACGGGGTCCCCCCGAACATATCCGTGAATAAAATCACGCCGTTCCCGGAATCCGCCGCGTTTACGGCTTCCCTGATCTTAACGATGGACGCGTTGGCGTCCTCGCCTGGGTCGATTGACACGCAGGCCAGATTTTCCCTTTTGCGCGGCAGGATAATGGACAAGGTCTCAAGCAGTTCCGCTCCAAGTTTTCCATGAGTGACTATGACAAAACCGATCATTTTCAGTTCAGCCCCTCATCCTTGGATTTGATCATTTCATACATCTCCGCCCTGCTCGACGCCTTCATCAGGTCCTTGCGGAAATTTTCGTCCTTCAGCAGGCGGGATATCCTGGCAAGCGCTTTTATATGGGTCCCGACGGAGTCCTCCGGCGCTATCAGCAAACAAATCAGATGGACCGGTTTCTGGTCCAGGGAATCGAAATCAATTCCCTTTACAGAGCGCCCGAAAACGGCGGCGATGTCCTTGGCCTCCTTCACCTTTGCGTGCGGGATAGCCACGTTGAAACCTATGCCGGTGGACCCCAGTTTTTCCCTCTCCAAAAGCGCCTTCAATATGCTTCCGCTGTCATGGACAAAGCTTATGCCGCGCAACGCGGAGGCCATTTCCTCCAGAACCTGGGATTTTCCCGCAGCCTGAAGGTCTGGAATAACCAGGTCTTCGGTTAAAATGTCGGTAAGCTTCATTGCTTTTTTTTCCTCAATAGAGCAGCATGGCCGCAACCAAAATAAGTTTCGACGCACTCAAACATTCGATGAAACGGGCAAGCCAGGCTTCAAGGCTCGATCAGGCCGAAATTTCCATCGAATTTTTTATATAGCACGTTGATTTCATCGCTTTGAGAGTTGCGGAACATGATGAACGTGTTGTCGGAAACGCGGAGTTGTTCAGCCGCCTCCCGTTCGGCCATGGGCCTTTTGTTATGGTGCTGTATACGGACAATCCTGGGGAGTTCGTCCTGGACGGAAGCTTCCACCGGCTCTTCCGCGGGCGCCAGCCTGGGCTCCCTCCTGGTATGTTTGTCTATCGTTCTTTTCTTGTGTTTCTTGACCAGTTTTTCGAGCTTGCCCGCCAGGAGCTCGATGGACGCGTACATATCATCGGTTATTTCCTTGGTATGGAGAATAAAACCCGCCGCGGTCAAGGTGATTTCAGCGGAATGCCTTTGCTTTTCAACCGACAGAACAAGCCGCGCCTCGACGTTGTCATCCAGTAGATTTTCGACCTTTTCGAATTTGTCCTCCACAAAGGAACGCAGGGAGTCGGTAAGCTCGATTTTCCTTCCCGTTAACATAAGTTCCATAAATCTCCTCCAAAAAAAAATTTGTCATTGGTTAAGTTCGTAATTTCTTCTTCTTTGGCTGGCGGAGCCGATTTTCAGTTCCTTCCTGTATTTAGCGATAGTCCGTCTCGCTATCCTGATATTTTTCTTGGACAAGGCGTCCATTATTTCCTCATCCGTAACCGGGTTCTTGGGGTCTTCTCCCACGACTATTTCCCTTATCAGGTTTTTCACGTGAAGGGAAGACATGTTGGAGGACCCCAAATAAGTCCCCAGCCCGCTGTGAAAAAAGAATTTCAGCTCGAAAATCCCCCTGGGAGTATGGATGTACTTATTAGTGGTGACCCTGCTGATGGTGGATTCATGCATGCCTATATCTGTTGCCACGTCCCTGAGGACAAGGGGTTTTAAATAGGCGTATCCCTTGTCCAGGAACTCCTTCTGGAATTTCACGACGCTGCATGCGGTTTTATATATGGTTTGGCGGCGCTGTTCGATGCTCTTGATGAGCCAGATAGCGGACCTGAATTTATCCTCCATGAAATCCTTGGACGGGCTTTTACCCTTGGCCTCTTTTTCCTTTTCCAGCAACTGCCTGTAATACGGGCTGATCCTCAGCTTCGGCATCCCTTCGTCATTCACCGTAACCTTGTATTCCCCGTTTTCGTCCTTATGGACGTACACATCCGGTATTATATACTGGGTCTCGTTCACGGCATACTTCAGCCCGGGCTTGGGATCGAGTTTCCTTAAAATTTTAACAGCGTTTAAAACAACGCCTATTTCAACGTTGAGGGACTTCGCGATCAAATCCAGGCGGTTATTCCGCAAATGCTCCATATGATCATTGATGATCACCTCGGAAAGCCCGCCATCGAGTTTTTTCTGCCGTAATTGGATCAAGAGGCATTCCTTTAGGCTGCGGGCCCCGATCCCGGGCGGATCAAAATTCTGGATCATGGTCAGGACCTCTTCCGCCTCCTCGGCTGTTGTTCCGCACTCCTCCGCGATGTCCTCCAAACCGTCCAGCAGATACCCTTCGGAGTTCAGGTTTCCGATGATGTGGTATCCAATTATTTTTTCTTCCTCATTGTCGGCGTTGGCGCCTAATTGCCAGAAGAGGTGGTCGCTCAGCGTGGTTGAGCTCTTGAGGGTCCCCTCAAAGGAGGGCTTTTCCGTGTAGTCATCATAAAAGGCGCCCCTGTCAAAGCCGTCCTGGTAGAAGGTTTCAAAATCCACTTCCGGGTCCTGGGTGGGCGTTTCAATGTCCTCCGTGTATTTTTCCGCTACCGAGGCTATTCCTTCGTTGACGACATCTTTAATGGGGGCATGGTCAGGCCCCACTTCCTTCAAGTCCTCTTCCACATCTTCGTTTTCGTCCGTTGCGCTTTCATCGAGGAGAGGATTTTCCTCCATGGTCTTTTGGATCGTTTGAATCAATTCCATGCGGGCCAGGGGAAGCAGCTTTATGGCCTGCTGGAGCATTTGGGTCATTACCAGCCGCTGGTTCTGCCTCAAACTTATTTTAGTTTCAAACGCCATCTCTTTCCAATCAAGTCAAGGAAAATTGCTCGCCAAGGTAAATCTGGCGGACCTTTTCGTTTTCTCCGATGTCTTCGGGCGCGCCGGCGGCGATGATCTCGCCGTCACTCAGTATATAGGCCCTGTCGGTGATCCTCAACGTTTCACGCACATTATGGTCGGTAATAAGCACCCCTATCTTTTTTTCCTTCAGACGGTTGATGATGAATTGAATGTCCGCCACGGCGATGGGATCTATTCCGGCAAAGGGCTCGTCCAGCAGTATGAACGCCGGGGACGTGGCCAGCGCCCTGGAGATTTCCACCCGCCTCCTCTCGCCGCCGGAGAGGGAATAGGCATAAGTGTCCTTCAAATGAAACACGCCCAATTCACGGAGGAGGGAGCGCACCCGTTTCTTGATATCGAGACGGCTCAGTCCCCTGTTTTCCAGGACAGCGGTTATGTTTTCCTCCACCGTGAGCTTCCTGAAAATTGAAGGCTCCTGAGGCAGATAGCTTATGCCTCTTAGCGCCCTCTCGAACATGGGGAGCCGGGTGATGTCCTTGTCCCCCAAAAAAATCCTTCCACGTTCCGGTTTGGCCAGTCCAACAACCATGTAAAAGGTCGTGGTCTTTCCGGCCCCATTCGGCCCAAGAAGGCCCACGATCTCCCCCCTTTTTATCTCAATGGAAACCTTGTTGACGACTTTCCTTTTCTTGTAGATCTTTAATAAATTTACCGCTTTAAGGGTCTCCACATCATGCCGCCGGGTTTTAAATCTTTCAATCGAATTTCAGCCTGTCAATACCTAGGCCAAGTCTTTTAACCACAAAGCAGGCACAAAGATCGCAAAGTTTTTCTTCGTGTTTTCTTTGTGGATTTTTGTGTCCTTTGTGGTTATTTCCTGTTTCTGGCTGCGGCGAAGCCGCGCCATGAATCTGAATATTCCGGGCGCGCGCTGAATCGTTATCTTTCTTTTTTCTTTTTAACCGGCGATTTCTCCTTCATGTCTCCGTCCTTTTTTTCCTTTTCCCCTTTTTCCTCGCCTGGATAAAATATCAACTTGATCTGTTGCCCCTTCTGTTCCTTGCTGTTAACGATGAATTTGTCCTCGTTGACGAGGAATATCATTTCATCCCCGACTATCTCGTTATTATTCTCCCATGCCTTGGGATTGCCGGTCAGGATTATGCGCTGCGTAACGTCGTAATAGGTGGCCTCCTGGCCCGTGGCGTGCCTGTCCTTGCTGTCAATCACCACATGGCCCCTGGCGATTATCTTTTCCGTTTTATTTTCCTTGGGGGTGTTATAAACCTCCAACTCGTCTGAGTGGAGGGTCACGTCTCCACGGACGGCCACCACGTTCCCGTAAAAAAAAATCTTGTTTTCCTTTTGGGAGGAAACCATCCGGTCCGAGGTCACCATCAGCGGCAGGTCCTTGCCCTGTTCCTTCTTCCAGTCATTTTGCTCAGCGTATGCGTCCGCCGGAAATGAAAAAGGGCACAAAAGGAAGGAAAAAACAACCAGGAGACTTAATATGCGGATTTTACCTTTTAATCCACGGCGAATGATTTCAATCATTGTTCCTCGGATAGATAGTCATCTCTACGTTTTCCAGAATTTCCATTTCTTCCTTGTTCAGGTCGGAGACCATGCCCTTTCCCGTGACCTTGAAATTTTTCCCGGTTATACGGACAAAATCATCGGTGGTGACAATTTTGGTGTCGGATTCACAATGGAGTTTATTGGATTCGAGTTTATAGTCATCGTTTACCACTACCACGTTGCCTGTCGCCTCCATGACCTTCTTCCCGTTTTTTACAATACCCGCGTCCGCCTTCAACAAAACATTTTTTTTGCCCGGCTGGAAAAAGGTCACCTTGAAATCCTTTAATTTAGTGGTGTCCTGAGACATGAGCATTGCCTGCTCCGCCTCCAATTCCCACCTTCTCTTTCCGTCCCCTTCGTCAACCAACCGGAAATTTTTTATTCCTATATCAACCCCGTCCTTGTTGAAATCCATCGTGACGGAGCCAGGAAGTTTTTCGTAATTTTTATAGACGAATCCGGCAAGGAGAATAGCCGTTGAGATGAAGAGGAGAATAAGGAAGGACCTGAACCTGTTCACGGAAAAGGGAACCATTTTTCCTCTCTCGATTGCATGCCAATATTGTGCCACAACTTATCCGGCTTGTAAAGCGCGCGTTTGACTCAAAACAGCCGAATTGATAGAATAGCCTCAAAATTCACCATAGCGCGACGCGGCCGCGACTAAAATAAAATTTCGACGTATAAACCGTTTGATGATATTATTACGTTCAGAAATTTGCGTTTTCCACTTGAAATAAAACCGGCGTTGAATGCTTCAAGAGAAATTTATTTTGGTTGCGTCCATGCGCACTCCAAGAAGCGTTTAAAAAACTTGTGCGGAAAACGCAAATTTCTGAACGTAATAATATAAATTAAGAAACCTTTAGGAGATATCATGGGAGAAAAAAGACTATCGGAGGTTATCGACCTCCTCTTGAGCAAACACCACAAATACCTACGGGACATCATGCCTGTGGTTAACAAGGATTTGAGTTCATTCAAAAAACTCTCATTAGGCCCGGAATTGAAAGGCAAAATGGATTCCGTGGATGAGATCGTCCGGGACGTCGACATGGATATCAGCCAACACCTGATGAAGGAGGAAAACATCCTCTTCCCCACCATAATAGATATGGAAGAAGCGGTCCTTTCCGGTAAAACGGATGGGCACATGGGCTGCGGGGCGGAAGGGCCGATCAACCAGATGAAATACGAGCACGACATCATAAAGGAATCCCTTGCCCGCCTGGAAAAAGACGTCAAGGACATTTCCGAAATGGTCCAGAAAACCGAACATAAGGACAAGGAATTCGTCAGGAATTTCATAAAGAACTCCTTGGAAATGAAGGAAGACCTTCTTTTGCATATCAAAATCGAGGAAGAAAACCTTTTCCCGGCCGCGATAAGCCTTGAGTCAAAAATGGGCGGCGGGCCGGGCTATTGATGGCAGCTAACCTGGGCAAGCCGGAACTGAATCAAGTTTTTATTTGGGATTTTAGATTTCGGATTTAAATCCCAAATCAGCGATCTCAAATCCGAAATTAGCCCGGATAGTTGGAGCCAAATTTTTCTCGCCAGAAAAGCGAGGATTCGATTAATACGTACACAATGGTCCGGCACATCGCCATCTTCATAGCCACCGGCGCGTATAGCGGCTACAGCCCAATAGCGCCCGGCACAGCCGGATCGATTGTCGGCCTGCTTCTTTGTTTTGTCCTTGACTATCTCCCCGTATACGCTTACCTATCGGCCGCCTTGGCGGTAATAGCGGCCGGCGTCCTGGTCTCCGGCATGGCCGAGACCATTTTCAAAAGGAAAGACCCAAAGGAGGTGGTGATAGACGAAATCGCCGGAATGCTCATCACCCTCTTCCTGGTCCCGCCCGGCCTTGTGAGCGCCTTGTGCGGGTTCACCCTCTTCCGGTTATTCGATATAGCCAAACCCGGCCTCCGCTGGGCCGAGAAGATACCGGGAGGATGGGGCATCATGCTGGACGATATCCTGGCCGGGGCCATGGCCAATATTCTGCTTAGGGTAATAATGGCCCTTTTTCATCAACCTCTTTAGCGTTTACCGCCTTGACCAGCCCCCCTTTTTATAAGTATATTGAAGACAATTAAATTATGATGCCTGTAAACCCAACATTAAAATCTCTTTTGGATGATCTTGCCAAAAACGGCGATGCCGTTTCCATTGCCTATGCCCATAATTACCTCTTCGAGGAACGGATCGCGGCGGACAGGCAAAGGGCTTATGAGGACGACTTTGCCCCTGCGCGGACGGATTTAAAAGCATGGAAGGAAAGCCATAACGGACGTTATTGCTACAGTAAAATCATGATGGCGGGAAACCAAACGCCTGAAACCTTTTCGGAAATAAACCGCGCCGCCTTTTTAACCGGCTTGGAGGAAAGCCAGCATGTGGTACGGCTGGAATGCCTGGACGGGGTGTTGAAAGGTTCAGGATTAACCCTCGCTGAATTAGCGGAACACCTGGAAATCTGGCGTGAAAGAAAAAAGCCATCCGACGATAAAGTCACGGTGGAAGACGCAAAGGCGGTCTTGGAGGATTTTTGTCAAAAATGGAACAATGAGCGCGACAACCGCCCTATGTTCGCCGCCTTTTACGACGAAATTAAAGAGGACATTGAAGCGCCGGACTGGACCAGCCGGGTCCGCGATCGTCTTGGCCTCTCCCATTACGACGTTCTGTATCCTGAAAAAAATATCCCCGTGGCCTTGATGCTCTATCCCGTAAGCAAGATTTTGAAGGGCCTGAAGAAAGAGGAAAAGGAACGCGCCTTTGCCGTGCCGACTGTCCTGGATGGAGACCTCAACACCCATTTTTTTCCCACTCCCGCATCCGCGAATTACGGCCGCACCCTGGACCTGGAGCCGGACCCGAATTGCGAACGCCTGGTGAGCGAAATCCTCCACCGCCGGATCGATTACGCCCCGGACCACTTTTTAAAATTTGGAGAAATTTCCACGCCCATTCCTCCTCACGCCAGGGGAAAGGCCCTGGCTGCGCTTCGAAACCAGCATCTTTTCTGCTTGCGGTACGAGACAGGCATGGAGGGCTTTGGAGAGGATATTTCCGTGTAGAACATAGCTTCGCAAGTTGATTAATGAAAAAAGATGAGTGACTAAAGTTTAAAGTGAACTAAAGTGCCTAAAGTTGTGGTAGTTTTTTTATTTATAGTAAAAAGATAACTTCCACAACTTTAGTCACTCGAAGCTTTAGCTCACTTTAGTCACTATCGCTGCTATCACGTTGATTTTTAAAGTAAAACATTAAAATTCCGATATAGTGAACAATCCAACAGAAATACATCCCTGGATTAAGGAATTCGAGGAATCGCCGGAAACGGCCCTGGACGAACTCCTGCGCGGCGTCGCGGACATCTCCCCCTATGAACGGGCCGAGGCGTCCGATGTCCTGGACATGTTCTTTGGCGGACTTGACCCTGAGCATCCCTTGCGCCGGACCCTGGATGCAACCATTTGCGCCTGGCTGGAAAAGCGGCGCAAGGACGGCCCGGACTTTCGCATGGAGTATGGCCTCAACCGCTACCAGGCGGAATTGGTCCAGGCCCTGGCCTCCGTATACCGCCTTTCCCTGTCCGGAACGGCCCGCTTTCTTCGCGGCCATTTCAGCGCCTATCAGCGGTGGCTTGGTCCCTTGTATCTCAATCCCGCGCGGGACGCCTGCGGAGAGCTATGGAGGACCATGGCCCTCATGCAGGAGGACCGTCGCCTTCTGGAGAACTGGCAGTTATTATGCGAAGGCGCGGGCCGGACCTGGCCTAGCCATTACCTGTCCATAGGACTTCTTGGCTTGCGCAAATTGCCGCCAGGCGAAAACGGCAATGGGCCTTCCGGCCTGAACCCGGAGTTGCTTACCGGACTTCTGACATGGGGGTTGAACCTGCATGACAACAGGCATGACCGCCGGGAGTTTTTGCTCAACTTCCGCGCCATCAAGGCCATGTATCCACGCGCACCCCAATCCTGGCGCGACCTGATTTTGCCTATAATAACAGATCAAAAAAAATATTCCGGCGCGGCGTTTCTCCCTTGGTTCGAGGAGGCCGGGGTTAAACTGGAGGGCGCGAAGCCGCCTAAAAAGTCGAAGGCGCCGTATCTTCCTCCCTTGGACAATGTAAAAAAATTACTTACACGTCTGAAAAACGAGCATGCTGAACAGGTATGGCCTGATATCCAGGTCATAATGAAAGAATTCGAACATTATGCCCATGCCACTGGCGACGCCGATTTTTTTGTCAGGAGCGGATGCAACTTCGCCACAAAACTCCTGCGCTCCAAACCGGAATACGCCCTGGAGTTGGCCAGGGAGGCCAACCGTTGGCAACCAAGCCATGAACATGCATGGACCTTATGGGCAGAGGCCCTGGCCGCCCTTGGCAAGAACGATTTGGCGGAGGCGGTCTATTGGGAGACCCTGCGCCGCTTCCCTGAGGACGAGGTAAGCCGAGGCGATTTTGCTAAATTCCTGGCAGGGACCGGCCGCTTGCCGGAGGCGGAAAGGCTTTATCAAGAGACCGCTAAGCGGTTTCCAGGTAACGTTGTATGCCGCGTGGCCTTGGCGCATCTCGTGAAGGAAAGGGACCCGGCGGGGGCCATTAAATTATTTAAAGAGGCATTGGAACTTGATAAAGACGATGTTCAAGGATTTAATACCTTGGCAGAACTTCTCGCAAAGACCGGCGCCCATGCCGAAGCGGAAAACCTCTACCGGAAAACCATGGACCGCTTCCAATACAATTTAGTCTGCCGTTGTGCCTTGGCCTTCTGGCTGCTCCGGTGGGATCGCCTGGAAGAGGCTGAAAAATTATATAAAGATATAGTTTCCCGGTTTTCCGGGGACAGTTTTATACAAAGCCTTTGCAATGCCATTCAAAAAAAGAAAAAGGGAATGGTCGTGGAAATGCCGAATTTCTTGGAAAAAGAGACACGGGAAAGAAATGCTCAGTTGCCGGCAACCGCCAGGAAAGAGGGGGCCGTGGAAATGGACAACATTGAGCCCGGCGATGAAGATGTGTACGCCCCTTTCAGGGAGAACCTCATCGCCAACCGGGCGGATTTCCAACTCAGGACCATGGTTGGGGAAGAAGAAAGAGGCCGGGCCTTCGCGGACCTGGATGGCCTGTTAAAGAGCAACCCCGACCATGTCCTCGGACATCTGGCGCGCGCCCTTCATGACAACGATTACCGTAAAAATTTAACGGAAAATCTCGAAGCTAAATTTCCCCACGCCTATCCCCTCCGCTTCCTTGAGGCACACGGCAAAGGGGACGCGGAGAAATGGAAACTGTTGCAATCGGAATTCCGAAGCCATGAATACCTGACCCTCCTTGGCAAGATAGCCTCTCGAACGGACGCGGAAACGGATGCAGATGCGGCCCTAAAACTCTTCCATTGGACCCAAAACGGCAACGGGTCCAATGGAGACGGATTCGGAAAATATGTCAAGAAACGTTTAAAGACCGGACTTTTCAAGGGCGGTAACGAAGAGCCGGAACCGGCCCGGATATTTCACAATCTATCGGAACACCGCGATGAAATTGGTTTCTTAATACACGCCGGACTGAAAAAGGCGGTGTACGAAGACGTTTTGCCTTGACGCTGAAAGTCCGGCCATACCGCGCTATAAACCGCGCCCCGACTTTTTGAGGAATATTGACTTCACTTTTATTGCCCCTTCAGTTCTTTCGGCCCTGACATCCTATCTAAAAATATTTGAAATTTAATTTTTGTACCGCTGAGATCGCAGAGACGCAGAGAAAAAACATAGAACTGTAAGCATTTTACAAAAATCTCTGCGTCTCTGTGTCTCTGCGGTTTATTTTTATGTGCGAATTAGAGGAAAAAAAACGCATAGTAGTGGCCATGAGCGGGGGAGTGGACAGTTCCGTGGCAGCGGCCCTTTTGAAGGAGCAGGGGCATGACGTCATCGGCATCACAATGCAGATATGGGACCACTCGGACTCTGACCGCAGGTTCGGGACCTGCTGTTCCCTTGAGGACGTATACGACGCGCGAAGGGTGGCGGAGGGGATAGGAATCCCCTTCTACGTCATGAACCTGGAAAAGGAGTTCAGGGAAGAGGTGGTGAACTACTTCATCCGCGAGTATATGTCCGGCGCCACGCCCAACCCATGCGTCCCCTGCAACCAGAGGATGAAATTTCATTTCCTCCTGAAGAGGGCCTTGGAACTTGGGGCGGATTTCCTGGCCACCGGACACTATGCCTCAGTGGTGCGGCGCGGCGGACGGCTTGCCGTGCGCAGGGGAATGGACCCGCAAAAGGACCAGAGCTACTTTCTCTTCAATCTCACCCAGAAGCAACTGGAGAAAATTGTTTTCCCGCTGGGCGACCTCACGAAGCCCCGGATCAGGGAATTGGCCAGGGGTTTCGGACTCTCCACGGCGGAAAAAGAGGAGAGCCAGGAGATTTGCTTCGTGGCTGAGGACGACTACGGCGCCTTCCTGAAAAAGGAACTCGGCGAGGAAAAAATCCAGCCCGGTCCCATAGTCAACGCCAGAGGTGAGCGGCTGGGGACCCATAAAGGGACGCCGTTTTACACCATAGGACAGCGCAAGGGACTGGGGATCGCGGCCCCTGCGCCTCTATATGTAACCGGAATCCATCCGGAAACGAGGGAGATAGTGGTGGGGGAAAGGGAGGAACTTTACAGGCGGGAATTCGAGGCGAACCGCATGAACTGGTATATGCCCCCTGAAGAGGGATGGGATATAATGGAATCGTTAGTCAGGATCCGCTACCGTGGCAAGGAGACCGGATGCGAGGTATCGCCTTTGGGACCGGACAGAATAAAGGTTCGCTTCAAGACGCCGCAGCCGGCGGTCACTCCCGGCCAGGCGGCGGTCTTTTATGACAAGGACTTGGTGGTCGGCGGTGGATGGATAAGCGGTGCGGAAAAATAAAATTTCAAATTTCAATTGTCAAATAAAACAGACAAGGAAATAGGATTGTTTTGGACATTGAGAAATTGTAATTTGTAATTTATTTGTCATTTGGGATTTGTTTTTTTGGCTGCGGCAAAGGCAGCGCCATGTAATCCGTGTTTTAAAAAATTACTTTTCAACATTCTTTCCTGATTGGAGAACTTACCATGTCCGAGATAACATCCTTTTCACAGCTTGCCCTTCCGGAGCAATTTCTTAGCGTCCTGAAGGAGCTTGGTTACGAAAGCCCGACACCCATCCAGGCGAAGGCCATTCCTTTACTCATGGAGGGCCGGGACCTAATAGGCCAGGCGCAGACAGGGACCGGCAAGACCGGCGCCTTCGCGCTCCCGCTTCTGGCCAGATTGGACCTCAAACGAAAACCGCCCCAGGTGCTGGTGCTGACCCCCACGCGGGAACTGGCGATCCAGGTCGCGGAGGCGTTTCAAACATACGCGAGGAAGCTGCACGGGTTCCACGTATTGCCGGTCTATGGCGGGCAAGGGTATTCTCTCCAATTGAAGGGATTGGGCCGTGGCGCCCATGTGATAGTCGGCACTCCGGGACGCATCCTGGACCACCTCCGCCGGGGCAGCCTGAAGATCGACCAGTTGAACGCCATAGTACTGGACGAGGCGGACGAGATGCTCCGCATGGGATTCATAGATGACGTGGAGCAGATAATCTCCGGCGCGCCGAAGACATGCCAGATGGCGATGTTCTCAGCCACCATGCCAGTCCCCATACGGCGCATAGCCAAACGCTATCTCAAGGACCCGGGCGAAATCAAGATCGCATCAAGGACGACGACGGTTGAGAGCGTGGAGCAGAGGTACATCCTCCTTAACGACAACCAGAAGCTGGACGCCCTGACCCGTCTGCTGGAGGTGAAGGAGTACGACGGGGTCCTCATCTTCGTCCGCACTAAGTCAGCCACCACGGAAGTGGCGGAAAAGCTTGAGGCGCGCGGCTTCGCGGTGTCCCCTCTGAACGGCGACATGAGCCAGGCCCAAAGGGAGAAAGCAGTCCTTCATCTGAAGGAACGCAAGCTGGATATCGTTGTGGCCACGGACGTGGCGGCAAGGGGACTCGACGTTGAGAGGCTTAGCCTTGTGATCAACTTTGACATCCCTCACAGCACTGAGCCTTATGTCCACCGCATCGGCCGCACCGGCCGGGCCGGACGCGTCGGCAAGGCCATACTCTTCGCCACCCCACGGGAGAAGGGCATGCTGAGGTCCATAGAACACGCCACCAACCAGAAAATCGAGCCGATGCGGCTCCCTTCCACCAGGGAACTCGCGCAAAGACGCGCGGAGCTTTTCAAGGAACGCCTGCTACACACCCTGGCCAACCAGTCCCTGGATTTTTTCCGGGAGTACCTGGAGGTCCTGAAACAGGAGTTGAACATGCCGGTAAAGGACCTGGCCCCGGTCCTCCTCTACCTGGCCCAGAAAGACAAGCCTTTGCAGGTGGAGGGCAACATGCATGAACCCAAGCCCTTGAAAAGGCCCGAACCCGCCAGGGAAATAACGTCGAAAAAATTCGAGAGGCAGGATAGGGACAGGAATCGAGACCGAGATAAAGACCGAGACCGAGATAAAGATAAAGACAGGGATAGGGATAGAGGCAGGGACAGAGATAAGGACAAGACAAAGGAAGACAGGCATAAGGACAAAGGCAAGGTCAAGGACAAAAAACGCGGACACGACAATGCCATAAAATTCGACCGCTACCGTTTGGAAGTGGGCAAGAAGCATAATGTCAAGGTGTCGGATATCGTGGGCGCCATAGTGAACGAGGCGGAGATCGAAAGCCAGTTCATCGGTGACATACGGCTGTATGACGACTACAGCACAATAGAATTGCCGGAGGGCATGCCCAAGGAGATTTTTCAGCACCTTAAAAAACTGCATGTCCGGCAAAAGAAGCTTAACCTCAGCCTGATTTGAGCTTATCGCCTCCGGCGAACTAAAAAATAGAACGCGGATAACGCTGATAACACGGATTATCGCGGATAGAGCTTTTAAAAATCCGTGAAAATCAGCCTGATCCGTGTCATCCGTGTTCTATTAAAATGGCGGAAGTTATTGTTTTTTGTATAATATTTTGCTAAACTTCATGCAAATTTTTCGGCTAATATGAAATCCCTTCTTTCATCAAAAAGCCTCCAAAAAGCAAACTCCCGTCAAAGGAATTCATGTATCGCCTTCTTTCTGCTCCTCCTCTGCTTTTTCGCAGTTGAGTGGCCATTGCCTGGCATGACGGCGGCGGAGGCCGTGGATATGTCGTTCAAATTGAAAAAAATTGACGCATTGGACAATACGGACCCGCGCGATATTCGTCTTTCCAGGGACGGAAAAAAAATTATTTACTCGGATTCGCGCAAGGTTTATAAGATGAACTCGGACGGCTCAAGGCCGCCCGAAGTGGTTTTGGATTTGGATGCTATAAGTTCCAGCGAAGGCGTGTCTTTTTCGAATGGCTTTATCACAAGTGTGAGCCATGATGGATCGAAAGCGACTATTGGCGCATCGAGCGGTTATGGCGGCGTTGGCTATATTCTTGACACTGTTACCGGTAAACTATCCAAAACCCGCGCATGTGTCGTTTCTGATCACCCGGACCCGCCTTGCCTTAATACTGGCGGGGGAATTCTCAGCGGAGACGGCAAATACTTATTTTTTGCGTCTAATAGCGCCTGGGACTGCACATGGGTGGTTGATGAGGCGCGCGGATGGTCAGGCTGGGAATGCGCATTGCCTTATGGAACTACTCGGCTATGGAGGGTCCCGGCGGATGCTCTTTCCTCTCCGCTCTCGCCCATGTATTGGGGGGAACATAACGACTTCCTGGATGTGCAGGCCAACTACCATGGAAACACTGTCTTGCTGAATAAATCCTATATCATTGAGTCAGCTAATCCCGTGACTAGGGAAAAAATCATAGGCCATGGCGTGTCTGACGCGTTCCTGAGCGACGACGGGGACTGGGTTGCCGTGAAAGAATTCAATGTAGAGATCATCAACACGGTATTCAGAAAAATCACCGGTGTAAAGCTTTCAATACATGGACTTTACGGCATTACGTCTGACGGCGCCTGGATTTTAGTCCGCACGCCAGAGGAAGGCCCTGGTTATTACCTATTTTTAAAAAGGGACGGGACAAAGAAAGTTTACATAACCCCGACTCAGCTTGATGGTCCCATGCGTTTCTTCGAGCCCATGTCCCTCTCCAGTGACGGCGATGCCGTGCTCCTTCGGCAGACAACAACGGGAGACTCCAATTTTTATTGGATGGCCTTTAAGGGACACATTGCCGTAAACGCCACCGACGACAAATCCGACGCTGCTCCGGGTGACGGCGTGTGCGACGTGGATTTGAAGAAGTCCGGCGAGCAGTGCTCCCTGCGCGCCGCGATTGAGGAGGCAAACAAAAGCAAGGATGCAGGCTCGGCCACCATAGCCTTTGACATCCCTATCACCGATCCCGGCTATAGCGCCGTCAAGGACACATTCACCATCCGCCCCAAAAAACCACTCCCAGGCATAAGGAAATCCTTGATTATAGAGCCTACGCATAAATTAAAAAACAACAAATCAATTTTAAAAAACCCAACAAAATCAATGAGTTAGGATTTTAGGGTCTATGGGTAAATTGAAAACCAGTAAATATAAACTTGTCAATTTTGAAGCAGTC
>JACRGO010000077.1 GCA_016212295.1 Nitrospinota bacterium | reverse complement strand
GTTCCTGTCCTCAGAGGTGTTGGTATTGAACAAAATGGATCTGCTCCCTTACGCCAACGTGGACCCCGGGCGTTTCATAGCCGAGGCATTGGAAATCAACCCTAAACTGAAAGTATACAAAACCTCCGCCACCAGAGGGGACGGAATGGACGCCTGGCTCGGCTGGCTTTTGGAAATAACCGGAATGAACCGCTAATGGACACCTCAAAATACAAAGGCCTTTTCGTTGAAGAGGCATCTAAGAACCTCCAGGAAATGGGAGAAAGCCTGGACCGGCTTGCCGGGTCGCCTCATGAAAAGGAGGCGATTGACGCCCTTTTCCGGCACGCCCACTCCATCAAGGGGATGGCCGCTTCCATGGGATACGATGATATCTCCGCCCTCAGCCATAAGACCGAGGACTTGATGGAAAAAGTCCGCAACGGCAAAAAAGAATTCACAAAAAACGTTTTCGGCCTTTTGTTCGAGGTGGTGGATACCCTGCAAACCCTGGTGGACATGGTAGCCTCTGACTCCATGGACTTTCCTGACTGCTCCTCCCTTATAGAAAAAATCCTGGCTGAAGGAAAAATCGAAGCCGGAACTCTATCGGCTTCGTTGCCTGTCCCTCCACCGGTTTCCAGGACTGGAGGCTTCCATGAAGAAAGCGCTCAGGAAGGCCAGCCTGGCGGTTCCTCGGACAGAGGCTGGAAGCTTTTTAAAATCCATGTCCTCGTTTCCAGCGACGCCCCTTCTCCCGCCGCCAGGGCCTTCCTCCTTATAGTGGAATTGGAAAACCTGGGGACCGTGAAAAGGACGCACCCTCCCCGCGAGGAGATTGAAAGCGGCCGCTCGGGAATGGAAAATGATTTTTGGTTGTTTCTTGTGTCACAGGCGGAAAGAGAGGCAGTGGAAAACATTGTCCAATCCTCAGTGGAGCTTGAAAATTTTACCATCGAGGAGGTTCTTATAACTCGCTCCCAGGAAAAAACCAAGGAAACAAGAGAAGAATTTACCAGGGAAAAGGACAAGAAAAAAACCACGGTCCCTCTTCCAGCCTATAGAAAACCAGCGTCGGTGAAGGTGGATACCCCTGACTTGGACAATCTGGTGGATATTATAGGAGAGATGATGGTCCAGGAGCGGCGCCTTTTTGATTTGCTAAAGGAAACCGGGTCCACGGAGCTGAAAAATTGCCACGCGGAACTCCAACGCTCCATTAAAAGGCTGCACAATCAGATCATGAAATTAAGGATGATGCCCCTGGCGGCCCTCATAGATATGCTTCCAAGGGCGATAAGGGAGCTTCAACGCGGAACAGGCAAGGAAGTCGATCTGAAAATCCTTGGGAAAAACGTCAGGCTGGACCGCGCCATCCTGGAGGAACTTGGAGACCCGCTCCTCCACTTGGTCCGCAACTCCGTTGACCACGGCATAGAGAGTCCGGAGGAAAGAAAAAAGATAGGGAAAGCCCCTTGCGGAAAACTGGAATTGACGGCCTGGAAGGAAAAGGACCTGGCCTATATACAAATAGAAGATGACGGACGCGGCATCGACGCTAAAAAAGTCGTGGAAAAAGCGGTGGAAAAGGGAATTATCTCCCGCGAGAAGGCCGAAAGTCTTTCCGGGCAAGAGGCGCTCATGCTGATCTGCGCGCCCGGATTGAGCACAGCGGATAAGGTGACTGATATTTCCGGCAGAGGCGTGGGAATGGACGTGGTGAAAACCGCCATTGAAAACATGGGTGGAAATATTTTCATTCATTCCGTTCCCGGCAGGGGCACGAAATTCATTTTGAAACTTCCAATGACCCTTGCAGTGGCCAAGACTTTCCTTGTGAGGCAGGGAGAACTACTCTTGGCAATTCCTTTGTCCAAATTACAATTCGTGGCGGAGGTCCCGTTGTCCAGCATAAAAGAGGAAAACGGAAAACAATTTTTCATAAGAAGGGACGAGAGGATAAACATAATGGAACTGGGTTCTTTATTAAATCTTCCGCCGGGGAGCACCAACGGACGCGCGTATGAACCGGTTGTTTGCGTGGAAATAGCGGGCAGGAAGCTGGGACTGGTTGTGGACCATCTTTTGACCGGAATGGAGGCCGTGATAAAACCTCTGGGGCTGCCCCTGTCCAGGCTGGGATTTTATTCAGGGGTGATAGTAACAGGCAAAGGAGAGATGGGGCTGGTTCTGGACCTGGAAAGGTTTTCAGGGGAAATGGAACGCTGACGGCGCGGATAACACGGCGCGGCATGTGGACGCAGCCAGGTTTTCGTTCCGAAGACGATGCAATAATGGATGCACTTCCTAGGAGCGCGGGCGTCCCGCCCGCTATCTTAAACTTCTCAAAAAATTGAGGTGGTTTGTAGTAGCCCATTCATAAGGGCTACTACGAACGAACGTAGATGCTTCTCACCTCAATTTTTGAGAAGTTACGGGAATGACGGCGAAGCGTAACAGTGCTTACCGGGAACGCAGCCGTGCCAACTATTAAAGAGCGGGCGGGACGCCCGCGCTCCCGGCAACAGAAAAAGGCGCAGGGAACGGTTTAAAACCGTCCCCTGTTTCATAATCTTATTGCATGGCCATTGACTCCCCGCTTCATTTTTGAAATAATACACCTTCTTTAAGCCCTTTTATTTTTTATTAAAAAAGCGGCTAACAATAAACCAATTTCTTTAGGGAGGAAGCGATTGGCGAGAGATGACGTAATCATACGGATAGGCGGTGAAGGCGGAGAGGGGATCATCAGTTCCGGCGACATCATTACCGGGGCCTCGGCAAAGGCGGGGTTTCATGTTTATACCTTCAAGACCTTTCCAGCGGAGATCCGCGGCGGATACGCCATGTATCAGCTAAGGGCCTCCAGCAAGCAGATACTTTCCCAGGGCGACGGGTTCGACGTGTTCGTGGCCTTCAACAACGACGCGTACCAGGTAAACAAAAAGGAGCTTAAACCCGGCACGGTCCTCTTGTGGGACGGTCCGGAGGGCGGAGACATACAGCCGGAATCGCATCCCGGCGTCATCTCTTACGCAGTGCCCATGACCAGGATCGCCAAGGACGAGCTTAAGGCCCCCAAGGCGAAAAACATGGTGGCCCTGGGCGCCATTTCCACTCTCTTTTCCTTTCCCATTGAGACCCTTAAGGAAAACATCCGGCTGAAATTCGGGAAAAAGGGCCAGGAGGTTGTTGACATCAACATCAGGGCCATAGACATGGGCAAGGAGTACGTTGAGAAAAACATAAAGAAGCAGGACCCATACAGACTCGGAGAGCCGCAGGCAAAGGACAAGGATGTTATCGTTATTTCCGGCAACGAGGCCGTGGGCCTTGGCGCGCTTGCGGCGAAGGTCGAGTTCTTCTCCGCGTACCCCATCACCCCGGCAACGGAAATCGCCATCATGCTCGCCAGGAACCTGCCTAAATTGGGCGGGACCCTTGTGCAGGCGGAAGACGAAATTGCCTCTCTTGGAAACGTCATCGGCGCCTCATACGCCGGGGCCAAGTCCATGACAGCCACATCCGGCCCCGGCCTTTCATTGATGACCGAACTCCTTGGCCTTGCCTCCATAGCGGAAATCCCCCTGGTTGTCGCTAACGTCCAGCGCGGCGGACCCAGCACGGGCCTTCCGACCAAGCACGAGCAGTCCGACCTCTTCACGGCCGTCTACGGCGGCCATGGCGACATGTCGCGGATTGTCCTCGCGGTCGATAACGTGGAAGACTGTTTCCATCTGACAGTTGACGCCTTTAATCTCGCTGAAAAATATCAGATCCCGGTCATATTGCTGAGCGACGGGTCTCTCGGTTTCCGCACTGAAGGGATCAAGGTCCCCGACCCGTCCACCCTTAAACTGATAGACCGCAAGTGGTTTGAGCCCAAGGGAGGCGAAGAGGTGTACAAGCGTTATGAATACACAAAGGACCTCGTGTCCCCAATGTCAAAACCTGGACAGCCCGGCGGGAATTACGTGGCCACGGGACTCGAGCACGGCGAGGTGTCGCGTCCGGTCTATACCCCGGAGAACCACACCAGGATGATTGACAAACGGTTCGGGAAACTGGCCAATATCGAGGACGAGTACAAGCCCACCGAAAGGGAGGGCGACGAAAACGCTGACCTGGGCATCATCAGTTGGGGTTCCACACAGGGGGCGGTGCGGGAAGCCCTGGCCAGGGCCAGGGCCGATGGATTGAAGGTCGCGGCCCTTTATCCTAAACTCATCTTCCCTCTCCCGGAAAAGGCCATCGCCAAATTCGCGAAGAGCGTGAAGAAGGTCCTGATCCCGGAAATAAATAAACAGGCCCAGTTCGCGGAACTAGTCAGGGCCAGGACAGGCATTGATTCCATTCGATATAACATCTACGGCGGGCTGCCATTCCCGCCGGGAGACATCTACAACAAGATCAAGGAGGTAATCCGGCCATGACAGCCCAAGCCCTTCAACCAAAAGACTATAAAAGCGTTGTCCCCCCGACATGGTGCGCAGGATGCGGCGACTACGGGGTCTTGAATTCCTTGTACAAGGCGTTCTCTGAACTTAATATTGACTACAACAACACGGTGATCGTTTCAGGCATAGGCTGCTCAAGCCGCTTCCCGTTTTTCGTGAAGACCTACGGGATTCATACCGCGCACGGAAGGGCCCTGCCGGTTGCCATGGGCGTCAAACTCGCCAACCCGGAGCTCAGGGTAGTGGCGACCGGGGGAGACGGCGACGGATTTTCCATCGGCGGCGGACACGTCCCGCACATCTGCAGGAAGAACGTTGACATCACATACATCATAATGGACAACCGTATCTACGGCCTCACCAAGGGGCAGGTGTCCCCAACCAGCGACATGGGGATGGTGAGCTCAACCACGCCCTATGGCTCGCCTGACAGGCCGGTGAACCCCCTCGCGTTTTGTCTCGTGTACGGAGCGACTTTCGTGGCGCAGGGATATTCCGGAAACCCGAAGGAAATAGCCGCGCTCATCAAGCAGGGAATGGAGCACAAGGGTTTTTCATACATAAACCTCGTTTCCCCCTGCCCGACCTTCAACAAGACCAATACCTTCCAGGCCTATAAGGACCTTGTTGAGCCATTGCCGGATGACCACGACAGGACGAACCTGCCCAGGGCGGTTGAGCTGGCGCTGAATCCGGGCGGGAAAATAAGGACCGGGGTTTATTTTGAATCTGACACGCCCAGCTATCAGGAGCGTTTGGACGAAATCAAGAGCAAGGCAAGCAAGTTCACGGCGGCCGGCTTCGCTGGCATAGTGGATTTGTACAGGCCGTGAAAAAGTAGCGGGCCATCGTTTTTTTCTGTTTTTCTTTTTAGGAACGCAAGAGCGGTCTCTTCGTTAATCCTTATAATGAAAGAGAAAAAAATGAAACAAAAAGTCAAACTCGCGGGCGGGGCCGCGGCAGGGATCGCCATGGCCCTTGCCCTTTCTTCGTGCAGCTTGTTTTGTTTCGGCGCCAGCCCGTATTCCAAGGCGCTGTTATTCTTCAGGGCCAGTTCCACCACAGAGTACAAGCCGCCCGCCAAGACCACCTATACCCTTTCCTCAACCAGGAAATCGGCGGAGGCAAACCATGCGCTGACTTTTAATTTTTCCGGCGAGACCCTCGAAACCTACCAGATTCAGCTCACCTATCCAAAGGAGTTTCAATTCCACGAATTCACAGCCGGGAAAACCGTGGGCCAATACACCATGCTGCACACCGGGAGTTCCCCGGTTGTTTTCAGCATAATCGCGCTTGACGGGACCAGGGCGTTCGTGGACATGGGAGGAAATTCCAAGTATGACTCGTCCGTTGACACAGTGATAGCTTACGCCAAGAAACCCGCCTCCCATGTCTTTTCAATAACGCTTCCGTATGGGGGGGACGGGGACGCCACGGTCAATGGAGGGTCCTTCAACGGCTCGCTTACCTTTGCCATGAACCAAGGTGTCCTGAGCAATCCGGCCAAATCCGGCCCAAGTTATAAGGTCACCGCGAAATTCACCTCGGTTGACCTCGATTCCGGCGGCGCGGACGACAGCAAGGGCACTGCCCCAAAGAAGTTCACCGTAGTCAAGAAATTGCGGATAACGGAATAATATACCAACAGGAGGGAGCAAGGGAAAAAGGCCAATCCGTCTCCATTCATGTTGAGAAGGAAGACCCTGCATCCCTTAGCCGGTTATTAATTTCATGGCGCGGCTTCGCCGCAACCAAATTTAGAAGCTGTCTTGAAAAAATCATATGCATTTAGCGACCGTAATGCGTAGCATGGCAATTCGCACCATATTTTCTTCGGAACGGGTCAGTATTTCGTAATCTTTTGACAAACGCCTGAAGTTTCCTAACCAGGCAAAG
>JACRGO010000076.1 GCA_016212295.1 Nitrospinota bacterium | reverse complement strand
TTTACTATAAATTTAATAATTAATGCATAATAGACACATATTACCATATAGTTAATATAAAATCTAGCCCGCCTAACTAATTGAAAACAAAGGCTTTTTTCCTTAACTTAATGGCAGTGAGGCAGGAGCCTGGGAACGAGAGGGCAAGGAAGCTAACCAATTCAATAGGATGTAGCGTTAGTTATGCAAGGTTATATAGAACCGCGGAATATCGAACAAGGAATAACGAATGTCGAAGGAAAATCTTCAAAATTCCGCGGTTCCTTGTTCGATATTCGTTATTCGATTCACCAAAATTTAAAATATCTTTTGCTAACGAAAAAAATGGAAATTCCTATACTGTTAGAATCACTCCCACTCAATAGTGGCGGGGGGTTTTGAACTGATGTCGTAGACCACCCGGTTAACGCCTTTAACCTCATTGATGATCCGGTTGGATAGAAGGGCGAGGAGATCATACGGCAGCTTCACCCAGTCAGCCGTCATGCCGTCCCTGCTGTTCACGGCCCTGATGCCGACGACGTTTTCATAGGTGCGTTCGTCCCCCATGACGCCCACGGTCTTCACCGGGAGCAGCACCGCGAAGCATTGCCAGATTTCATGGTAAAGTCCGGCCCTTTTAATTTCCTCCAGCAAAATGGCGTCCGCCTCCCTTAGAATGGCAAGCCTTTCCTCCGTGACCCTGCCGAGGACCCGGACAGCCAAGCCGGGTCCGGGAAAGGGCTGGCGCATCAGGATGTCTTGTGGAATGCCGAGTTCCCTGCCCAACTCCCTGACCTCGTCCTTGAAAAGTTCCCTCAAGGGTTCCACGAGTTTGAATTTCATTCTTTCAGGAAGGCCCCCGACATTGTGGTGCGTTTTGATGGTGGCGGAGGGACCTTTGAAGGACACGCTTTCAATGACGTCCGGATAGAGAGTGCCCTGGGCCAGGAATTCAATGTCTCCCAGCTTTTCCGCCTCCTCCTCGAAGACCGCGATGAATTCATGCCCGATAATTTTTCTTTTTTTCTCCGGGTCCTCAACTCCTTTAAGTTTTTCGAGAAGGCGCCGCGAGGCGTCCACGCGGCGCAGATTCAATTTCATCCCCGCTCCGCCGAAGACCTGAACGACCTTTTCCGCCTCCCCCTTGCGCAGGAGTCCGTTGTCCACGAAAACGGAAATCAACTGGTCTCCAACGGCCTTGGACACCAGGACCGCGGCAACCGAGGAATCCACGCCGCCGCTGAGGCCGCATATCACCTTTTTATCGCCGATCCTCTCGCGGAGGCCGCGTATTGTTTCCTCCGCGAAGGAGCCAAGGGTCCAGTCCCCGCCGCACCCGCATATACGGAAGAGGAAATTTTGCAATATCCGCCCCCCTTGTTCCGAGTGAGTTACTTCTGGATGGAATTGGAGACCGTAGAGTCTCTTTTCCGCGTTTTCCATCACCGCGACAGGGGAGTTACTGGTGTGGGCGACGGACTGAAAGCCGGGCGGGAGTTTGTCTATGCGGTCTCCGTGGCTCATCCAGGCCACTTTCCCGCTCTCCACCCCTTCCAGGAGGGAGGAGGGGCGGTCGATGAAAAGCTCGGCCCTTCCATATTCCCTTTTATCAGACGGGGTTATTTTCCCATTAAGCAGAAGTCCCATGAGCTGCATCCCGTAACAAATCCCCAGGACCGGGATCCCCAATTCAAAAATATTCTTGGAAACAATGGGCGCCCCCTCCTGGTAAACGCTGGCCGGGCCGCCGGAAAGAATGATTCCCTTGACGCGCGAGGCGTCCCCCAGCGGTTCATTGAAGGGGAGTATACGGCTGTAGACCTTGTTCTCCCTGGTCTTTCTAGCTATCAACTGTGTATACTGGGAGCCGAAATCCAGAATGGCTATTTCTTCGTGGCTGGAATGTTTCATAGGGCTGCATGGCCGCAAGCAAAATAAATTTTCAGTGTATCAAGAAAAATATCAAATTAATTGAATAAAGACAAGTAATAAATTATATTTTATATCACATGGCTAAAAAGAAACAGGCGAAAATATTCAAGCACCCCCCGGATCCGGTCAGGAAAAGCTCCGTCGCGACGCTGACGAAACTGATGGATGAGCTGATGGCCACCGACGTTGACTCCCTGGACAAGGCGCTGATGGCGCGGGCCATGCTCCAACTTGAGGGGCTGAGGGACGGCCTTAAGGGGAATACGGACGAGGATCTTGTCCGCTTTGCCGGCGCCATCGCGAAAATTTATGAAGGCTTCATGCTGGACGCCCTGCCGGTCTCCAATGAAAATATCGCGCTTTCCCTTGAATGCGGGGAATTCCTGAAGGATTTTCTTGAAGGCGGCCTCGATGATTCCAAGGCGGAAGAGGATTTCGAGGAGCTACGAGGACGCTTGGCTTCCATTATCAGGGAAGAACAGGCCGTCCCGGGAAAAAAAGAAGGGGCCGCGAAAGAGGAAGGGTGGCCAGGGGTTAGGGGGGAAACGCCGGAAGCCCGTGGCGCCGCGGAAACCGGAGGAGAACCTGAAAAAAAGGAGGTTTTCCCGGAAACCTACCCGCTTCCTATAAACTCCGAGGAGGACTCGGTCATCTACACGGAATTCGTGTCAGAGACAACGGAGCATATAGAAAGCATTGAAAACGGGATAATGGCGCTGGAAAAGGACCCTGCGAACAATGATCTGTTGAACTCCATTTTCCGGCACTTCCACAGCGTTAAGGGCGCGGCGGGATTCCTGGGAATCCTGGACATGAACAAGGTCAGCCATGAAACGGAAAACCTCCTGGACATGGCGAGAAAGGGCCAATTGCTCGTGGACAAGCCAATAGTAAACCTGCTTTTGAAATCCACTGACTGCCAGGTGCGCATCATGCGGCATCTGGACTCACGGATAAAAAACATACTCGGCAAGATCCCCAAGGAACAGATAGCGCCTCCTTTCCCAATCGGTCCCTTGATTGAGGAGATTCGAGGCGCTATTTCAGGGGCCAAGGGGAGGCCGGTTTCTCTACTACGGCCGGCCGCGGCCCCGGCGGAAGAGGAGAGGGCGGGCGTGGCGCCTGGAAAGGCCGCTGTCGCAGCGGCCATAAAGGTCTCCACGGAAAAATTGGATATATTAATGGAACTGGTGGGGGAATTGGTGATTTCCCACACCCTGGTGGTCCAGGACCCGATCCTTCAGAATGAAATAAACGCCAACATCCTTAAGAACCTCACATACATGGGGAAAAACACGAAGAGCCTCCAGGAGCAGGTCCTGGCGGTAAGGATGATCCCCCTTAGGATGATGTTCCAGAAAATGGTCCGCCTGGTCCGTGATTTGGCGGACAAGATAAATAAAAAAATCCAGTTCGAGATTTCAGGCGAGGAAACCGAGATCGACAAGACAGTGATCGACCAGCTCAATGACCCCCTTGTCCACCTCCTCAGGAACAGCGTTGACCACGGGGTGGAAACGCCGGAGGAAAGGACTGCCAAGGGGAAACCTGAAACCGGGAATATTTTTCTAAAGGCGTTTAACCAGGGGGGAAACGTGATCATTGAAATAATGGACGACGGCAAGGGATTGAACCGTGAGAGAATAAAGAGCAAGGCCGTTGAAAAGGGACTGGTCAAGGCTGACAGGAAATTATCAGACAAGGAAATATTTGATTTGATACTGCTGCCGGGCTTTTCCACCGCGGCCAAGACCACGGACATCTCCGGCAGGGGAGTGGGCATGGACGTGGTGGTCAGGAATATCAGCAAGCTTAACGGCAAGCTGGAGATTCAAAGCGAGGAGGAGAAGGGAAGCAAATTCACCATACGGCTTCCATTGACCATGGCCATCATTGACGGCATGATAGTGCAGGTGGGAAAAGAGAGATACGTCATTCCCGTCGTCTCCATCCGGGAATCGATCAAGCCATCCAAAAAAGACATAACCAGCGTTACAAAAGGGGAAGAAGTGGTCAATGTAAGAGGCGGCTTGGTCCCCCTCATCCGGCTGAATAAGCTGTTCGGCATTCCGGACAGCAAGACCACGCCGTGGGAAGCCCTGATCATGATCGTGGAAACAAATGGAAAACAACGCGGCATCATGGTGGATAACCTTGTCGGGCAGCAACAGGTGGTAATAAAAAATCTGGGGCCCCGGCTACATGGGATAAGGGGGATTTCCGGCGGGGCCATACTTGGGGACGGAAAGGTGGGGCTTATTTTGGATGTGGAAGGGATCGTTGAATCCTTATAATAGTTCATGGATGTCAGTGGGCAGGGGGCAGAAATCTCTGCTGGCGCCATAGCCCTGACGGGACTATGGAGCCGGCAAGGAATTTTTTTATATTCTGGCCCCTGGTCCCTGACACCCGTGAACTATCACGAATCCTTATCGGGAGACTGAAAAATGAACGATAAAATACTCATCGTGGACGATGAAGTAGAGATACTCAACTCATTAAAGATATTCATGGAGTTTCATGGGTTCGAGGCGGAAGTAGCGCAAAGCGCCAAGGAGGCTTTGCGCCTCCTGGAAACCCAAAAATTCACCATCGCCCTGCTCGACATCAATATGCCGGAAATGAACGGGATAGAATTATTGCAGGAAATCAAGCAAATGGATTTTTCCGTCCAGGTCATCATGATCACCGCATACACTTCCTTTGACAAGACACTGAAGTCCTTGCAATACGGCGCCATTGATTATGTCCTCAAACCCATTGAAGACATGAATGTGCTTTTGGAACTGATCCAGGAGTCCTCCCGCCGCGTCAAACGTTGGCGGAAGGTGTTGAAGGATTCGGTTTTTTTGAAAAAGTGAGGAAATCAATTTTATTTTCCAATCTAAAAATCCGCAATCTAAAATTTAAAATATTTTGTAACTATTCAGCGAAATATTATATAACCCCGATAGTCGCCGTTAAATGTATCTTTATATCCCCCTTAATCCCCCTTTGTTAAGGGGGAATGGGTTGTGCCGTCCATCGCGGTATGTTCCCATACATCGCCTGATTCC
>JACRGO010000075.1 GCA_016212295.1 Nitrospinota bacterium | reverse complement strand
TTCCTGAGGTATTCATCAATGGCTACTTTCACCGCAGAGGTCTTGCTCTTTGTTTTTGTCTCCTTTTGAAGAGTGTCCAACACTTCTTTCTCTATTGTTACAGTGGCTCTCATATGAACTCCTTTTCATGAAAAATATTTTTTTTATCCACGGTGGATTCTATCCAGATTTTGCCCTTGTGGGCCTCGACGATCCTTTTGGCGCTGCTCAACCCCAGCCCAGTCCCCTTTTTGCTTCCCGGCGCCTGGAAAAAATCCTCGAAGACCTTCTCCTGATATTCCTCGGGCACGCCCTTGCCGTCGTCGCGCACCCGGACCTCGAAGAAATTATCCTTGACTCCATAAAGGGCTTGACAAGGTAATCGTTCGCGCCTCTTATTTTCCATTAAGCTGGAGTTTATGTCAAAAAAATGCGCCTGAAAGAAATCAGTGTCCTATTGATAAACTGCTAAAATCCGGCAGCGGACATAACGCGTCTCATGAATAGATAAAAGATGGTCCCGGCAATTGCCATTCCGCAGGCCCACATCAGAAACTCCCCGATGCACAGCGTCACCGTCAGATTAAAGATAAAGACCGAGAAATAGACCACGGGACATAGCATGTCCCGATAGGGGAAATCCTTCCCGCCCGGTTCCTTTGTCCCCTGAAAGGCGCTGAACATCAGGCGGTAGGCGAGGGTGATGGCGAATCCCACTATATACCAGCCCGCGTAGTTGGAGAGCGGGACCCCGAAATGTATTCCTCCATCGGGGTAATAATAAATCTGGCCAAGGAACCATCGCGAACCCTGCAAGGCCACCGGATCAATGACTACGTCAAGCAGCATGAACAGCAACGGCGATAGGAAGAGGACCTTTTTTGAGCGCCGGATTTCATGCGTCAAGACCGGGCGCACTTCCCATCCACTTCGTTTCAGCGGCGCCACGAAAAAGATCGCCGTGTTGATGCTGAAATAAGAGAGGAAGACGTATGAGAGGGAATCCATGAAGGGGACGTTTGATATCCAAAGTTCCCTGTCGCGCGTGGCTTCGATGTAGTGGTACAGGCCGTATGGAAAGCCATTTCTGGTGGAGGAGTACTCCGATAAAAAAGCGATGAGGTAGGCGCAAGCCATGAAGGCCAGGGTGCGCTTAAGGCCCATTTGCGTGATACCGGCAGACAGGAAGGCGGCAAGGAATGCGAATACGTAAGGCCGCAACACAACCGTGCCCCACAGGAGTTCAATAAAATTAGGTTCCATTTTTTCGTTTATAAATCAAACAGTTGCATACTAACAACATAAGGCAGTGGTCATTGGTCAATAGTCATTTGTCATTGATAGCAGGAAGACGCCCAATGACCAGTGACCAGTGGCTAATAAGTTCATACTCGTCACTCGTTACTATCTTTTAATCAGGACATATCCATTCCCCTTATACCACTCCACCGCCTCCTTCAGGGCTTCCTTCACCGGATTTTGAGGAAGCCCCAGTTCCCGCACCGCCTTGGAGGAATCGAAAAACATTTTTCTTTTCGCCATTCTGACTCCAGGCAGCGGGACCGCTGGGGGGGAGTGGGTGATGTAGTCGGAAACAAAATGGCTCACGTATCCGGCGGCCAGGGCGATAGGGTAGGGGATTTTAAATTTCGGGGCGGGTAGGCCGGTGATTTCCTCAAGGGCCTCCAGAATTTCCCTTAACGCCATGTTCTGGTTTCCCAGGATATACCTCTCTCCTGTCCGGCCTTTTTCAGCGGCCAGAATATGGCCCCTGGCGCAGTCCTTCACGTCAATCAGGTTCAGCCCGGTGTCCAGATATGCGGGCATTTTGCGGTTGAGGAAATCCACTATGACTTTACCGGTCGGCGTGGGCTTGATATCCATGGCCCCGACCGGGGCGCTGGGATTGACGATCACCACCGGAAGACCGTCTGCCGCGAAATTTATTGCTTCAAGCTCGGCCAGATATTTGGAGTGCTTATATGGATTGGATGCGTCCTGGGGCTTTAAAGGGGTGTCTTCGTTTCCAGGGGTCCCGTCCTCTGGAATGCCTATGCATCCAACCGTGCTGGTGTAAACAATCCTTTTTAAGCCGCACTCCCCGGCGGCCCGGAGAATGTTCCTCGTGCCGTCCACGTTGATCCCGTAAATCAGCTTTTTGTCACGGTCCCAGAAGGAATAATGCGCGGCGGCGTGGTAGAGGATTTCGCAGCCCCGCAGAGCCTCGAGAAGACCTTGATAATCCCTCAAGTCGCCAAAGGCGGTCTCCAGCCCCAGGCCCTCGATATTGGAAAGGTTGCTTCCCTTGCGGACAAGGACCCTGGCCTCATGGCCGTCATTGAGAAGTTCCCTGACCAAGTGGGACCCGATAAACCCCGTGGAACCGGTAACAAAGGCTTTCATTCTGTTTCACCGATTTTATAATTGACGTTTTTGGATGGAGTCATTGGTCATTAGTCATTGGTTTCAGTGAAAAAATTTCCCATGCACCAATATCCAATGACCATTGACCAATGTCTAATGACTGATGCCGATAATATGCAACTTTAGTCAACAAACGAAAAAATGCAAATAACTGTTGTTACTCACACCAACTCGAAATCAATCCTTAGCTTTTCCACGCTCACGTTCGCGACGCGGACGCGCACCTGGTCGCACAACCTATATACCTTTTTCCTTCTTTCCCCGATGAGCAAGTGGTTTTTTTCTTGATAAATATAATAGTCATCCGACATGGACGAGACGTGAATGAGTCCTTCGACGAAGAGGTCGACCAGTTCCACGAAAAGCCCGAAGGAGGTGACCCCTGTGATAAATCCCATATACTCTTCCCCGGCCTTATCGAGCATGAACTGGACCTTCTTGAGCTTGACCACCTCCCGCTCCGCCTCCTCCGCCCTTCTTGCCATTTCCGAGGAAAGCTTCGCGGTTTCCTCCAAATTCTTCATGGACACGTCCTTATCCTTCTTGCTTGCCTTACCGGCGATTTTATGTTTCCGCGCGAGCCGGTGCACTATAAGGTCAGGGTAGCGTCTGATGGGAGAAGTGAAGTGGGTGTAGAATGGAAAGGCCAGGCAGAAATGGCCGATGTTTTCCGTTGAATACACCGCCTGCTTCATGGACCTCAAGGCCACGTGATTTATGAGTTTTTCCTCCGGCTTGCCCTGTACCCAGGCAAGGAGTCCCTGCAAGTCCTTAGCGGTGAATTCCGGAGGGGCCGGGAGGGGATATCCGAAGTTATGCACAAATTCCCGCAGGGACAGAATATTTTCCTGTGAGGGTGATTCGTGGACCCTGTAAATGGAATTGGCCTTTTTCACGCTCAAGAATTCTGCCACGCTGACGTTTGCGGACAGCATGAATTCCTCGATTATCCTGTGCGCGATGTTCCGTTCCGACTTGACGATATTCTCTATTTTGCCGCACAGGTCGAGAATTATATCCGACTCCGGGAGATCAAAATCCACGCTCCCGTTTTTCACCCTGTTCTTGTTGAGCAGCAGGGCCAATTCCTTCATCATAAAGAGGCAATCCCATATCTTTCCCAGTTCCTTCTTCCATTTTGCTCTTTCCTGCTCTGAGACTTTTATTTTTTCCGGCTCCAGGATTCCGGCAACCTGTGCGTAAGTGAGCCTTGCCGCGCTGTTAATGACGGTGTCCTTGAGCTCGTATTTAAGCCGGTTTCCTTCCGGGTCGAATTCCATTATGCAGGAGAGAGTGAGCCTGTCCTCCCTTGGCTTCAGGCTGCATATCTCGTTTGAGAGTTCCTTCGGGAGCATCGGGATCACCCTGTCCGGGAAGTATACGCTGGTGCCTCTTTCCAGGGCCTCCCGGTCCAGAGGGCTTCCTGGCCGCACGTAGTGGCTGACGTCGGCTATGTGGACGCCGAGTGCGTAATTTCCATTGGACTTTTTCTCGAGGGAAACCGCGTCGTCGAAATCCTTGGCTGTTTCCCCGTCAATGGTAAAAAGAATTTTTTTCCGCAGATCCAGCCTTTTTTGTATTTCTTCCTCCGGGATTTTGGCCGGGATCTTTCTTGCCTCTTCAGCCGCGTCGGACGGAAACCGCCTTGGCAGGCCGTTTTTCCGGATGATCATCTCAATTTCAATTTCCGGATCATCAGGCGACCCGAGGACTTCCACGACCTTCCCTTCAGGCGGGAGGTGCTTGGTCGGGTAACTCGTTATTTCAACCACCACCGCCTCGCCCCTCTTGGCCCCGCCGGTTTGCTTATTTGGTATGGATATTTCGCAGGCCAGCCGCTTTTCCATCGGAGTGATATAAGCCAGGCGGGCGGTGCGGTCGAAAATCCCCACCAGGGTCTTTTGTCCGCGCTCGATGACCCGCACAATGCTTCCCTCGGACTTGTCGCCGCTCGTGTGCTCGATGCGGCACATTAGCCGGTCGCCGTGCATGGCTTCCCTCATTCTGCGGGGGTTTATAAAGAGGTCGTTTTGTCCTTCCTCCTCGCTGATGACGAATCCGAACCCGTCCGGATGCCCCTGCACCCTGCCTGTGACGAGCTTCATTTTCGAGGGCAGGCCGTATCTGCCCTTTTTTAATTTTATCAGCAGGCCGTCCTTGCTCATTTGCTTGAGGAGTTTTCGCAAGGCGGGGCGCTCCTCAGTGGAGATATGCAGGGTGGAGAGCATCTCCCGCGAGCTCATGGGACGGTTGGCAGTTTCTTCAAAAAAATGGAGTATTTCTTTTTCGGTTATGGTTTTCATGTAAGGAATAAAATCTTTTATTTTAAAAGGTTATACGAGCAAACTTTGCTAAAAAAAAGAGTTCACGGAGCCACTCCAAGTTTAATGATATTTCTCTTGCGGAGTCAACCAAGCCGGCTGTTTTAAAATTCTTGACAAAATCAATATCTCCGTGCTAATTTGGCCTTATGGAAAACGCCATCGCCTTTGATACACACGTCTATATACCGAATATCGAAATACGAAACAAATCCGAATAACCAAATTTCAATATACCAAACCACGTTGGCCTGAGTTTTGAAATTTGAGCCGTTGAATTTTGATATTGTTTAGGATTTCGTTATTCGGATTTCGAATTTACTTCTCAATGAGTTGCATGAAAAACTTTGCTGAAAAAACAAAGTTTTATAAGTTTGTAGTTTGGATGGAATTACCGCAAATGAAACGGATACATATTCTTCGCAAGACTCAAAATCCTGACGCTGAAAAGCTTATAGCGTTTCAAATGGCCCAAAGGGACGAGGTGGACGTCATTTTGATCCAGGACGCTGTTTTCCTGAAATGCGATGTTTTTTCTTCCCGTGTTTGGGCCTGCAAGGAAGATGTTGAAGCAAGAAATATAACTCATCACGGTAATACCCTGAATTACGCAGAGATTGTAAAAAGAATCATGGACGCCAATTCCGTGGCATGTTGGTGATACAACCATCTGAGAAAAAAGGATTGGCATGGGAAAAAAAGCCTTCATGGGCGTTTTTACAATTTTCTTGATTTGGTTCTCATTTCAAACTTGCTACATCAATAGCCATAGACAGAAAACCTCCGATTTCGCCCATATCTATTTTGCCGCCCAGGCAATAAAGATGAAGTTAAACCCCTATGAGACTTACGAACTGAAAAAACTGGCGCGGAATCATGGCTACGAGGGTGAAGTCTACTCCTATGTGTATCCCCCATTCTTCGGTTCAGTATTGATGTATCCTTTCACCTTTTTTTCCTATTTAAATGCGCTCAAATTATGGTTCTGGTTCAATATTTTTTTTCTTTACCTCGCTTTTTTTGTCCTTTACCAACTTATCAGATCCTATGGAAAGGACGGTCGTGGGGACAATGAACTTTACCTGATGCTGTTTATCGGGGCCATGCTCCTCACATTCAATTCCATTGCTGAGAATTTCCGTTGGGGCCAGGTCAATATATTCATTTTCGCGGCGCTTGTCCTGTTTTTTCATTTTTATCTTAAAGAGAAAAATACGTGGGCGGGACTGTGCCTTTCCATATTGGCGCTGATTAAAATCGGCCCGGTACTGTTGTTGTTCTTCCTGTTTTTATTGCGGCGATACCGGATTTTTTTCCACGCCTTGTTTTTTCTGGTTTTCCTTACCGCGCTTTCAGTTTGGATAGTGGGAGTGGAAAATACCTTGTTTTATGTTAAAGTGACCTTACCAACCTATTCCTTTGGAAATATTCCCTACGAAACCGGCCTTCCGCCAGGAGACCACGGCAATAGCTCCCTGAATGGTTTCTTTTCCTCAATATTCGTCAGGTCCATTCTCGCGTTGAATGTTTCCTGGGAAAATCCAGGATTGGGGAAGGCAGTGTATTTGTTTTCGATTTTTTTATTGATAGGGGATGCGATCGCGCAAAACAGAAAAAGTATTTCTCCCTCCGGCAATATGGGGAAAATCGTGCCGCTGTCCAATATAGTCATCCTTTACACTCTTATGAGCAGCGTTACATGGGAGCACCACCTGATTTCCATTTGCGTTCCCTTGGCGGTTATAGGCGCGGTCTATCTCAACGAAAGGCCGAATAAATGGTGGACCGTTTCCTTTGTGCTATGCTGGTTGATATTGTCCATGGATATTGAAAGGAGTTTGCACCATTTCGTTTTAAATGAAATTGTATTCGCCAATAAGGGTTTCTTCGCGGCTGATCCGCATAGGCTGCGTCCGTTCCTGTTAATCATGCCGGTTAAATTTTACGCCTTGGTCCTTCTTTGGTTTCACGGAAGAAAGGCGAGGCAACTGGTATCGCAATGGCCACGACCCTAACCAGGACAAGCCGGAACTAAAATTCACCACAAAGACACAAAGATCACAAAGTTTTTTTCTTTGTGTCCTTAGCCACTTATAATTCAAGGAACAATGAAAAAAAACAGTTACGAGCAAATCCTCATGCGGGTGTTGAAACCCGCGCAGTATCTCGGCTCCGAGGTCAATTCGGTCCGAAAAGAAGAAAAAGACGTCAAGGCGCGCATCGCCCTCGCCTTTCCGGATTTATATGAAGTCGGAATGGCCCACCTGGGTCTTGGCATTCTCTACCACATTCTGAACGCCAGGGAGGGAGTAGCGGCCGAGAGGGTCTACGCCCCGGACATGGATTACGCCGCGGAGCTTGAAAAAAGGGGACTTCCCCTGGCGTCGCTTGAAACAAGGACTCCGCTGAACCGCTTTGACGCTGTGGGTTTCACCCTTCAGTACGAGTTGTCTTATTCCAATATTCTTTTTATGTTGCGCCTCGGTAAGATACCGCTCCATTCAGCGGAGAGGGGAGAAGATGACCCCATTATCATCGGCGGAGGTCCATGCGCCTTTAATCCGGAACCCCTGGCCCGATTTTTTGATCTGTTTGTCGTGGGAGACGGAGAGGAGGTAATGGTTGAAATCGCCGCTCTGCTGGCCTCCGCCAGGGAAGAGAGATGGAAAAGGGACAGGACCCTTAAAGCGCTTTCGGAGTTGGACGGCGTTTACGTCCCCTCCTTCTTCCATCCTGCTTATCACGCTGACGGTTCCATCCTGGACATAGTTCCACAATTTCCGGAAAAACCTTTTGTCCGGAAACGTTTTGTAAGGGACCTTAATGGAGTTGACTACCCAACCAGGCCGCCCATTCCATTCACGCAATTGGTGCATAACCGTCTTTCCCTGGAGATCGACAGGGGCTGCACGCAGGGATGCCGCTTTTGCCAGGCAGGGATCATCTACCGTCCGGTGAGGGAGCGCTCCTGGAAAAAAATAGAGGAACTTCTGGACAAATCGCTTTCATCCACCGGATACGAGGAGTTTTCCCTCCTTTCCCTGAGCTCAGGGGATTTTTCCTGCATCCAGGAGCTTGGGCCGTATCTGATCGCGAAATACCAGGAGCGAAGGACCTCGATGTCCTTCCCTTCACTGCGTCCGGGCGCTATCAGCCGGGAGTTGATGGAGGCCATAAGGTCTGTCAGGAAAACAGGATTTACAGTGTCCGTGGAGGCCGGAACGGAAAGGCTGCGGAAGGTGATCAACAAGAACATCTCGGAGGACGACGTGATGCGCACCGTGTCCGACCTGACCGGCCTCGGATGGGAGAGGCTCAAATTTTATTTCATGGTCGGCCTGCCAACGGAGACAATGGAGGACATACGCGAGATTCACAAATTCTGCCTGCGGGTCCTGAAGATCGTCAATAAAAAGGGAAGCAGGATAAAGGGGATTAATCTTGGCGTCGGATACTTCGTGCCCAAGTCCCACACGCCCTTTCAATGGACGCCCCAGGACCCCCTGGAAGTATTGAAGGAAAAGATGGGCCTCTTGTGGTCTCTTTTCAGGAACAGGAGGGAATTCAGCCTGAAGAGGCCGAGCCCGGAAGCAAGCCTGCTTGAGGGTGTTTTCGCAAAAGGAGACAGACGTCTTGGCGCGGTGGTGGAAAGGGCCTTTGAACTGGGGTGCGGGTTCGACGGGTGGGGGGAGCGTTTTCGTTTCGATCTGTGGGAGAAGGCGTTTGGGGAACTTGGAGTGGCCCCTTCCTTTTACGCGCACAGGCAAATTCCCCTGGAGGAAAAGCTGCCCTGGTCCCATATCCAAACCGGGGTATCGGAGGAGTATCTGAAAAAGGAATACCGGAGGTCCATGGAGGAGGCTTTAACAGAGGACTGCCGCTACGGGAAATGCCACCTCTGCGGATTGGAATCCACGTGCAAAAAAGTGGTGGCCCCTTTGCCGTGGACCGGGGAGCAGGCTTCCACCGGCGCGGCGCGGGACTCAGGTTTCAGCTCCCTGCCGGTTGCGGTGAGAATGCGCTTCAAGAAGACAGGAGACATGAAATACATCTCTCACCTGGACCTGAACCTGGTTCTGCACAGGGCCTGTCTGAGGATGGGGGTTCCGCTTGCCTATTCCGAGGGTTTTCACCCGCACCCCAAGATCGCCTACGCCTCTGCCCTTTCCCTTGGAGTGGAAAGTTATGCCGAATACGCCGACATCCAGTTCAACAAGCCCCTGGAGGCGGATGATTTTATGCAAGGGATCAACCAGGCCCTGCCGGAGGGGTTAAAGGCGCTGACAGTCCAGCGCCTGCTTCCAGCGGCGGCGTCCCTTTCAAATTCCCTGGAGCGGGTGGATTACGAGGTCAGCGTCAATTTTAATGGAAAGGGAGAAAAGATATTCGGCGCCAGGGAGGACCTTGAAAAGGCCGTTGAGGGAATTTTGGGGGCGCGGGAAATTATTCTTGAGCGCATAAGAAAAGGCAAGCCCCAGACAATCAATCTCTCTCCCTTTATAAAAAAACTGAAGGTCATGGATTTTACGGATGAAGGCTTCAGGCTGTCGGTCACATTGGCTGTGGTTGACTCCAAGCAAGTGCAGCCGCTGGATGTGCTGAGGAAGCTTGTGGGGCCGGATGAGCTGGAAGAATTGGAAATCGGCGTGGTGAAGACAGAGGCTTATTTCAGGCAATAAATAAAAATTCAAGAAATGAGCCGCTGTGAAAAAATATGCGCTAAACCGTTGACTGGAATTGCGACCCAAGGTATTTTCCGAAGTCACGGAGGGCCAGATCATTACTTTGCCTGTCCGCCATTTTGATGAAGGAGACCCCTATATCAAAGGAATGGCTGGAAGGAATGACGCGCGCCACCCGGCCCGTTATCGGAAGCCGGTTGTTATGGGGCGGGATCGGGACGTCTAGCCGGAGTTCCTCGCCGATTTCCATGGATTCCACGCTTTCAAAGAGCAGTCCCATCATGCTTATGTTCTTCGCCTTGCCTGTAAAGTTCTTGCCTGGTTCCGACAGGAGAAAGGCATTGATCTGGCCGGAAAAGTCAATGCGCGGAAACCGCCGCTTTTCGGAGGAATAGAGGGCGACATTGTTCTTCCCCTGGTTTTTGGCCTGGTAAAGGCCCCTGTCAGCGCATTCCACCAGACCCTGGGCGCTCATGGAGTCGATGGGAAAGGAGGCCACCCCGCCGCTGAGGGTTATCTTGATGGGGATTCCCCCATGCTCAAGGGTCATTTCCTCAATGTTTTTCCGGATGCGGTCGCCCACGAAAAATGCCTTCTCCTTATGAGTCTGGGGAAGGACCATGACTATTTCCTCCCCTCCGTACCGCGCCGCCGTGTCCTCGACCCGCGTTTGTTTCATGATCTCCTTGGCTACGTTCTTTAAAGCCAGGTCACCCACCTGATGCCCGAAGGAATCGTTCAGCGCCTTGAAGTCATCGAGATCGAAGAATATCACGGATAAATCGAAGTCGTAACGTTTGGACCGGCTCATCTCCCTGGACAGGGCGGAGTCGAAATAGCGCCGATTGAAAAGCTCGGTCAAGGAGTCATAATGGGCCAGCTTCGCGGTCTCCTCGAATATGCTTATCTCAACGATCTTCGGATTGTGGAGGTCTTTTTGGATCGTGCTGAAGTAGTCGCAGGCAGCGGTGGCAAGATTCACTGTCCGGCCCAGCATGGCTTCCATCTCCTTCCGGTAGGAAATGATTTTCCGCCATTTTTCCTTGGCGTCGCTGGCCTCGAATTCAAAATGGGTCAACACGCTGAGGAGGCCCTGAAAGACTTTATCTCCCTCCGCCTTTCTCAGTTGCTCGATTTCCTCCAGGAGGGCCGGCTCGTCGTCATGGCACTTGTTCAGGCAGCGTATTATTGCGTTTCTTATTGGGTCCATTAGATATTTACTCGCCTATTCCGAAAATCTATCTCGCGCATTTCATTTCCCGGCAATGAGCCAAAAATATTTGAAATTTCAAAAAGGCGGCAAAAAGTAAAACGTTTCATGGCAAAAAAGAGATAAATTTTCGGAATAGGCGAGTAAATATCCCCGACCGTGAAAAAACATTGCGCCTTTTTTTAAAATGTCAAATATTTTTGGCTGCTTTTTATGGTAAACGAAGGGCAAGCCCTTTGGCAAGCCTATGTAGTTTTGTAGGAATGCTTTGTTGAATTGCAAATCCAGGGCGAACGGAAAAAAAATTTTAGGTCTTCAATCCCCGTCTATCATGTTTCCCAGTGCGCCCAGCGCCGACCCTTCCCCTTTCCGTGTCCCTCCGGCGCTGGGGGCGTGGGCCAGGATGCGGTCAGCAAGTCTGGAAAACGGGAGGCTTTGCAGGTAGACCGTTCCCGTGCCGGCGAGGGTGGCGAGGAAGATGCCTTCGCCGCCGAAGAACATCGACTTCAGGCTCCCAGAGCGTTGGATATCGTAATGAATCCCGGAGGTGAGGGCGGCCAGGCACCCCGTGTCCACTCGCAGGGTCTCCCCCCTTAGCTCTTTTTTAATCACAGTGCCGCCCACATGGATGAAGGCCATGCCGTCGCCGCGAAGGCGTTGGAGGATGAATCCCTCCCCGCCGAAGAATCCCACGCCGAGTTTCCGGTTGAAAGCGATATCCACCTTGGTCCCCAGGGCCGCGCACAGGAAGGCGTCCTTTTGGCAAAGAAGTTCCCCGTGAATTTTTGACATATCCACTGGGATAATTTTTCCTGGATAAGGGGCGGCGAAGGCGACGGCCTGCCTGCCGGGGCCGTTGTTGGTGAAATGAGTCATGAAGATGGATTCTCCTGTGAGGGCCCGCTTGCCCACGCTGAGGAGTTTTCCGAAAACGCCCTGGTCCGGATTGGACCCGTCCCCCATTTTAGCCTCAAAGCTTATGCCTTGCTCCATGTAATTCATGGCCCCTGCCTCGGCGATGACGGTCTCTCCGGGATCAAGCTCCACCTCCACGATCTGCATGTCGTCCCCGATAAGTTTGTAGTCCACTTCATGGCATTGCATTTTAAGCTCCCCTCAATAAAGATTTGGCCCGTGCACTTCGCGCCTTGGCGGTGATGAATCCTAACCTTTTTAACACTCCACGCGAAAACAGTCAAGAAAGATTTCAAGAAGATTATATGCGATTAGTTTTTTTGATTATAGATACACGTTTTGCTAAACTTTGTGGGCATTCCAAGCAGCGGTTGAAAAATCTGCGCGGACAACGCAAATTTCTGAGCGTAATAATATAGAGGAGGAGACTCATGGGCATTTTACTCGAAGTCATTGAATGGCCTGATCCGCCGCCGGACGAGATGATCCACAGGTTCCCGCCGGAAGGCTCGGCGGACATCAAGCTCGGCGCGCAACTTATAGTGAGGGACACTCAGACCGCCGTGTTTTACCGCGACGGAAAGGCGTGCGACACCTTTGGTCCTGGCAGGCACACCCTGGCCACCTTCAACATCCCCATCATCACCAAGCTTTTCTCCCTGCCGTGGGCCTTCGAGACAATATTCACGGCCGAGGTCTATTTCATAAACCACAAGACCTTCATTGACCTCAAATGGGGCACTAGGGAGCCGATAGCGTTCAAGGACAAGGACCTCGGCATGGCGCGGCTCCGCGTTTTCGGGGTGTATAGCTGCAGGATAGACCATCCAGTGGCGTTCATAAACCAGATTGTGGGCAGGGCGGCGAAGTACCAGACGTCGGACATAGAGGACTACCTGCGTGACATCATCCTCTGCCGCGTCAGCGACGTGTTAGGCGAGCGGCTGGACACCTTCCTCAATCTGCCGAAGAGCTTTGATGAGATATCAGAGGCGCTCCATGAGAGGCTGCGCAATGATTTCGTTAAACACGGCATGTCTCTGGAATCCTTTTACGTCTCCTCCATTTCCGTGCCGGAGGACGTTCAGCAAATGATAGACGCCCGGAGCGGCATGGAGGCAGTCAAGAACATAGACGATTTCCTGAAGCTGAAACTCGCAAGGGCTATGGACCGGCAGGGGGGAACCAGGAACGCGGAGAACGCCATGGCCGCCCCGGGCACGGGCGGCGATGGTAGCAGCGTGGCCTCAGGCGTACAAATGGGGGCAGGGCTCGGCATGGGATTGGGCGTAGGCATGTTGATGCCCGGCTATCTTAATAAGGCATTCATGCCCGGGCAAAAGGATTTAGGGACGGAGCAAATCCCGACCGTGAAATGTCCGGAATGCCTTTCCTTCACCCCTGAGAGCAGCAGGTTCTGCTACAAGTGCGGCCATCAGATGGTGGTGCAAAACATCTGTCCCCAATGCTCAAAGGTTCTCCCGACGCACGCCAGGTTTTGCATGAATTGCGGTTTCAAGCTGGACACAAAGACGGCTTGCAAAAGCTGCAACAAAAGCCTGCCCACTGGAACGAAGTTCTGCCCGCATTGCGGGGAAAAGGCGAACTAATAAAATTTCAGATTTCAGATTTGGGATTTCAGATTTGGGATTTTAAAAATTAAAAAATTTTTTCACCGCGGAGTTCGCGGAGACGCACAAAGGAAAAAATAGCAATGAACAGAGAGGAACTCTTTAAACTTTACGAGCGCCAATATTTCCATGAGATCGATATGCGCGAAAAGCTCAACTCGCGCCTGCAACTTCCTATAGCGGCGCTGCTGGCCTTGTCCGGCTTCCTGGGATACATGCTTCAAAACAAAAACCCGGACATAGGCGGAGGCCCTTCCATGATTTTCTGGATTTTCTACCTGGCCGCTTTAACGGCCATTGGTTGCGCCTTATATTTTTTCAGGAAATCATGGTTCGGGCCAACGGACAAACTCCTTCCCACGGCGAAAACCATTGAGGAATACCGGAATCAATTGGTGGATTTTTACAAGGATTATGAAAATTCCGGGGAACTGGTGGAAAAGGGTCTGAAGGATTCCCTTTACAATTATTATGTGGAATTTTCTTCGGTCAACACGATAAATAACGACGCCAGATCGTATAATATATACAGGACCACGGTTTCCCTGACAGTGGCCATGATACTTACCTTTTTAACCTTTTTGCCATACTATTTTTTCCGCATGGACAAATCCTTCGGCTCAGGGGTCCAAAAGGTGGAAATAACAAAACCTGTTACAATAAAAAAATGAAACAATTTTAATAAAGGAAAAAAACATGAAAAAGAAACCGGCAACTCCGCCCCCTCCGCCACCCCCTCCGCCACCCCCTCCGCCGCCGCGAAGCGTCAAAGGAAGCGTCGAACCCAAAACGCCTACTCCCAAAAAGTGAGCGTCCATAAATCATGGTGAAACTAAGCTTGATCGATAAGCCTGAGAAAAACGGCGAATCCGGCGAGGTGGAAATCCGCTTGGTGTCTGGAGACGACACCTTCGCCTATCCGGTCAAATATTATCCCTCCCCCATTACCGATGACTTCCGCAAGGAACTTCAATGGTATTTCGAGGAGTATCTCCTGCACCCGTACGGGAAAAATATCGAAAGGGCAAAAAAGGCGGCAAGCGATATCAAGAAATTCGGGAAAGAAATGGGGCAAAGACTTTTCGGGGAAGGCCGCGTTCGCGACGTCATCCTGGAAAAACTGGACCGGCTCAAGCTTCAAAACGTCCTTGTCACTCTGGAATCCACCCGTCCCGAATTTTTTCAGGAACCCTGGGAAATCCTTCTCTTGCCTGAAAGAGACCAGTGTCTTTCCACCTCCTGTTCTGGATTTGTCCGCTCCCTCCCTGAAAAGTTCAAGCCTGAGACCCAACTCCAGCTTGGCAAGGAAAATCCCTTGCGCGTCCTGATGGTTATTTCCCGGCCCTCTGACCTTTCCAACCTTCCTTTCCGGGCCACTGCCAGGGGCGTCTTTCAGAAATTGCTGGAATTTGAACGCTCGGTAGAGATCGAGGTATTGCGTCCCCCAACATGGGAGGCCCTGCGAAAAAGGCTCAACAACGAAGTTAAACCCGTCCATATCCTCCACTTTGACGGGCACGGAGACCTGCAATCTCAAGAAGAAGGCCCCGCCCTTGGGGTCCTGGCCTTTGAAGACGATTCAGGAAAGACCGACTGCCGCGATACCGAGTCCCTGGCGCAACTGGCAGGCGGCCAAGGGGTGGAAATGGTTTTCCTGGATAGCTGCCGGGGAGCGGCCATGGAAAACTCCCATCATTCCGAATCTCTCCAGGCAGCCATGGCCACCGGACTTATCCACGGCGGGATCAAGGGGGTCGTGGCCATGACATGGACCTCATATACCTTTACAACCTCGGAATGTTTTGAATCCGTTTACGCCAATATAGCGGAGGGAAAGTCCCTGGCCAGGGCCGTGGTGGAGTCCCGCCAAGCCATGAAGCTCGCGGACCGGAAATCGGTCCTCACCTCCAGGGAGTTGGAATTCCACGACTGGCCCGTGCCGGTCCATTACGGACTCCGGGACATACGGGCTTTTTCGGACAAGCAGGAAACTCTGCCCTTGATAAAGACGAACGCCTATGGAGAGGTCAGAAAAAATCTGATTTCTTTCCGTGATGAGCTGCTGGAGGCCAGGGGATTTTTCGGCAGGGACCGGGAGTTCCACGCCATTGAGTCCGCCTTCCGGAAAGGAAGGATAGCCCTGGCCCACGGATACGCCGGGATCGGCAAGACCCACCTGTCTCACCAATTCGCTTCCTGGTACGTTGCCAGCCTTGGGGCGGAAAAGGCGTTCTACTTCAATTACGAGTCCGAGGCATGGGACAAGGACCGGATCGTCCAACTCATAGGCAGGACCCTGGACGGAGATGGCGCCGGCATAAGGTCCACCATGGATAAATTACTTCATCAAAGATTTCTGCTGGTCCTGGACAATTTTGAAACGGTTACGGGGCTGGGCGGGACCGAGGGTTCTCTCGCGGATAAGGAACGGACTGGACTCCTGGAATTCCTCCGGGAGGCCGGCAGGGGAAGGACGCGGGTCCTCATCGGCTCCAGGGGGAGGGAGGAGTGGATACCCAATGACGATGTTTATTATGTGGACGTGAAAGGGCTAACGGACCAGGAGAGGCGCGAATTCGGGGCCGTGGTCCTGAAGGAGAGCGGATTGGAGGAAAAGGAGGGGGACCAGGAACATATAAAACTTCTGGACTACCTGGAAGGGCATCCTTATCTCACCCAAAAACTCCTGCCCCGGCTGAGGGAATGTTCCGCCAAGGAAATTCTGGAGGAGTTTGGCAGGGAAATGGATTCCCAGGCAAAGGGGGGTTCGGTCCTCCAGGCGGATTCCATGTTCGCCCTGTTCGAGTTCGGGTGGAAGAGGCTGCCGCAGGAATGGCGTCCAATCTTTTGTGCCTTGGCGGACCTTAAAGGTTTTATAACGGATGCCCTGCCTGTGGCCTTTGATACGAAGGAAGAAGAGGAAGCCGATTGGTCCAGAGAGTTCTTCGAGGCCCTGAACGTTCCAAAACCGGAATACATGGAAGAGGTCTTTAAAGCAGGGGAGAAGGCGGGATTCTATGTCCGCCAACCCTTAGGATGGGAGGTCCATCCTGCTGGCCCTCAGTATCTTGCCGCGAAACGAAAGGAATTGGGCTGGACTGAGGAAAAAAGAGACCAAATAGGGCTTTGTCTGAGCAAAATCTATTGTGAAGAGTTAGCTATATTATGTAATTATTTTATGAAAAACGCTCAATCCCCTCTGCTCCCCAGGGTTGGCCAAAATCAGACGCGCTGGAGGGGATACCTGGAGCACCTATGGCACCAAAAGGAATACAATATTTTTTCCAGGACAGTACCGCGTTTTGGGCTGATTCTACAAAGCCTTGGCATAGCGGACTGGCTTTATGAGATGTGCTCAAGATTAATCCAGGATTTGGATATCTCCCATCTGCCGTCTCCCCTGCCGCCCGATTTCGCGAAGGCATGGTTACTTGCAGCGAAAAATGCTATTGACGTAAAAGGAGCCAGTGATACTACAGTAATACTCCGGACCGTTCAATATTGGAGGGACTGGATCCAATCCCCTGACAATGAAGATACTTCCTATTTTAACGATGCGTTAAAATTTTTTGGAGCGTATTACAGTAGAACAAAAAACTGGAACAAGAAAAAAGAAATTAGCCTTATCAGCCTGTCGCATAATAAGAAAAAACAATTTTATATGGGTATTTTATCGGATTTGGATTCATTGGCTATCTGCGAACAAAATTTGGAAAACGTTGAAGAATGCAGGAAATATGAGAATATAATATTAAATGAAATTCCTTATGAAAAAACGAGTGCTGGGATGAAGCCTCGCCTGTTCCTAAATGTTGCTACCCGCAGAATGATTCGTGGTGAATTTGAGGAAGCCCTGAGTTTATTGGAGGAATTAAAAGAACTCCCAGATGCGAAGAGCGGCGTGCCGATTCATGTATTAGCTATGGAAGCCAGAATCTATTTCCTTCAAAGCAAATTTGAAAAAGCAATGGAAATTTCAACCGGACTATGGCAGGACATAGTGAATGGAAAACATCAACTATTTATGGAAGAAATTGCCGGGCACTTAATGGAGTTGGAAGCCAAGCTGGGCCATAAAAAATTCACGGAAATCTACCAACGGATCGCCCCCGGCGTTGCCCCGCCTTCAGCGGTTTTCAGTAAACAGAAATGATAGTATAGTTATTTTTTCTATTATTATAGATTTAGGATTTTAAAAATATTTTTACCGCAGAGGCGCAAAGACGCTGAGAAAGGTAAGGGCACGATACGTCGTGCCCTTACAACTGTAAGCCTTTTATAAAAATCTCCGCGCCTCTGCGTCTCCGCGGTTCATTAGCCTTCGTCCCGCTATGCATAATCCTTTTATAGTCTCCATAAAATGCCCGGAGTGCGGCGCTCCGTTGCGCTATCCGGAGGGGACCTACACCTTTAAATGCGCCTACTGCGGGTCCGTACTCCGCACTGAAGCCGGGGCCAGGGACCTTAAATACATCATCACTTCCAGCCTCGGCCAACGGGATATCGCGCTCGCGACGAAAAAAATACTCCTGCAAAAGGGAGTCAAAAAACTCCCGGTAATTAAAAGAATAACCGTTGTCTACAAACCCTTCTGGTATTTCAAAGGGATGATCTACCGGGTCTTCGCCAATAACGGCAAGACGGACGTGATAGGGAAGACGTGGTCCCATAGCTTCGAGGCCAATAACGGTTTTGCTCCGGCGCTCTCAACGCTGGGCGTCAAAACCGAGGCGCTGACCCTCAAACCCTATGACAGCGAGGAGTACAAGGACAGCGGCGTCTTTTTGCCGTTGACCGTTGACCGGGAGTCGGCCCGGAATACGGCCGCCGGCCTCGCTCAAAGAAACACTGAGATGGATGCTTCCCTGGCGGTAAAGTCGGACGCCCCTCGCAAGAAAAGGATATCGCTTTGGAATTCTGAGCTGGATTTTATTGAGCCTGTTCAGGAAAAAACGGACCTGCGTATGAAAACCCCTGAGGCGTTTTCCAGGGTCTACATGGCCGGGGAAAAATTTTTCATCATTTATTACCCGGTGATTAACGTTATCTGCAAGGGACCGGAGGAATACAGCGGTTTTCTGCTGGACGGCGTCAGCAGGGCCCTGCTGGAGGAAACGGACGGCGCAAGTGTTATTTCAGGGGAAAAAACGCCGGAAGCCGCGGCCCAGTATCGAATTCGCCTGCTCACGCATCGCTGCAAAAACTGCGGACATGATCTGGCGCCGCGCGATTTTGATATCATCTATTTCTGCGGAAACTGTTGCAGGTTGTGGCTTTTGAAGGGGGACGGCTACCTGGGCGTGAAGCTGAACGTGCTGGACGCGGGAAGCAACCGGAATATTTTGTATATTCCAATGTGGGCCTTTGACGTGGCGCTTGAATCGGAAAAGGCCGGGGTGGCCATGGACAGCGTGGGCGGCCTTGCCGGATTCATGAAAATGGGGGAAATGATTCTGAGAGACAGGGACCCTGCCGTGGGCTTGAGACTGTTTGTTCCTGCCCTGGTTTCGCGGAACGCGGGCGCTTTATTGAAGTTCGCGGCCAATATTTCCAGGATGCAGAAGGAAGCGCCCCCGGCGTCCGGCAGCCCCGACTTTTTGCGCCTGAAGGTGATGAATGTGTCCCTGCCGCCGGAAGAGGCGGTGGATATGCTTTATCCGCTGGTTTGTTCCCTGATCGGGAGGGTCGATCCGCAGGCCATGAATTTTTACTCAGACCTCAGGATCAAGGTGCGTAAGAGCGAGCTTGTCTGGCGTCCCTTTACCGGGAGCGGGTACAATTATATAGATTATTTCACGCGGCTGAGCCTTCCCAGAAGGTCGCTTGACGTGAATGTTTATTAGGCTATAACATAAAGTTTTTGTGGCCGGCGCATTTAAAACGCGCCGCTTATTATAATTTCAGCCTTTGAGTCCGTCTTGAAATTTCCCTTCCAATCCCATAAAGAAAAATCCGTTCCAATCATACCCAAAGGCTCCTGGCTTGGAAAAAAGGAGACCATCAAGGGGGAACTGGAAAAAATCGTCTTTTGCATTACATTTAATTCCCAAAAGGTCAAATATAAGACGAAAGGCGAAGGGAGGGAAAAAGGCTATACAAAAATATTTGTAACTATTCAGCGAAATATTATATAACCCCGATAGTCGCCGTTAAATGTATCTTTATATCCCCCTTAATCCCCCTTTGTTAAGGGGGAATGGGTTGTGCCGTCCATCGCGGTATGTTCCCATACATCGCCTGATTCC
>JACRGO010000074.1 GCA_016212295.1 Nitrospinota bacterium | reverse complement strand
CGCCTTTTGACACAAACCCACAGACCTCCGCATGGATAAAGGTAAAGGAAAACTTGTGGATTTATGAATATCCCCGCAAAGTAGGCGGGCATAGAATATGTATAGCCTTTAACCCCAAGAGAAGAGATTCTCAATTTGAAAAAAGACAAAAGCGGATCAAGGAATCCCTTGCTTTTCTCGACTCCTTTAACGATGAAACCAAAAGGGGCGCTCAAAAAAATGATAAGAAGGTGGAAGACCGGATTGATAAATGGCTTGGAAAAAAAGGAACAAAAAAATACTTTACCTTTCATCGTAAAGGCCCCCACAGGCTGGAATATGGTTTGCTTGAATCCATAGTTGAAGAGTCACAATCATTGGATGGCGTCATGATCCTGAGAACGGATTGCGAAAACATTTCCACGGAGAATATCGCCAAGGGATATAGAACTCTCACCCAGGTTGAAAATGCCTTCAACGAAATAAAGAACTTCATAAAACTCAGGCCTATCCGCCATCATACCAACATCCGGGTTAAAGGCCATGTGGCCGTCTGTGTTATCGCCTATTTAATAGAGAGCATATTGGAAAATACTTTATCCCAAAATCCTCTAAAACTCACCGCAAAGAAGGCCTTGGAAAAATTGTCTCCTTTGAAAGTAGTCAAATTAAATCTGGCCGGGAAAATAATCTCCCTATTCCAGGAAAGTTTTCCGTTTGCCCCTTGGAGTGGACAAAATCTCCGCCCTGGTGTTTTGGTCCAAAAACTTCGGCCCTTTTCTGGATATTCTCCCATTCCTGAAAGACCGGGCCTACCCTTTTTATTGCCTTTACACCATCACCGGCCTGCCGCCGGCACTTGAGAGGAAAGTACCGCCTCTTTCCGCATCAGTGGAAACATTTAAAAAACTATCCATGAATATCTCCCCGGGCAGGGTCCAATGGCATTATGATCCAATCGTCTTTTCTCCATCTCTCACGCTTGATTGCCATCTGGAAAGATTTCAATGGATCGCCTCCAGGCTGTCTGGCTACACAAGCCGTTGCATCGTGAGTTTCATGAACCGGTACAGGAAACTGGAAAGGAGGCTGGAGGGAGCGGGGGTGGAAATAATAGAGCCATCATGGGAGGAAAAGATGGAGCTTTTAAGAAATTTCGTGGAAATAGGGAGGGGCCACGGGGTGGAATTGTTTTATTGCTGCGATGACACCATGTCGGCCAGTGGGATCAAAAAGGCGAGGTGCGTGGACCCCGGCATCTTGTCCAGTGAATGCGGGGTGGACATATCCCGCATGGTTTTCTCCCCGTCGCGAAAAGACTGCGGCTGCCTGAAGAGTTTTGATATCGGATCTTACGACACTTGCCCTCACGGCTGCCTTTACTGCTATGCCAATTCAAGGCAGGAGATGGTGGAAAAAAATTGGAGCGGACATGACCCGGAAGGAGGAGCATTGATTGACAATTGACGATTTTTCAATTGAAAATTTTCAATTGAAAATTTGCATCTGCCCGCAGTCCTCTGCCATCTGTCTTCTGCCCCCTGCCCCCTGATTCCTGATCCCTGCCCCCCGGTTAACTATCACGAAAGCTGCTTCATTTCCCTGGCCTTGAGGCGGGCCAAAACCGAAACCCCTTTTCCGGAACCGAGGGCGGCCTTGACCTGGTCATCGAGCCTTTGTTCAGCCGGGAGACTGAGAGCCGAGGCGGCCTGGGCCTTATCAAGGCGCATCTGTATGGCGGCCTCCCTTTTTTTAAATCTGGCAAGGGCGTTGCTGCCGTCCCCGATTTTCACCCCGGCCGCCTTTTCCGTGCTGGCCGCCACTGCCTCCATGGTTTGCATCATTTTAAGGCTTCTTCGCGCGTCGCTTACCGCCTGGTTAAGTTGATGAAATTGTTGTTCCTGCTGTAAGCAGAGTTGCCTTTGCTGTTCCAATGCCTTTTCCAGGACCGGGATTTCCCCCTCCATGTCTTCTATCAGGGCGCAAACTTGCTTGGCCAGGTCTTCCTTGCCCTTGGCAAGCAATGCCTCGGCGTCCGCGGTTTTCGCCGCGACAGCGGCCTTCTTGTCGTTCACGTCCCGTTCCAGACGGGCTATTTCGGCCTTTATCGAGGCGATGGCGTTCCGGGCTGAGTCCCGGTCCTTTTCCAGATTTTCAAGGTCCTGCCTGGCGAAGGCCACTGCGTTCGCTGTTTCAATGGCCTCCGCTGTTTCCGAGCTTTTTGCCCTTACCCATCTGAATACCGATGAAATAACGTTCATTTTTTTCTCCTGAGTGAAAAAGGTTTGTTATGTTACAGCCAGCCGGAGTTTTGAATCACAGCGGCCACTAGTGAGGCTATGGACGCCTCCAATTCGTTGGCGTCCAGGTTCTCGGCTTCCAGGTTCTCGGCAAGGATAACCTTCCCGTTTTCTATCTGGAAATGCCCGTGGGAGATGAGGGCGTTGGCCCTGAGAAGCTTGAGGTAAAAATCCTTGTCCTTCTTTTCATCGCAAACCGTGATGCGCAGGCACACCACGGTTTCCTCCGCGTCGATTGTGATGGGAATGTTGGTTTCCGGTTCGTTGATAATAAGGATGTCGGGCCGTTCAGTGGTCTCGAAGCCTATCCCCAGACGGATGAGATGGTCCTTAACCTGAGCGCAGACACCGACCTCCTTTTCCGTTATTGACGCCTGATTGATCGCCATGTTTTTCTCCTTCAAGAAAATTTTTTATAATTGGTTTACCGCGGAGACGCAAAGCCACCAAGAAACACTAAGCGCCATGCATCATTCTTTCCTGCATTTACAAGAAGGCCGCTTGGTCCTTCCTTAACTCCTTTCCGAACCAGGCCGTGAGCCAGTCGCGCTCCCACTCCACCATGGCGAGGGGGAAATTCTGGTCGTCCTGGGTGTCGTATATGCCTTGGGAGAGCAGGGCCTCTTCTTTTTGGGCGTCACGAATTCCGTGGAATTCCCCGGCCCTCACCAAACGATATTTTACCTCAAATGGGGGCCGGCCTTCATCCGTGTATACAGCCTTGAATTCAGCGGCGAAATTTTCCTTGTCAGGCGAAAGGTGCTCCGGCCCAAGCTGGTCCACATGGCCGGTGTGGTCCTCCTGGAAAATCGCCAGATCGCCGTCCCCGTCCTCTCCTTCCGTGAGACGGTTGGCCAGCATCAGTCCTGCATCCATCCTCGGACTGCTTATGAATACCTGGACCATTTGGAAGTTGGGATGCCTGAGGCGGCGGATCTTCTTCACGGAAAATTCCGGCATTCCGCCGAAAAATTCCATGAGGGACGGCTCTGAAAGCGTGACCGTGCTGTTTTGAGTTATGAAGTCAAGATACATTTTTTAACCATTTATTAACCGCGGAGACGCAGTGGCGCGGAGAAAAAAAATTTTAATTTCAATATATGTCTTCCTCAGCGTCTCTGTGTCTCCGCGGTATGTTTTTAATTTTTGAGTCCCTAAAACCTTCTCGCCCTGCTTCCCGCCACGGCCACGAACACAAAAATCATCAGCACTATAAAAAAACCTGAACTTCCTCCTCCACCTCCGCCCGCGTAATGGGGAGTGCCGTAATAATAGCCGTGGTTCGCCAAAAGGCCCGCGTTCAACAGCATGCTGGCAGCGGAAAGCGCCATCCATGTATTGCCGGGACCCCAATAGCCGTAGCCGCCGTTATTAAAAACCACGTCATAATTCCTTCCGCCGGAGGAATAGGTATTGGGGACGTATTCAGGCCTGGCCGATGGTTCACGGTCCCACTTGGTTTTAACGTCTCTCCTGAAGGCGTCTTCCGCCTCGCTTCTGGAGTTGAAAATCTTTCCGCTGGTCCCAATGCGTTTGTCCATGTTTCCCCCGGTCCATCCGGAAGGCCTGGCATTCGGAGAGGGCGGGACGGTGGTCGTGGCCTGGCGCGATGAGCGCCCCCAGGAGGAAAAGGAGCACTCAGCGCCCAGGGAGCTTCTGGATGAACTTCCCCACCCTGAGCGTCCCATGCTTCCGCTTAAGGAAGAAGAACGGCCGAAACCTCCGCCTCCAAAACCCCGCCTGGCCTCGGCTGGAAGGTCAGGGATCAGGGAAAAAAAGAAGGCGCTAAGAGCAATGATCGTGAAGAAACGTTTCATCATATTATGTCATTGGTCATTAGTCAGTGGTCAGTTGTCAGTTGTCAGTTGTTGGTGTTTTTATGATTTTACTATTGACCAATGGCTGTTCACTTTTCTCACGCCGTCAGGCTGTACAGAATCAGCCCAAGGCCAACGTAAAAAGCGGCGTTTACGCCCGCTATGGCCATGTTTTTTTGCTGGCCCACTTCGTTATTCACGGAAGCGTAAGGCAGGACCGCTTTATCGACGAATGGTTGAATAAGCAGCATGGAGCCGACGCCCAATACGCTGCTTGCCAGCAGGGTCCACAGCACGTGAAAAAGCTTGTCCATCGAGGTGATGTCATTTCCATCGATTGAGGCCGAGACCACAAGGGCGGCGCCCACGATAAATCCGGCGAAGGAAAGCCCAACCGCCGGGTTGTCGTTGTCACGCAGTTCCTGAATGACTGTCAGGGTCGAGCCGTCATTGTGTTTGTATTTCCGCAGTTTGGCATAAAGGGAGGAAGCGGCCACCAGGATTATCTGTGAAAAGATGAAATATTCCACAGTGGTCAGAATTCCCATGAGGAGGCCGGAACTCTCCCCTGTGAGGGCGCCTTTTAAAATTGACCCCGTGGCGATAAAAACCCCCGCGGTGACGAAGCCGACGCCTATATTCCGGTCCTCTGAGATTTCCTTCCAATCCGAAAACGCGGGGAGAATCAGTTTGTCGGTTACGATGGCGCCGAACCTGAAAAGGACCACCGCCAGTCCCCCGAACACCCATATATCAACCGGATGCGGAAGCTCCCCGCCGGACGGGGAAGCGGCGGCCATGACTATAATCATCAGGCCGATGATATAACCCGTTATATGGATCCCGAACGCCGGATTGTCCTTTTCGCTCAGTTCCGATTTAAATTGAAAGGGAGTGGTCCAGTCGTAAAAATACAGCCCCAGCAGGGCCACCGTGGCCGCTGACACGAAGCATGCGAGATTGTCGGCTACGCTAAGAAAAAAATTGTTCATGTTTTAAAAAGGTCCAAAAGAGTGCTGAAGGAAAGAAGCGAAGTAATGGTTCACAATGGATATTCTACTGTGTCGGAATTGCAAAGTTTTCTTTTAAAATCAACGGGATTTCAGTGGGAGTGGCTAAAGTGATCTAAAGTTTGAAGTGACTAAAATTGTTGGGGCGAATAATGATTCGCCCTTACTCTAATAGTTATTTTTCTAAAAAAGAAATCTACCACAACTTTAGGCACTTTAGTTCACTTGACACTTTAGTCACTCTTCATTATCCCGTTGCAGTCCCAATTTTTTTATCTTTTCCACCAGGGTGGTCCGGTTCAGATTAAGGAGCTTGCATGCCTTGTTTTTGACCCAATTGGTTTTGTCCAGGGCCTCAAGGATCATCTCTCTTTCAAAGTTTTCCACCATTGTCTTCAGGCAGACGCCCTCCGCCGGGATGCCGGTAAAAAAGGAGCCTTGAAAATTCTGCTTGATCGCGGCCATGACGTCTTCCTGAATTGGCTTTTCCAGCGCCTCTTCCTCCTCGGCGAAGAGTTCAGCCTGGTGGGAATTGACGGCCGCTCCTTTTCCATCGGATTTCAGGATTTTTTCCGGGAGCTCCTTTGTGGTTATTTTCCGGCCCGGACAGAGGACCACCAGCCGCTCCATGATGTTTTCCAGCTCGCGGACGTTCCCGAACCATTCGTAGTTGACGAGGACGTTCATGGCGCTTTCCGAGATTTCCTCCACTATGGAGTTATGGGACTTGCGGTATTTATCCAGGAAATAATTAGCTAGAATGGGGATATCGCTTTTTCTTTCCCGGAGCGGCGGAAGGGTGATGGGGATGACGTTGAGCCGGTAGAACAGGTCCTCGCGGAATTTTCCTTCCTGTATCCTTTTTTCCAGGTCCGCGTTGGTGGCGGCCACGATGCGGGCGTTGGTCTTTATGGATTTCGCGCCGCCGACCCTTTCAAAGACCTGCTCCTGCAGTATGCGCAGGATTTTCACCTGGAGGTTAGGGCTCATGTTGCCGATTTCGTCCAGGAAAATGGTCCCCTCGTGGGCAAGCTCAAACCGCCCGATTCTGGTCCTGATGGCCCCTGTGAAGGACCCTTTTTCATGGCCGAAAAGCTCGCTTTCCAGCAAGTCCTCCGGGATGGCGCCGCAATTCACTGCCACCAAGGGTTTGGCGCGGCGGTGGCTGTTCATGTGCGCGGCCCTGGCGATCAATTCCTTGCCGGTGCCGCTCTCGCCGGTTATGAGGATCGTGCTGTCAGTAGGGGCCACCTTTTGGAGGACCTGGAAGACCTCCATCATTTTGACGCTGCTGCCAACGATATTATAGTCCCCTGAATTCAATTTCAGGCCCTGTGGAACTCTTTCGTTTTCCATAAGATTTAATGCTTAAAATGTTCTTCTTTGTGATACTTTGTGTCTTGGTGACTTTGTGGCATATTTTGAATTACAATTTATGTGGCTAAGGCCACGCCATGTTAATTTATTGACATTATTTAACAACATTCCCTCAAGTTTGTCAAAGCAAATTTAATATTAATGGAAAATATTGACGGTTTAGAGCCAATGCTGCATTTGGCAGTATTTGCGGTACAACCCATCTTTTCTAATCAAACTTTCGTGGTTTCCCTGTTCAACTATCCTCCCCTGGTCCAGCACGACTATTTTATCCGCATGCTTTATGGTGCTCAACCTGTGCGCTATCACAAGGGACGTCCGGTGCTCCATTAAAAAATTAAGGGCCTCCTGCACCATTTTTTCCGATTCGGAGTCAAGGGAAGACGTGGCCTCGTCAAGCACCAGGATAGGGGCGTTTTTCAGCAAGGCCCTTGCTATGGCGATCCGCTGGCGCTCTCCGCCGGAAAGCTTGACTCCCCGGTCCCCTATGACCGTGTCATATTTCAAGGCCATCTTTTCCACGAAAACGCCGACATGGGCCTGCGCCGCAGCGGCCAGGATTTCTTCCTTGGTGGCGGACGGCCTACCGTAGGCGATATTGCTCCATACTGTGTCGTTGAACAAAAACACCTCCTGGGTCACCAAGGCCATCTGGTCCCGGAGTGACCGTACATTCACGGACCGCACGTCAGTGCCGTCTATATATATTCCACCTTCCGTCACGTCGTGGAACCTCAGCAGGAGGTCCGCCAGCGTGGTTTTCCCAGCGCCGCTCATGCCGACTATCGCCAGGACCTCTCCCTTCCTTATGGAAATGCAGATATCCTGGACCGCCGGCCTGTTCCCTGTTGGATATTGAAAGGTGACGTTTTGATAGGCGATTTGGCTTGAAAAAGGGGCCAACTGGGGAGAGGGGTCGTTGGGGTCCAATTCCACCTTAAGGTCCAATATATGGAAAACCCTTTCCGCGGCCGAAAGAGCGGTTTGCACGCGCGTATATGATTTGCCAAGGACCCTGGCCGGATTGTACATAAGCATCATTCCTCCGACAAAGGCCCAAAACGTGCCGGGGGATATCTGGTTATCGAAGACCTGGCGGCCCCCGTAATACAGGATCACTCCGACGCCTATCATCCCAAGGGTCTCCATGAAAGGCGAGGACAACTCCTGGTATTTGACGTTTTTAACCATTACATTAAGGTAGTCGAGGCTCTCCTTCTCGAATTTTTTCACCTCAACCCTGTCCATGTTAAAGGCGCGGACCACCTTGATCCCGGAAAAGGACTCATGAAGGATCGAGGTGATCTTACCCATTTGCTCCTGCCCTCGGTGGCCGAGGATTTTCATCTTTTTTCCTATGGCGGAGACGGCGTATCCGGACACTGGAAAGACCAGAAGGGATATCAAGGCCCAGTCCCATTTGTAGTAGAAAATCCAGGCAAGGATGCACGCCAGCATGATGGAGTTTTCAATAAGCTCCTTGGCAAGATTGGATATGGAGCTTTGCATGATGTTTACGTCGTAAGTTATGCGTGACATAAGGTTTCCCGTGGAATTGTCCTCGAAAAACGAGTAAGGAAGCCTTTGGATGTGCTCGAAGAGGATGTTCCGGATTTCGTGGATAAGGCTCCACACAGTGCGGTATATGATGCAGCTCTGGATGTAACTCAGCACGCCTTTGATGGAGTAAAGGCCGATGACCACGAAGGGTATCAGGGAAAGCATGAACTCGTTTTTCTGGATGAAAATATCGTCAAAGGTCTTTTGAATCAGCGGGACCGGGGACGAGGAGATGGCGCCCACGATCAAGGACAAGAAAATCGCGAAAATGATTTTACTCAGGTGCGGACGCAGGTATTGGAATAAACGGGAGTAGATGCGCATTTGAAATTCGGATTTTGTAATTTGAAATTATGTTTCCTGCTTATATTAATCTATTCAAATGAAATTCGCGAGCTATTCAGATGGGCCGCAAGCTCTTTCTTCGTCCTGAATATTCTGCCTTTACTCCTGGCGGCTTTCTCCACGCGCCTGACAAAATCCTCCCTGAACGCCTTCTCAGGGGGATAAATCTGCTCTTCCAATGCCGATATAAGACTCCTTATAACATCAGTCCTGATTTTTTCCTCGATTTTCGGAACCAGTTTTTCGATAAGCGCGTTTTCATCTATCACCTGACTTTTTGCTTTCATAATCAGACCCCCTGTTCTATTAGTTTCATGTGCTATTTTCATATTCAATAATAACAGCTTTACCGCCGAGGCGCTCGAAAAGTCCATTTTCCGCCAGGATCAAACCACATCAAAATATCTACCTGCCGGGCTAGTTTTTGAAGCGAGCCAGTACCACACATTCGTATCGACAAAAAAAATATCATCTTGTACTGGCATATCATTGCGGATATTCACTACTTCGGCATGGACTGAATAATTGGCCGCCATTATGCCGCCTCGGATTGCTCAAGCAGGATTTCATCAACGGCCTTGCGGACATTGGGGTTGGAATAGTATTCCTTGGAGTTTTCAATAACTCTTCTGAGGGCTGCCAGGCCGGTAGGAAGCATGTTTGTAATTTTAAGGAGGCGGTTAAGATCATCCGGTTTGATATCCTTGAGCAGCCGCCCAAAGGCAAGATTTAAAAATGGCGTCGCGAATATTTTTACATCCTTGAAATCAAGGTCAACCGCATTGCCGCCCGATAATTCAGGGTATATCAGGCCATAAATCTTCTGGCCATCATCAAACGTAATGCAATTTTCACCAATCAGATCGAATACGCTGATTTTCATTTTAAAACCTCCCATCGCCTAGAAAAGCGGCCCGTCAACAACTTCTGATGCAGAGTGGCAATAGGATTCATCGCAAATAAAAGTTATATTGATAAGAGTACCCTCAAAAAAGGCAGACCTGTCCATGAACTCTTCCCGCTTGCTGTCTATTATAGCATAACCCTCGTGGCTGAATACCTCAAGCTTTCCCTTATTGAGCTTTACGAACTCTTTAAGCAGATCAAGCCCCATGCCTCGGCTTGTGCCGTTAGGCCTTGTGGTTGTCCCGCGTTGAAAGGCCCATTTCAGGCAGCTTGCGGCGCTCAAGGACTGTGAGCGTGGATCATGTTTGAAAAACATTCTTACATTAGACGGTATTCCAACGCCCTCTGATTTGTATTAGACGCGCGAGGCCACCGAGAAATGCAACAGCGTTGTGACGCAAAAACCCGCACTGGCTGAATTCAAAGGTCACGTCCAGGTTGTCATTATTTACCTGATTCCAGAGGCTGAACAAGACATCAAAATTAGCTGCAGTGTAATCATTGATTGTTGGAATAAAGAGAATTACCTTCACAACGCCCCTCTAAATGCCTTTGACAACAGGGCCGGAGTAAAGGCAGCCAGTTCTGATTCGGCTTCCTTTATAAGTTTTCTCGTTGCCTCAACCCGCCTCGTTAATTCTTCAATGCGCTTGACGATGCGGCGCTGTTCGGGTAGTGGCGGGATGGGGATTTCGAGTTCCTTAAAAAAATCAATGGGCACACGTTGTTGTCCTGCTGCGCCGTACATACTATTTTTCGCTTCGTCTCTAACGATCTTGCTTCTAACAAGCATATGCAACCACTCAGGTATCATCTGTGTGAGTGGTCGAAGCACATGAAATTCTGTAGAACCAAAGCCCACACCATTAGTGAGTTTACGTGCTATTGCTGACTTACCATTTTCCATGCAAGGGGTAATTTTGGCGAAAATCACATCTCCCTCAGCAAAATATGTATATCCCTTACGCACTTCGTCCAGCCTTCTTACTTCAAGTTTTGCTATTGTGCCCGAAACTTCGTCCACAGCAGCCATAGGAACAAAAGTAACCGATGTTGAATCCGATAAATTTTTCAACTCACTTTTCTTAGGATTGAGTAAACAAACCTCTGGATCAGAAAGCCTTTTCCACTTCCATCCCTCCGGCAACTCATATCTTTCCAGCGTCATTCCCTTCCAGGATGGTTTGCAATTCATCCTGTAGGGGCGTATAGCAATACGCCCCTTCTTTGCCATACGCCCCTACGTTTGCTGGATTTTCTCTGTCAAATCCCCATTTCAACGGGTTGTTAACGATATATTGCCGAATCAGGTTTAGTTTATTCTCTTTCGAATGATGTGTTCGTAGTAATTACGTTGCCATACCTCCAATCCGGGTGTATTGCGCATTTCATTGATTTTTTGTAACAGTTTAGCCCTTTCTGTGTCTTTTTTGTTCTAATACCGTCCATTATCTTGACAAATGGGTGGTTTTTTTATATTTTATATCAAGAGTAAAAATACTCTTATAAAAGATGGAGGAGGGCAAAATGGCTAGGT